>JBCBZV010000028.1:0-37615 GCA_039815155.1 Pseudomonadota bacterium
CGCGGGCTTCGCTCTATTTGGAACGCTTGCATTGGACGACGCTGCAGTAACAAGAAAGATACTCCCATCATTTTCTATTCGACCCCGGTGAACACAAACTTTTGAACGCGGCGACCGGTACTTACCTCCGTCGTGTAGACATTACCATCGCTGTCCGACGCCAGGCTGTGCAGCCAGATAAACTGGCCCGGATAGCGACCATTGCGCCCGAAGGTACCCAGCTTCTCATAGGTCTTCCCATCGAGAATCCAGACCTGCCCGTTCATCATGTCCGATACGTACATATATTCTCCGTCGGGAGAAAAGGCGACGTCCGACACCGTTCGTGTACCACCGGTTTGCGGCGCAAACACTAAGTCTTGTATGTGTTTGTTCGTCGAGCCAGAGGCAAACACCTGAATTCGGTTGTTGCGTCGATCGCAGATGTAGATCCGCCCGCGGGGGCCGTGAACGATGCAGTGCACAATGTCACCAAAGCTCTGCGCCTGCGGATTTGCGCCACCATCTGAATTGCTCGAGGCCTGGCTCTGATCGAAGCTACCAGCGCGTGCGGGTGCATCGGGAGAACGTCCGTACGCACCCCAGAAACGGGTGAATGCACCTTCTTCATCAAAACCGATGATCCGCTTGTTGATATAGCCATCGGCAATCAGCGTCTCGCCGGTTATTGTGTTGTGGAAAATGTCGGCGGGACCACCTAGTGAGCGACGATCTTCGTTTCCAGCCGTTCGATCCCGGTGTCCGATCAGGCGAATGAATTCTCCCTGCTGACTGAAGTTCAGTACCACATGATCGCCATTGCCATTACCTGCAATCCATACCTTGCCATCGTCGTCGAGATAGAGGCCGTGCACATTGGCAGGCCACTGGTTTACGCCGTCTTTTGTTGGCGCGTGCTCTGGACCACCCCAAGCCCTTAGCAGCTCTCCCGCTTGAGAGAATTTCATTACGTGAGGTGCCGGTCGACAACACACGGCCGTCGGCGGAGTTTGCGCTAGACCCTTATCCGAAAACCCAAGGGAATTTGGGCGCTGTAAAATCCACACGTTGTCGTCACGGTCGACGGCAAGACCCGGTACCTGGCCGATCATCAGATCATCGGGAATACTCGGCCACGCCGCATCTACTGAAAACCTTGGAATTGGGCGATCCGTAAACTGCTTGCTGAGCACGGGAACCAAGGACTCCGCGTGACCATCTGGCGCTAGAAGACCAACGATTAACGTGGAGAGCAGCCAGCGCAGATACCGCATCACTAGCCCTCGCTTTCAGCCAGCCCCAGCGAGTTGTCCAGCGCCCGGCGTACCTCCAAATCCCATTGTTCTGCTACTTTCTGGCCTGCAGGCAAATCAGTCCAACCCCGCTGATAGACAATCTGGCCGGTGCCGTCGACAACCATCAAACCCGGTATGTATTCGACACCGTAGAGGCTGGCAATTTCATCCGCATCTGCAACCGGGACCATAGGAAATCCGAGGGACTCAATATAAGCACGCGGGTCACCACGGCCCCTCTCTTTGGCATTAAAGGTAAGGATCTGCACGCCCTCGGCCGTATAGTCCTGCTGTATGTCCTGGGTATACGGCATAAATGCCTTGCAGTAAGGGCACCAAGTTGCCCAGAACACCAACACCGCAGGGCTTTCATTGAGCACCTCCGGAAAACTGATCGTGCTGCCATCAAGAATATGAGCGCCCGTCCACGAGGGAGCAGTGTCACCTACCTTTGGTGGCAGTATTGACTCCGCTTCCGGCGGCTCCGGGACACTTGCGACGGCGGCAGCTCCTTTTTCGGTGGACTCAATGACTTCCGCTGTTTGCGCCGCGTCCTCTTTTGCACATGCTGACAAAAGGAGACCGGTGCAAACGAAAAAAAGAATTCTCGACATCATGCATAACATCCTCGATAGGGGTTTCCGCGCTGGCTGCTGGAAAGGCCTCCGCTAGGACAGGAACGAACCTTCCCGAAGCAAAGGGCATTTAAGGCCAAGCCTAAAACAAAATGCAACGTTGTTTTCACAGCCCTGTTCAGCGCTCTCCGGGCGGAGGAACTATCTCCACGGTGCCCTCTCGCCGGGGATCCACACCGCCTTCGAGAACACCATCGCCGTGCGCAAGGATGACGCTCAGCCCCGAGTTCTCGCCGGCTGATTCGCGCACGTTAAAGCCGAATGCACGCATTGCAGCAAGCATCGCCTCGCTGGCCCGGGACTGCTCGACTCTGATCACGTCGCCTCGTGCAACCACGTTGGGAAGGTCAATCGCCTCTTGCGGAGACAAATTCCAGTCAGCCATACCCACGATCGACTTGGCCGTATAAGCGATGATGGAATTGCCACCCGGTGATCCGGTCGCCATATGAAAACTGCCGTCTTTTCTAAGGGCGATGGTAGGTGACATTGAGGAGCGGGGTCTCTTTCTCGGCGCCGGATGATTCGCCACGAGCTTGCCATCTTCATCTCTTGGATCGCGCGCGAAGTCTGTCAGTTCGTTATTGAGGAACATCCCTCCAGCCATGCGCGCAGAACCGAAGATACTTTCAACGGTAGCGGTCATCGATACGACGTTACCGTTGTTATCGACCACCACGAAGTGGGTCGTTCCTGGCTGATCATCAGTTGTGTCCTTACCGAATTCCGGGCGTACCTGGGCGGTTTCAAAGCTCCAGGGGTCGCCGGGCTCGTAGGTTGGTGCGGCCGAATCGAGGGATATAAGCTCCGCCCGCTGGCGAAGGTAATCACCGTTCAAAAGTCCCGTGAGAGGAACCGGAACTGCCGTATCGTCGGCAATGAAGTGATCCCGGTCTGCGTAGGCCATTCGTTGTGCCTCGGTAAACATGGCCCAAGACTGCATGCGATCTTCCCCGGGAAAGGGGAGATTCTCTAGTATTTCTAGCGTCATCCCTACCGCAATCCAGGAAGACGGTGGTGGTGGTCCGCAGTAATCAATGCCGCGATAGTCCACGCAGATCGGCGTGAGCTTACGTGGCTGATACGCGGCAATATCTTCAAGGCTTAGTGTTCCGGCCCGCGGGAGATGCTGGGCGCTTGCAACCATAGACTCAGCCAAGTCCCCACGATAAAGATTGGCGGGATCTTGACTGATCAGTCGCAGGGTCTCTGCATAGGCCGGATTAAAAAGTCTCTCGCGAAACTCTCCCGCGTCGTCGAAGAAATACTCGTAGGCATCCATCGGGCCCTCTTCCTGCGTGCTGGGAATCAAGCGCAGACCGTACTTTTCGAAAAAAGAACGCAATCGAGGAGAGGCGACAAATCCGTTTTCTGCTAAGGAAATAGCATCATCAAACAGAGAATCCCAGCGCAGTGTTCCATGCTCCGACTGCGCTAAAGCTAGCATAGCGACCACGCCGGGCACGCCGATAGAAAGACCGCTGTTCTTTGCCTCTAGAAACCCAAGTACCTCTCCGTCTTCATCTAGGAAAAGATCCGCATCGACTCCAGCGGGCGCCACTTCCCGACCGTCGTAGGCCTGCAGACTGCCGCTGCTTGCATCGAAATGCATCAGGAAACCACCGCCCCCAAAACCGGAACTCTGTGGTTCAACCAGGCTCAATACCGATTCGATCGCCACTGCTGCGTCTACAGCGCTTCCGCCGCGCCGCAGCACTTGCGCGCCGGCTCGGGTGGCAAGCGGGTTTGCCGTCACCACCATACCGCTTTGAAGCTTGGGATTCGCGCTCGGAGAATCAACACCGGCGGATTGCTTGGCAGGGTCATTGGAGCATGCGGCTAAAAAAACGGTCGCTGTAGCAAGCAAGGTTCGGCGCAAACTCTTCACAGCGTCAGATGATGGATGCATGTTCGTTCCGTGTGCATTTTTCGAGGCTCTGGAGTATGCAGCAAGCGGTCAGAAACTACGATGGTAACAAGGTACTTCTTCAACGCCGCATGCTCCTGGAAAAGCTAGTAAAGGCCCCAGGACTTACATCCCTACCCGCAAAGAAAAGCGGCATGCACAAAATCACACCCTAGCCCGCTCGTTTACGGTGCGTAAGCCCCAAATTAATGCCGACAGCCTCTGAGGAGAGCAGGTTTAGTTAACCGAGAAATCGAATCTTGGTTGTCAGGTGCACGTTATGGGCAGGCCGACTCCATCCGGACAAGGCAAAAAAAACCCTGAATACACCTATAAAAATAGCGATTTCCAGGGAATTTAAGGATTCAAAACCAAACGACGGAAAGTAATCGTACTGGTCGAGAAGCACCTTGGTATGAGATTTGCGTCTCAACTCAATGATGCGCGGTGTGCTCTGGTACCTAGGGCAATAAAGGCGTGCTCCAGACGGCGGTCGGGACGAAACGCAATCCCAAAGCTCCGTCCAACAAAAACAAAGAATTGGTCAGGCAACGGTCCGCCCCCGCGGAACAATCGAGGAGATAAAAGATGCGAAATCGAGTCAAGCCCCTGCCTATGGCTATCGCGATGCTGACTTCTGGCATGGCGGCGAGCTACTTGCCACAGGCCGTGGCCCAGGATCCGACAGCGTTAGAGGAAGTGGTAATAACCGGCTTGAGAGGAACGCCACGCTCAGCAGTGGACTCAGCGGTTCCGATTGATACGTTCAACACAGAGCAGATAGAAACCATTTCCTATTCCGACACGGTCGATATCCTCCAAACATTGGTGCCGTCGTTTAACGTGAACCGACAGCCGATTTCCGACGGCGCTTCTTTCATTCGACCGGTGCAGCTACGAGGGCTGGATTCCCACCACACGCTAGTCTTGGTTAACGGTAAACGCCGACACCGAGCTTCTCTGGTGCAAATCGGCGGCTCAGGAACACAGGGGCCTGATATCGCCACGATTCCAGCCTCAGCTATTCAGTCGATTGAGGTATTGCGTGATGGTGCTTCGTCCCAGTATGGGTCGGATGCTATTGCAGGTGTGATGAACTTCAACCTTAAGAACAATCGGGAAGGCTTCGACCTCACCGTGGACACCGGTCAGTTCTATGAGGGCGATGGCACCGCGTATACGGTGCAAGGGAACATCGGTTTGCCGTTGGGCGAAAGCGGTTTTATATCGATCTCCGCCGAGATCAACGATTCAGAATTTACTGAGCGCGCAGAGCCTTACTGTGAATCGTTCTTCTGTGTTGATCCGACTAACGAACGCTTCGTTACGCAAACAGAACTTAAGCAAGGTTTTGCATCTGGCATTCCTACTCCGGGCGCTTCTGAGCGAATCCAAGCATTGCAGGCCGCCTATCCCGCAGGGATTCCAAACGCCTCCGTTGAGGGCGATAACGTAATGCCGTGGGGTATCCCAAACCGCGAGCACCAGATGTTGTTTATTAATGCGGGCTATGATCTTGCCAACGGTATGGAACTCTATGCTTTTGGTAACTACGGCAAGATTTCTAGTGACGGGAGCTTCTTCTATCGATGGCCCGGTAACGGCACCATTGAGGATCTCCGCCAGGAGGATGGCTCTATATACAACCCACTTGAGATATTCCCGGGCGGCTTCACGCCGCGCTTTGAAGGCGATGTGGACGACTTCTCCGCTGCGGGTGGTATTCGCGGCAACGTGTCCGAGAGCACAAGCTTTGACGTGAGTATGCGGTTTGGCTCCAATGAAATTGACTATCGGCTTTTCAACACGATCAACCCATCTTTGGGACCTGCTACGCCGACCGACTTCCGTCCGGGTACGCTGACGAACGAAGAGCTCCAATTCCAAATTGACATGGTCACAGAGTTCGAAGCGGGTCTAGCGTCGCCTTTGGTATTCGCTTACGGCGTGAGCTACATGGATGAGACCTACGACGTGGGACAGTCTGATCAGCCGGAATCATATATCGCCGGGCCGCATGCGGTATCGGATCCCTTTGGTCTTTGCAACGACGACGGTACACCCACGGCAGCAGGACTGGCAGCGACCAACGCACCCGCGGATGAACCTTTAGATTGCGCTAACCCAGACGATCCCGTTTTTACAGTCGTGGGCGTTGGTTCTAACGGCTTCCCCGGATACTCGCCGGAGTTCTCCGAAGAATATACTCGTGACTCCTACGCAATCTACGGTGACCTCTCAGCAGACGTGACTGATCAGCTATTGCTGCAAGGCGCGCTTCGTTTCGAGGACTACTCTGACTTTGGAAACGAATTGGTCGGTAAGGTAGCTGCGCGCTACCGGGTAAATGATGCGTTTGCCTTACGAGGATCGATTGGCACAGGGTTCCGTGCTCCCACTCCGGGACAGCAGGGCACCACAAACGTCTCTACCCGCTTACCTAATGGCTTTCCCGTTGCGACCGGCCTGTTTCCGGCGGGCGGCGTCGTAGCCCAGGCGCTTGGAGCGGAAGAACTCGCTCCGGAGACGTCTACCAGCTACACCCTTGGTTTTACAGCTGAGGTTGCGGATCTAACACTCACCTTCGACCTCTACCGAATCGATATCGACGATCGGTTCCGGGCGGTGTCTACCTTAGACGTAAGTTCCGATCCGGATGGTGATCCAGATGCTTTCGCTCGGTTCCTAGCTTTACAGGGTGCGGGCGTAGCAGGAGCGGAAAGTATTGGCGGTGTGAACTACTTCCAAAACGCGATCGATACGGAGACAACCGGGTTTGATTTGGTGGCTTCCTATCCCTTCGAATGGTCAAGTGGTCAGATTACCGATCTGTCGCTGGCTCTTAACTACAACGAGCAGGAGGTCACCAGCGACCCGCTCGACGTTCTTAATCCGGAGACAGAATTCGATCTTGAAAACCAGTTGCCGAACCTTCGCTGGAACGCCACCGCAGTACACACCGTTGGTGATTTCACCATCATGGGCCGCGTTCGCTACTTCGGTGAAAGCGAAGACTCGGACAACACCTCTCCCCTTTCTATTCAAGAATACGATCCAACGGTATTTTTTGATCTAGAGGGGTCTTGGCAAATTAATCAAAACTTACGAGCAACCATAGGCGGTCGTAATATCTTTGATGAGTTCCCCGACGAGGTTGATCGTATCGCGAGCGACAACGACTACTGCTGCGGAAGGATCTATGCGTCGACTTCGGTAGTTGACTGGCAGGGAGGATATTACTACCTGCGACTGCGAGCTGATTTCTAAAGCCGAAAGCCGCAGCCCTTAGCGGGCTGCTTTAGGAGTGTCTAGGGTGCCTTCGGGCACCCTTTTTTATTGGAAGTAAAGCGGGAAGCTTGATCGGAAAGCGTGTGAAGTTTCACGATCGGGTTCTTGCCGCTTTACAGTAAGAGATTGGCTGAGATTTTCCCGACATTCCCAAGCTTGGGAATGTCTTTTCAGTCCGTTCACGTTACGCTAGGCCTAGGCGATACGATTCAGACTATGCGCTGTAGGGTCCGGTTCGCGGGCGTTGAGAAAATGAACTTCGCGAGTGATTGGCCCACCTCTTTTACGCGGTTTTGGTCCATATATCAGATGAGTCAGCTTGTGCGAGTCCAACACGTTTCAAAGCGTTTTCCGTTAGGGCCTTTAGCTGCGCTATCGATGAGCCTGCTAATTGGCTTGGCTGCCTGCGAGAGCGAAACGCAGGGGCGAGTTCAAGGACGATCGCTCGCGCCCGTGCCGGTCAAAACAGTAAAGGCGTCTATGCAACCACTGCCGGTGATACTGGAAGGCGTCGGCACGCTGGTCGGTAACGAGTCAGTCACGCTAACTGCAAAAGTTACCGAACAGGTAAGCGCCGTATACTTCGAAGGTGGCGAGGTTGTTAAAGAAGGGGACATTCTGGTCGAGCTGATTGATGAAGAACAACTCGCTTTGCTACGGGAGGCAGAGGCCAGCCTACGAGAAGCGCAACTGCAATTTGAGCGCTTGATTTCCCTCGGCATAGAGATCGCAACTGCAGCGGAAACAGACGTGGCGAGAGCCCGCGTGGATGCGGGCCAGGCGATTCTGGAAGCGCTCCGCGCCCGGATTCAAGACCGCGACATTCGCGCTCCCTTCGACGGGGTAATCGGTTTTCGTCAAATCAGTGTGGGCGCTTTGCTCACTCCAGGTACGGTGATAGCCGAGCTTGACGACATAGACCCGTTGAAGCTGGACTTTACCTTGCCAGAAAGTCAGTTCGCCAAACTCAGTATCGGCGCACCAGTGATCGCGCAAAGCGCGGCTTGGCCCGAATTGAGTTTTTCTGGCACGGTCAATCAGCTAGGAAGTCGCATCGACCCGGTAACGAGGGCTTTTCCAGTACGAGCGCTTTTGGACAACCCGGACGGTAGGCTTCGCCCAGGGATGCTCATGACCGTGGAGGTCGACGTTGGTAGCTCGGAGGCCATCATTATTCCCGAGACGGCGCTGCTGCAAAGCGGCGCGCAAAGCAGCGTGTATCTCGTTGACGAGGAGTCTAAAGCGCGCCGAGTGAGCGTCACAATAGGACGCCGCCTTCCCGGTGCGATTGAGATCAGCTCGGGCATTTCGACGGGAGACCGGGTGATCAGTAGTGGACAAATTACTTTGCGACCGGGAATTCCGGTCGTGGAAAACCAGGGAGAGGTGGCCGCAGGTGCTGACTAAAGGCATTTCTTGCCTGACGAGGGGCTGTTAGCGTGGGCGAAGGAGTCTCCTGTAATTTGTTGATGCGACATAGCTGTCGCGAGCAGAAATACTAGCATGCGCCTACCCGAGATTTCCGTGCAGCGGCCAGTGTTTGCGACTGTCATCGCGTTGCTCTTGATCGCTTTTGGCGTTATGGCCTTCGCTCAGCTCTCGACCCGCGAGTATCCGGACATCGCTCCACCGCAGGTATCCATAAGTACGGACTATAGCGGTGCGGCTGCGGATGTGGTGGAAACGCGAATAACGCAACCCATCGAAGACGAAATCGGCGGCATTGAGGGAATCCGCGCTATCCGCAGTAGCAGCAGCGATGGTCGCTCTAACATCACCATTGAGTTTGAACTCAGCCGCGACCTGGACTCCGCGACCAACGACGTACGCGATCGGGTGTCTCGCGCAAGCCGCCGAATACCCGAAGAAGCCGAACGTCCTCAGGTCACTAAGGCCGACAGCGAAAGCCAGCCCCTTCTCTACATAAGTATTGAAGGCGACGGCATGTCGATCATGGAAATTACTGACTATGCAGAACGCTATATAGTGGATCGCTTCACAGTGCTTCCGGGTGTTGCGTCGGTCAACATCTACGGTGGCTCTTCACGATCTATGCGTATCTGGATTGATCGCCAGGCACTAATTGCCAGGAACCTTGCAGTTAGCGACGTTCTTGAGGCGTTGCGCCGAGAAAATCTAGAGCTGCCCGCAGGGAGGCTAGAGTCCACAGATTATGAGTTTCCCGTGCGCGTTTCTCGTAGCTACCGAAATGCGCAACAGTTTGCACAGCTCGTACTTCAGCGCGGTGAAGACGGCCATCTGATTCGCCTCGGCGAGATAGCGCGGGTAGAGGAAGCAGCGGCGACCACGCGTCGGGTTTTCTTGACCAACGGCTTTGACAGCATGTCCATCGGAGTCGTGAAACAGTCAAAGGCGAATACGATTGAGGTTCTCGATGCGGTGCGCGATGAAATACTCGCGATCGAGAATGACCTCCCGGAGGGTATGGGCATCTCCGCCTCCGGTGATGCCTCGGCGTTCATTCGCTCTAGCATCAGCGGTGTCTACCAGACCATGGCGCTAACCACCGGGCTGGTAGCGCTGGTGATTTTGCTCTTTTTAGGAACGGTACGAGCAACGCTCATCCCTGTCGTGTGCATCCCCGTTTCGCTGCTTGGAGCGGTTATCGCTCTTTCCGCATTAGGCTTTTCTCTCAACCTCATCACCCTCCTCGGCATGGTGCTGGCCATCGGGCTGGTGGTCGATGACGCAATTGTCGTCCTTGAAAACGTCTACCGACGAATCGAAAACGGCGAACCGCCACTGCTCGCTGCCTCCGAGGGAGCAAAGCAGGTGGGCTTTGCGGTGATAGCGACGACTGCGGTCTTACTCGCCGTGTTCAGCCCAGTGATGTTCTTGCAGGACGCCAGCAGCCGACTGTTCACTGAGCTGGCAGCAACGATTGCGGTTTCTGTCATCGTCTCAACGCTGCTCGCGCTCAGCCTAGTGCCCATGCTCTGCAGTAAACTGTTCAAACGAACCGCAAGCGCAAGCCATGCTCGTTGGAGCCTGGCACCGGCCGTCGACCGATTAGCCGCGCTGTACGCCAAAGTGCTCGCCAGCTTACTCAAACGCTCCTGGCTGGGCCTACTGGTGGCCCTCGCCTGCCTCGTACTCTTACCCGTGGTGTACAACCCGCTTCAGCGGGAATATGTACCCGTGGAAGATCAGGATACAGTCTTAGCGATCATCTCCGCGCAAGAGGGTACAAATATCGCGGCCATTCGCAGCGTCATAGAGGAATTGCAGCCGTCTCTTCTTGAACTTCAGGAAGGTGGTTCGGTCACCCGCGTTCTCTTCGTCGCGCCGTTTTACCGAGCGACAACTCCGTCTACGGCCTTCGCTCGAATTTCGCTAGTTCCTTGGGACGAACGGGACTACAGCGCTTTCGAACTTCGCCAACAGCTAATGAAGGAATGGCGAACAGTACCCGGCATAAGAGCCATGGCTTTTATTCCCACGGGCCTTGGCCAGCGCGGACCAGACACCCCTGTGCGCTTCGTTCTGCAGGGACCGGATTATGAAACCTTGGCTTCTTGGCGCGATGTGGTTCTCGCAGAAGCACAACAGAGCGGACTCTTCGGACTCCTTAATACCGATTTACAAGAAACGCAGCAGCAGGTTCATGTGGCGATAGATCTCGCGAGAGCGGCGGCGCTTGGTGTGAGTGCGCGCGAAGTTGCGGAAGCGCTGCAAGCGCTAATGACCGAACAGGAAGTGAATACGTATTCGGTCGATGGTGAGGAATACCCGGTCATCGTTCAGCTTGAGGAGAGCCAACGGGTAACGCCAAACGACATCGAAAACGTTCGGGTCCGCGCGGACAGCGGTGCGCTCATCCCCCTTGCCAACCTTTTGCGAACCGATAGCGTCGCGGGTATCGCGACACAGAATCGATTTAATCGGCTGCGTGCTGTCACCATCAGCGCAACACTGGCCGAGGGCGTGACTTTGGGAAGCGCTCTTGAGTTTCTTGAGAACGCGGTGAACGAGAAGCTGCCTGCTAGTGCAAAAGTTGCGTACCAGGGCCAATCCCTCGACTACAAAGAGTCCAGCAATGACATTTTCTTTGCATTGGGGTTGGCACTGCTGGTGCTTTTTCTGGTTATGGCCGCCCAGTTTGAGAGTTTTGTCCACCCTACGGTCATCATGGTGACCGTACCCCTCGCCCTGTTGGGAGGCTTGTTTGGACTTCTCGTCTCCGACAGCACCTTCAATTTGTTCAGCCAAATTGGCCTACTCATGCTGATTGGCATCGCAACCAAGAACGGCATTCTTCTTGTTGAGTTCATAAACCAAAAACGTGACGAAGGCATTGAGTTCGACGCAGCGATCATTGCAGCCTCGGCGCAACGCCTGCGCCCCGTATTAATGACCGCCGTTTCTACCTTGGTGGGCGCGATACCACTGATCGCAATGGAAGGACCCGGCTCAGCAAGCCGTAACGTCCTTGGAGTGGTGATTCTCTACGGGGTCAGCGTGGCTACTTTCCTAACCCTATTTCTCGTTCCCACGCTTTACCGAGTAATTGCTCGTGGCACGAGCTCCCCAGACGCCATTGCCAGACAAATGAGAGAGCAGAGTGATGCACTAATCCGAGACGCATCCTAGCTCGCGGAGATAAAAGCTGTAGGCCGATAGAGTTCATGGAGCAGAAGACAGAGCGCGTGCACCAAACATGACTTGGGTGAGCCAAGATAGAGCAGGTGTTTAGGTTCAAAAACAACTTAAGCCTAGGGAGACTGGTTTGCTGCGAAATAGACAAGTCGTCGGGAAACTAGAGTCAATGTGTCCATGTAGTAGTTACTGTTCTGCAGTGCCTCGTACCTGGACATTTCCGCCTCGATGTTCAATGGATGAGCAGGAACAAAGCGCGACGCATTTTCGTCCAGGAACGAATAAAGATCTCGAGGCCGCGTGGCCTGTATTTTGCAGAATTTTTTTATTGGTCTCTTAACCGGTGTTAAAAGCGCCTTAATGGTGCAAAATTGAGGGAGACTGCCGTGAAGCCTGGACTTCCTTTACATTAAGTTATCGCTTCAATTTGTATAGAGGACAACTTGCACCCGTGGTAGTACAGGAAGCGTTTCTTTTCATCACGCTGATGAGCGCAGCCGGTGTCGTTGCCGGGCTCACCTCAGGGCTGTTCGGTGTAGGCGGCGGCTTTGTCGTGGTACCTGCACTCCTCGCTGTTTTTCCTTTCCTAACCGATAAAACTGATGATTTGATGATGGTTGCCGTAGGCACATCACTGGCGACCATTGTTATATCGTCGGCCCGCTCCGTACACGCGCACAGCAAACGAAACGCTGTGGACTTTCAGGTATTAAAAGAATGGGCGCTCTGGGTAGTGCTCGGTGTCGGTGCGGGACTCTGGGTGGCGTCAATTACTGACAGCAATAAGCTGATCATCGTTTTCGCCATCGGTGTACTCGTCTATTCCATCTATTTTTTATCGCCAACCATGTTCGATCGGTTTAAAGGACGATGGTCCATGCCTACCGGTGCAGGACGGGCCCTGTTAGCCAGCGGTCTCGGTGGATTTTCGGCGCTTTTGGGAATCGGCGGTGGCACGATCATGGTTCTGACCATGGTGCTCTGCGATCGCCCTATTCACCAAGCCGTCGCTACCGCGTCGGGCATCGGGTTCTTAATAGGGCTTCCGGGCATGCTCGGTTTCCTCTACATGGGGCTCGGAGCAGAGAATCTTCCCAGCGGCTCGGTCGGTTACATAAACCTTCCTGCGCTTTCGGCGATCGCTTTGTTTTCAATCTTTACCGCGCCGATCGGCGCGCGCCTGGCTCATAGTCTTGACGGCGCCCAACTCAAGCAGATATTTGGCGTGTATCTCGTCATCGTTTCCGTCACTATGTTCGTAAAGGCGCTGGCGTGAAGCACCGGACAGTAGCGAAAGGCTCCTCAATGCCTCAGTCGCAAACATTGTTCGGCTCAGCGTTAGTAATTTGCGCCAGTCAGAACATTAGAAGGCGAATTCCCAATCAACATCCCGTGCACTCCAGCAGCAGTTGTACGGGGGTCGGCAGTGAACAGAACAGTTAAAGCAAAAATAGTACTTTCCAAGCGCTAAGACAGGAGCCTAAGCAATGACAGCAGATCTCAACCGAAGAGGATTTTTAGTCGGTGCAGCGAGCGCCCTGGCAGCCGTAACGGCGGTCCAATCAGGTTTTTCACTCGCCGATGGTCACAGCAAAATGACCCGGCTAAAACCAGCCTATGGCCCACCACCTGGTGTTGCCAAACTAAATGCTAATGAAAACCCCTACGGGCCGAGCAAAGCAGCCCTGGCGGCCATTCAGGAAGCAAGCGCCTCGGGAGCCTATTACGTACGCGAATCCGCTATGGCGCTGCGGGCGATGATTGCCGAGCGGAACGGTGTAGAGCCGGAGTATGTTGCGCTGTCGAGCGGCTCAAGTGGTGCGCTAGTCGCCTGCGCGGTCGAAGCCGGGCAGCAGGGCAATATTCTCGGGCCAGATCTATTCTGGGATACAACGTCGCGAAGCGTCGAAGCGCAAGGTATTGCGGAACTCAAACGCATGCCGAAGACAACAGGGCTAGAGATTGATCTGGACGCGATGTACGCAGCCATCGACGACAGTATAGCCATGGCGCAAGTGGTCAACCCAAACAATCCTACGGGGCTGCTGACGGACCCCACGAAATTGCGCGAATTCTGCGTCAAAGCCGCCAAAAAAACGACGGTACTGGTGGACGAGGCTTACAACGAAGTTACGGATGCGCCTGAGGAAAACTCCATGGTGCCGCTGATTCGCGACGGCCACGACGTGATCGTTGCACGCACCTTCTCCAAGATTTACGGGCTTGCAGGCATGCGTGTTGGCTACATTATTGCGGCTCCAGAAAAGATCGAGGCAATCGGAAAGTACGGTATTGGCTGGTACGGCCTCAACCAAGCGGGACTTGCTGCGGCCGTAGCTTCCTACGAAGACTTGGAATTCATGGCCTCTTCACGAGCGAAAATCCGCGAAGCGCGTGAAATGGTCTATTCCGCACTGAAGGAAAACGGACTCTCAGGCCTTCCATCGCAAACCAACTTTATCTTTGCAGATCTGGGTTCAATAAATGCCAATGAATTCCGCGCCGCAATGGAAAAAGAAAACGTGTTGATCCGCGGCGTGTATCGCGACTACACAAATTGGTCCCGAGTCAGTATGGGTCGACTTGAGCACGTACAGATGTATGTGGATGCACTGCCCAAGGTTCTGTCCCAGTTTGCCTGAATCAGTTCGCCTGACCCAGTTCGCCTGACCCAGTTCGCTTAGCTTCTTGGAACTGGGAAAGGAAGGGGTAGGTTCGCTTGTAGCTGCCTTTTGAGTGCCAATCCTATCGTTACCGGGCATTCAGACGGCAGCGGAACTGTCTCACTACTAAGCGGCGTGCAAGTAATTCGTCCAACTTGCAGCCGTCACTAGTCTGTCGTCAAGATCGATCAGGTCGTAAATCTGCAAGGATGAACCCACCGCCCGGCTCCGTAATTGCGTGACGTGGCGATTTCCATCCGGGACTTCGAATTCATTGATGAGCCTGCCCGCCACAAAGCTAAAGATTGTGTTGTGGGTCACCTCGTTGGTTTCATAGGCGGCCACATCATCACTGCGAGGCAACTCTACTCCCACTCAATTGTAGCGGGAGGCTTACCACTAATGTCATAAGTAACCCGCGACACGCCGGTAATCTCATTAATAATACGGTTACTCACCGTTTCCAATAGCTCGTAGGGAAGATGAGCCCAACGGGCGGTCATAAAATCCACTGTCTGTACCGCTCGTAGCGCGATTACGTACTCGTAACGGCGGGCATCACCAACCACCCCGACCGACTTCACCGGTAGGAAAACAGCGAAGGCCTGGCTGGTCTGCTCGTACCATCCGGCCTGATGCAGTTCTTCGAGGTAGATCGCGTCGGCTCTGCGGAGAAGGTCCGCAAACTCTTTTTGAACCTCGCCCAAGATGCGCACACCCAATCCGGGGCCGGGAAACGGATGACGAAAGACCATATCTCTCGGTAAACCAAGTTCGAGACCGATTTGCCTAACCTCGTCTTTGAACAGCTCCCTTAGGGGTTCAACCAGCGCCAGCTCCATATCGTCGGGTAAACCACCCACGTTGTGATGCGACTTGATCACGTGCGCCTTGCCTGTCGATGCGCCGGCGGATTCAATAACATCCGGGTAAATGGTGCCCTGTGCTAACCATTTAACCCCATCTAGCTTTGCCGCCTCCTCGTCAAAGACCTCGATAAAGGTATTGCCAATAATCTTTCGCTTTTCTTCTGGGTCACTCACTCCATTCAGTTTGCCCAGGAAGCGCTCCTCCGCATCGCAGCGAATCACCCGCACACCCATATTTCGAGCGAACATATCCATGACCTGATCCCCCTCATCGAGGCGCAACAGTCCATGGTCGACAAACACGCAAGTGAGCTGATCACCGATGGCGCTGTGCAACAGAGCAGCGACTACTGAGGAGTCGACTCCTCCGGATAAGCCTAGGAGCACTTTGTCCTCACCCACATCGCTACGGACTCGTTGGATTGCGTCTTCTACGATACGAGCGGGAGTCCAAAGAGCTTCGCACGCACAGATATCCCTCACGAACCGCTCGAGAATGCGTTTACCTTGGATCGTATGGGTGACCTCTGGATGGAACTGAATGCCGTACCATGGCCTTTCCCGGTGAGTCATCGCTGCTAGTGGGCAAGAGCTGGTTTCGGCCGTACAGATAAACTCCGGAGGCAACACGGTAACTTTATCTCCATGACTCATCCAAACGTCCAGGACACCTCGACCGTCATCGGCTATATGGTCACGAATTCCATGCAGTAAGGTGTCATGCTCGTGGGCTTCCTTCGACGTGGTTATCTGGGCGTAGCCAAACTCACTGTGCTCAGAGCAGGCAACGGCGCCGCCCAGCTGATGGGCCATGGTCTGCATGCCATAGCAAATTCCTAGGATCGGCCAGTCCCTTTCGAAAAGAATTTCAGGCGCCGAAGGGGCGCTCTCAGCGGAGACGGATTCGGGGCTACCAGACAGAATGACGCCCGAAGGCGCAAAGGCATCAATGTCTTCGTCGCTGATATCCCACGGACGTATCTCTGAATAGACTCCAATCTCCCGTACGCGACGTGCAATAAGCTGAGTGTATTGCGAGCCAAAGTCGAGTATGAGTATTCGACTGGCATGGATATCATTCATAGGCGTTCAATCACACCGGGACACCGGTGCGCTTAGCTCACTGGATAATTGGGTGCTTCTTTAGTTATCGAAACGTCATGGACATGGGACTCAGACATGCCCGCCGTCGTTACCCGAACAAACCGCGGCGTACTGCGCATACTTTCGATATCGGCGCTGCCCGTATAACCCATGGACGAGCGAAGCCCGCCCATGAGTTGATGAATGATCGCTGACGCTGGGCCTTTATAGGGTACTCTCCCCTCAATGCCTTCGGGAACGAGCTTTTCCGCTCCCTTGCTGGCGTCCTGGAAGTAGCGATCTGAAGAGCCCTGTTTTGAGGCCATCGCTCCCAGGCTGCCCATTCCACGATAGGATTTATAAGTTCTCCCCTGAAACAGCTCCACCTCTCCAGGTGCCTCCTCTGTTCCGGCAAACATGCTTCCTAGCATGACAGCATGAGCGCCAGCGGCGATTGCCTTAGCCAAATCTCCGGAGAATCGGATCCCACCATCGGCGATTACGGGAATCTCGTACTTGCCTTGCAACGCTCCTACGGCCTCTGCGACGGCGGTAATCTGAGGCACACCGACACCGGTCACGACGCGAGTGGTGCAAATAGAGCCGGGGCCAATCCCGACCTTGACACCGTCGGCTCCAGCTTCCGCCAATGCCAGAGCAGCTTCAGCAGTGGCCACATTACCCCCGATGACATCAACACCGGGATACTCGTCCTTAATGGCAGATACGCGAGAAAGCACATTACGGGAGTGTCCGTGCGCCGTATCCACGACCAGAACGTCTACCCCTGCTTCGACCAGCGCCGCTACGCGTTCATCCGTATCCGCGCTGGTACCAACGGAGGCACCGACTCGCAAACGTCCGAATTCATCTTTACAGGCATTGGGGTAGTTTTCCGCCTTATCGAAATCCTTGACGGTAATCATGCCTTGCAGATCAAAGTTCTCGTTGACCACCAAAATCTTTTCGATTCGGTGATGCTGTAGCAGCCCCTGTACCTCAGCCGACTCCGCGCCCTCAAAAACGGTCACTAATTTCTCTTTAGGCGTCATGATGGCGGAAACGGGCTTATTGAGCTCGGTTTCGAAACGCATATCACGACGAGTTACGATACCGACGAGGTCATCACCGTCTAGAACGGGAACTCCCGAGATTCCATTGGCAGATGTGCGTTCGATCAGCTGTTCGATCGTTGCATCCTGCTGAATCGTAATCGGGTCCTTTACCACACCGCTTTCGTATTTTTTTACCCGCAAAACCTCAGCGGCCTGATCCCCAATGCCCATACTTTTGTGGATAATGCCGATACCACCCTCTTGCGCTATTGCGATCGCCAAGCGAGCCTCGGTTACCGTATCCATCGCAGCGGAAACCAGAGGCAAGTTCAAACTAATATTGCGAGTAAGTTTGGTCCGCAGCGATACGTCCGTTGCCACGACTTCTGAATAGCCAGGCAGCAGGAGCACGTCGTCAAAGGTTAGAGCGTCCTGTTCGATTCGCAGCATCTGGGTTATCCAGCTGAGGTCTTTTTGGGAAGCGGGCGATTATAGAGCGCCCGGTCGAGGGAAGTAAGTTCTAGATCCAATTAAACTTACCGGACGATATGGCACAAAATCAGCTCACATTGACCCCCAGCTCGCTAAACCGACAGGCGAGAACCCTGCTGGAGTCTCATTTCGATATGCTGTGGATTGAAGGCGAGCTATCGAATTTTGCCTCCCCTGCCTCTGGACACTGGTACTTCTCCTTGAAAGACGACAGCGCGCAGGTCCGCTGTGCGATGTTCAAGAATCGGAATACACGCTTGAGATTTCGTCCAAAGAATGGCGATCAGGTTCGCTTACGAGCACGCGTATCGCTCTACGAAGGGCGGGGGGAATTCCAGCTTATCGGCGAGTTCTTAGAGCCCGCAGGCGCCGGTGCTCTTCAAGCTCAGTTCGAAGCCTTGCGTGATAAATTGCGCGACGAAGGCCTATTTGCCGAGGAGCGCAAGCGCCCCCTACCCCGCAGCATAGAACATCTGGCGGTTGTTACCTCACCGACAGGCGCCGCCCTTCAAGATGTTCTTGAGGTACTTCAACGAAGGAATCCAGCTGTAGAAGTCACCGTATTTGCAGTGCCAGTGCAGGGTGAGCATGCTGCAGAAGCATTGGAAACCGCCGTCCTAGAGGCGAACGCCTTGGCGAAGCGGGATAGCGCCCCTGCCTTCGACGCAATCCTCATCACTCGCGGCGGCGGTTCCCTTGAAGACCTATGGGCGTTCAACGACGAAGCATTAGCACGGGCCATAGCAACTAGCGCCCTGCCGGTTGTCAGCGGCGTAGGGCATGAAGTTGATGTAACGATCGCCGACTTCGCCGCCGATGTTAGGGCCCCAACCCCTTCAGCCGCCGCAGAACTTCTCAGCGAGGATCGTTTAGAGCTTCTAGCCCAACTGGAAGTTAGCGAACGTAGTCTTAAACGAGCCATTGAGCGCTTACTTGAACGCAAACAGCTTGAGCTACAGTCCACCAGCCTGCGACTCAAACATCCACAAGATAGGATTAGACAGCAGCTGCTGAGGATCGACGATTTGTCGCAAAGACTAGCGCGCGGCATGGTCGCCAGCCTACAAAGTAGGAAGCAAAAGCTCGGCCTACTCCAGCAGCGGCTTCTCGGACAATCCCCGGAGGCCGAAATCGTCGCGGCTGGCGTCGCGCTTGAGGCGCTGAAAGCGGAACTAAATCAGGCGGTTTCGAATCGTTTACGAGATGCGCGAGAGTCGGTTACTAAGCAAAAACTGCTGCTCGAATCGCTGAGCCCATTAGCTGTTCTCAATCGTGGATATGCGATTCTGAGCGGGAATGATGGACACGCCGTTAGAACGAGCGGAGACGTGGACACTGGCCAGCTGCTACGTGCGCGCTTAGCATCAGGCTCTCTTGCACTCAGGGTGGAAAGCTCGGAAGCGATGGATAGCCGAGATTGGGAAGTAAACGACCGATCAAAGCCGTAGCTTAAGCGGCTAGCCACAGGCGGTGTAACAACAAGCGCGACTACAATAGTTACAGCAATCGTTACAGCCATAAGCCACCGACGACGCGAGCTAGTTTTTCTAAGCTGACGTTTAGTACAACGTCTAGTATTTTGCCGGCAGGCGCGTATTGATCACGATGTGGCGCCCTTCAAATCGAATGTATTCGCCTATCGTCAAGTCCTTGAGTATGCGTGCAACCATTTCTCGAGATGCACCTACGCGGTCCGCTATGTCCTGTTGAGTGAGTTTCTCGCCAATAAATAAAGTGCCGTCGCCCCGTTCCTCAGATAAATCCATAAGCACATTGGCCACTCGACCGTAGACGTCTTGTAGGGCCAGGCTTTTTACATCGGCCGTCAGTTTACGAACTCTCGAGGCCAGATTTGCGATGAGCTTGCGCGAGATGCTGGGGTGTTGCTCCAAAACTCGATTGAAGTCGTCCTTATAGATAATACAAAAATTACACTTCTCTACGGTGCGCACAGAAGCCGAGCGTGTTGAGTCATCGAGGAGAGCCAGCTCTCCAAAGTAATCACCCGCAGCCTGAGTGTTCATGATGAACTCCTTTCCATTCTTGTCGCTGCAGTACACCTTGACCCGTCCGCTGTCGATTACAAACAACGAGTCTGCGGGGTCATTTTCGTGAATGACCACTGTGTTCTTAGGAAAGGAACGCATAGTGCTACTCTCAGTGAGTGCCGAAAGCTCTGAGTCCGAGAGTCCTTGGAAAATCTCCACGTTTTGCAACATGTGTTGGCGTGCTTAACCGTTAATTCATCCGCGTTTGGCGGATGGTACCGCAAAGCCCAGGTCACGCGCATCCGTTAGCGGTAGATTGAGCCTAGTTTGCGAACGGATCGACTCAATTTGTGCGGACAACAGTGCTTTTCCTCGTATTTCGACGCTTTTATACTCATCGTTGGCCTGCCACGATGCTTACGGGGTGCAGGAGCAGGATATACGGGCAAGGAGCATGGAGCACTGAATCAATCGGTAAATAGCGGTCTACTGGATGCGATAGGCGCCGTGCTGTCGGTCAGCGATACGGAGCTCATAGGTCTGGATGGTGAGTCCAAGCAAGACTGGGACTCGCTGTGCGCCTGCGCGGAGCGCATTTCACCGCTACTTGATTCACCGGACTGCGATCCGCACGAGTTACGCAATCTCGCCGGTGCTTTCCGCGGCTATGCAGAAATGCTCGGAGATGCTCTAGAAACACCTGAACCCGGACTCCGGGCGGCTCTGGACTCGGTCGTTGAAAGTACCGATGAAGTGATTGCCTCGGCGCAAAATCTCGATACCACCGCCGAGCATCACAGTATTCGAATGGAAGTTGAACCGGGATTTATTCTGGCGGTTGATGATCGCGAAGAAAATCGTGAGCTCCTAGCGCGCTACCTCACCCGCAGCGGACACTTTGTTGTTACCGCACCGGGGGGTGTACAAGCCCTTGAGCTGCTCGAAAACTCCGACGTGGACGTGGTTCTTCTTGATCGAATGATGCCAGGCATGGACGGTAAGGAAGTGCTGAATCGAATAAAAGCAGAAGAGCGCTGGCGAGCGACGCCGGTCATTATGATCTCTGGCGAGCAAGACATGCGTGGGATAGTCGATTGTATAGAAGCTGGTGCGGACGATTATCTGTTCAAACCCTTCAATCCCATCTTGCTGCAAGCCCTGATCAAAGCGGGGATTGAACGCAAGCGCTGGCACGACAAAGAAACTCAATACCGAACTCAGTTAGAGCGCAACGAGCGCTTTATTAGGGCGACCTTCGGACGCTATCTATCGGACGACATCGTTACTGAGATCCTCGAACGCCCGGAGGGCCTGCAATTGGGCGGTGACTTGCGCGAAGTCACCGTTCTCATGTCTGACATTCGCGGATTCACTACCCTGAGCGAGCAACTCCCACCAGATCGGGTGGTCAGTATGCTCAATCGCTACCTGGGTTCTATGAGCGACATCATTCTGAAATTTGATGGCACTATTGACGAGTTTTTGGGTGATGCGATTTTAGCGGTGTTTGGTGCTCCAAAACGCCACGGCGACGATCCAGATCGGGCGGCGCGTTGTGCCCTAACGATGCAAGCTGCCATGCACGAGATTAATGAAGCCAATGTTAGGGATAATCTTCCGGTTCTTGAAATGGGTATTGCGCTGAATACGGGAACCGTTATTGCTGGAAATATCGGATCGGAGAGGCGGAGCAAGTACGGCTTCGTGGGCCACGCGATGAACGTGACCTCGCGCATTGAAGACGTTGCTGCCGGTGGCGAAGTACTCATTGCTGAAAGTACACGCGACAAGTTAGGGGCCTCCTATCGCCTTGGCGAGGTTCGTGAAGTGGTCGCACCGGGAATCGACGAGCACCTTCTGGTTCACCCCTTGCTGGGCGAGTTACTTTGATTCATCGCCTACTCCTGGTGGAAGACAACGAGCTCAACCGGGATATGTTGAGCCGACGCCTGCATCGAGCAGGCTTTAAGACTGAGCTGGCACAAGACGGTCAGGAAGCACTCGAAAAAATTCACCTTTGCAATCCAGATCTTGTGCTTTTGGATATGAACCTACCTGTTCTGGACGGCTGGAGCGTGTGCCAAGCAATTCGTGCAGACAAGGCGGTCGCCAAGACACCCGTTATTGCCCTTACCGCGCATGCGATGGCCGAGGATCGAGACCGAGCGCTCGACGCGGGCTGCGATGACTACGCGACCAAACCCATAGACTTCCCTGCCCTTCTCGAAAAAATACGCGCCCTCCTTCCATGAGCCTTCGCCGCCGTCTAACTCTGTCCCTACTAACGATATTGATCCTGTTCGCGATTAATGTTGGCACTCATTTTTGGGGGAGCTTCGCACGGAGCGAGTCCATGGTTGCCTATCGACAGGCCGTCAGCGCAGGCCAGCTATCCGGCGAGCTGGCGAAACAGCTCGAAGATCAAAGACAGAAGATATTGGTGCTCGCGACGCTCCGAGAGAGCACCGATGACCAACTCGCCGTAGGTGATCAAGCACTTGCCCTCGAAGGTATACAAAAAACTAGGGACAGTGTGGATGCGTTAGGAAGTATGGTGAGTGACGTAACCGCATTGCAGTACGGTCGCTTGCGCGAGAGCAGCGAGCGGCTTATTGGCGGCTGGGAGGCATTTTATCAACGCTACAACGAGGCTGAATGGGTATCTACCGCGGATGATCCGATCCTCTATGTTGAAGCGAGCCAGCGTTTAAAGGAACTTGAACAGCGACAGTCATTTATTGCGCTCCAGCGAGCAAATGTCATAGATCGGACAATCGAGCTCACGGACCGAATTACCGTTTTGGGTTTCATCGCCTCGATTTTCCTGACAGCAACGCTGGGCTTCTTCCTCGTTCGCTACACCAATGACAACCTGAAGCGTCTCAAAAAAGGCACGCAAAAACTGGGCGCTGGCGAGCTGGATTATCAAATCGTTGAAATCGATGATGACAGTGAGCTGGGCGATCTTGCCAAGGCCTTCAACACGATGTCGGAAAAGCTACGTCGAGCGATCCAAGAAGAACAGGAAGCGAAGCAATCGGCGAACGAAGCTAATGCGGCAAAGTCGAAATTCCTAGCCAATGTGAGCCACGAACTTCGCACCCCACTAAATGCGATAATCGGCTACAGCGAAATGCTGCATGACGAACTGGGTGACGAGACCGCGGTGAATAGACCGCAATTTCAATCGGACCTGCAAAAAATCGTGCGGTCGGGACGACAGCTCCTTGAACTCATCGATGACATTTTAGATCTGTCTAAAATCGAAACAGGAAAAATGCGTCTCGCTGCAGAGAACTTCTCACCGGCCGATATTCTTAGTACGGCAGTTGATACCTTAACTCCGATTCTTCGCGCGAAAGGAAATGATCTGGAGATCGGTGATTTTGACGGCTTACCGGCAATGTACAACGATGCAACCAAGTTCCGACAAGTGATCGTAAACCTACTCAGCAACGCTGCGAAATTCACGCAAGAAGGAAGCATCTCTGTCGAAGCTCGTGTTCTGGCTGCCACCGACGAACTAGAAGTCGTGGTTTCAGATACCGGTATCGGTATGAATGAGGACCAGCAAGCAGCGGTGTTTGAAGCCTTCGTACAAGCGGAGGACTCTACCAGCCAATTGTATGGAGGGAGTGGCCTGGGCCTGGCCATCTGTAAGGATTTTTGCGAATTGATGGGTGGCAGCATTTCCGTCCGCAGCCAACCCAACGCAGGAACAAGTTTTATAGTCCGCCTTCCGGTTGACCGAGCGTCAGTTCCCGAAGCCGCTTGAGCGCTTGCTCTCGTTTGTCCAAGTCATCTTCGAGCATGGAGGTTCGATTCTCTAGATCGTTAACATGGCGATCGAGAAGAACAAAGGACTCGAGTGCTTGCTGCATGAGTACGACTCCATAGTACTTGTCACCGCGAGGCTCACGGCTTTGAAGCGCTGTATAGCTGTCCCGAGCAGCGTCCACGTCATAGAACGGACTGCGCGGAAGCATACTGACATAAGCAATCGCTAGGTCCGCCTCCCACTGCGCGACGCTTGTCTGTTCTAAGCGGCGGTAACGTTTAAACGCTTGTACCGCCTCTATGTAATCACCGGCGGTTAGGCGAACGATACCTCGTTCAAGAAAAGTTCGGTCTTCCGCAGATGGCTCCGGACACGCACAATCCTGCTTGTCGGCTGGGAGATTCAGCGTGAGCTCTACCTCCTCCGGCGTACGAGCCGGACTTTCTAGCGGAGGCTCCGGTGGCGAGGGAGATACGCATGCGCTGAGTACTAAACTTAAGACGACAAGAACTGCCCGCTGCAGGGCCGCACGACCCGCGGGGTGAAGATTCACTGGCCAGTACGATAGGCGGCAAGTCCGAGCAATCTTCATAAATTCTTGCCTCCTATCACTCCGCTCGCATGTGAGGGAATAGCAGCACATCGCGAATCGATGGCGCGTCGGTCAGCAACATCACGAGCCTATCGATGCCTATGCCCTCTCCCACCGTCGGCGGCATGCCATACTCTAACGCACGGACGTAGTCGGCGTCGTAGTGCATCGCTTCATCATCGCCCGCATCTTTTTGGGCAACCTGTTCCCTAAATCGTTCCGCCTGATCTTCCGCATCGTTGAGCTCGGAAAAACCGTTTGCGAGCTCCCTACCGGCCACAAAAAACTCGAAACGATCGGTGACAAAGCCGTCCTCATCGTTTCTTCGAGCTAAAGGTGAGACCTCCGTCGGATACGCAGTGATGAACGTTGGCTCGTGCAGTTGATGCTCCGCAGTTTTTTCAAACACTTCAATTTGAACCTTACCGAGACCCCAGGAATCCAGTACCTCTATGCCCAGCGCCCGTGCATAGTTCGCCAGCTGATCGCGATCATCTATCGCAGGCTCACTTAGCGTATCGTTGTACTTGAGAATCGCTTCCTTCACGGTCATACGGGTAAAAGCTTGGCTAAAGTCGAAAAGCGAATTTTGGTACGGAACCTGTTCTAGACCTAGGACTTCCTTGACCAAGCCTCGCAGCATCGCCTCCGTCAAATCCATGGCATCGCGATAATCAGCGTAGGCCCAATAGAATTCGAGCATCGTAAATTCCGGATTGTGGCGGGTGGAGAGCCCTTCATTGCGGAAATTTCGATTGATCTCATAGACCCGTTCAAAACCACCCACCGTTAAGCGCTTTAAATACAGCTCCGGAGCAATACGCAGAAACATTTTCTGATCGAGCGCATTGTGATGAGTCTCAAAGGGCCGAGCCGCCGCGCCCCCGGGTATCGGTTGCATCATGGGAGTCTCGACCTCCATGAAGCCACGGGTGTCCATAAAATCGCGGATGTAACGAATGATTTGTGAGCGCTTTTGAAAGACCCTCCGAGACTCTTCATTGACAATCAAATCAACATAGCGCTGCCGGTAGCGGAGCTCCTGATCCGCTAGGCCGTGGTACTTATCGGGAAGCGGGCGAAGCGCCTTTGTCAGCAGCCTGGCTTCTTCCATGTTGATGTACAGATCACCTTTTCCGGAACGCTGCAGCGTACCTTGCGCCGCAACAATGTCTCCCAAATCCCAGCTTTTTATCGCAGACAGCACCTCCTCGGAGAGTCCCTTTCGATCGATATAGAGTTGGATTTGGCCTTCACCGTCTTGAATGAGCAAAAACGCACCGCGATTTCTGATCAGGCGGCCAGCGACGGCGTAGCCGTCAGCGCGTTGCGCAAGGGCTTCCTTACTTGCGTCCACGAAGCGCTGCTGTAGCTCCCCGGCAGTGGCTGTGCGGCGAAAGTCATTGGGAAAGGGATTCCCTTGCACGCGCAATTGATCGAGCTTTACGCGCCGTTCTGCGATCAGTTTGTTCTCAGATACTTCCGGCTCTGCGGAAGATAGCGAATTGTCGTTCATGCTCTTTGTATGCCGTTATGCTTTTTCACTGCGATCGTGTTCAAAGGAATCGCGCACTCTAAAGCCCACTCTTGAGTGAGGCCTCAATAAAGGGGTCGATTGCGCCGTCCAAAACTGCTTGCGTGTTACTTGTCTCAACGTTTGTACGTAGGTCTTTAATCCGTGAGGCATCTAAAACGTAGGATCGAATCTGACTGCCCCAACCGATGTCTGCCTTACTGTCTTCCATCGCTTGCTTTTCTTCGCTGCGCTTCAAAATCTCCAGCTCGTAAAGTTTGGCGCGCAACAGCTTCATCGCGTTATCTTTATTTTGATGCTGCGATCTTTCTGTCTGGCATTGCACAACAACCCCAGAAGGATTGTGAGTCAAGCGGACCGCCGAGTCTGTTTTGTTGACGTGCTGCCCACCCGCACCGCTGGCCCGGTAGGTATCGACGCGCAGATCGGCCGGATTGATGTCGATCTCGATATTGTCGTCGATTTCTGGCGAAACAAAGATGGAGGCAAAAGAAGTATGGCGCCGATTACCCGAATCAAAGGGCGACTTACGAACGAGGCGATGCACTCCTGTCTCGGTACGCAGCCAGCCAAAAGCATACTCACCGCTGAACTTGATCGTGGCACTCTTAATGCCCGCCACCTCGCCAGCAGAAACCTCAATAAGTTCCGTCGTAAAACCCTTGGCCTCACCCCATCGCAAATACATACGAAGTAACATTTCGGCCCAATCTTGCGCCTCGGTTCCTCCGGAGCCCGACTGAATATCGAGGAAGGCATTATTGGGGTCCATTTCGCCATTAAACATGCGGCGAAACTCCAGTTTCTCGAGCACGCTTAGCAACGACGAAATTTCTTCCTCGATGTCGGCTACCGCCGCTTCGTCGTCCTCATCGGCAGCCATCTCCAGAAGATCGAGGGAGTCGGTCACCCCAGTTCCGAGGGTATCGATGGCTTTGACGATGGTTTCGAGTGATGAACGTTCTTTTCCGAGCTCTTGAGCTCGTTGCGGGTCGTCCCAAACGCTTGGCTCCGCGAGTTCTAGTTCAACCTCGGCGAGTCGATCCCTTCGCTGATCGAGGTCAAAGATACCCCCTAAGCACGTCTGTGCGCGCCGCGATATCTTTCAAACTTTGTACAAGCGGATTGATCTCTAGCATGGTCTCTTTGTGCTTCTAACTGCGAGCCTGGTATTGGAATCACCAGAATTCGGTCTAGGGTACGGGTTTGCAGAAAACGCCATCCCGCAGGGATCTGATTTCGGCGCGAAGTGTACCGTAGGCACGACCGCTGATCGACTGTCCCTCGCTCTAAGTCCTCCTTAGACAAAAACGAGCAACACGAAGCTAATAACTTAGAAACAAACCAAGCCTTTTACGAAAGACTTGTCTGGCACCTACGATCGCTCCGCTTAGGGGCTAAAGCTATTCAGCAGGAAGCCAATGATGAGGACTTGAGGTACGGCGACCAAAGGCAGGCACAGCGCAACTCGCCAGCTCGCGCTGGTATCCTTGATGGACAAAATCTCCGTATAGTCCGTGGCAACGCCCGCCATAAGAAACGTGAAGCTGTTACCTGGCGCCGCCGCTCTATTCATCAGATCAGCGGCAATCGGTGTTGCTCCCTCAGAACACACTTCTATAACCGTGGCCGCAAGCAGAGTCAGCCACAGTCCTATCATCGATGGACCAAACCAGCTCGCATAGCTTTCAGCGGGGACCAAGCTCCGTATCAAACCGGCAAGTACCAGGCCAAAGAGAGCCCAGCGCAGAACAACACGTGAGCCAGCTAAGCCCTCGCTTACTACCGCTTGCATTCCTTTGCGGCTGAATCGCCAGCTCCTTCGATAGTCAGACCATAGCTCGCGGATGCTCGTTTCCGTTTCTGCCACTGCGGAACGGAATGGATTCTCCGGCAGGTGGCCTCGAGCAACCAAGGCGTCGAAAATTGCACCGGAGAGCAACCCAATGAGCAATGAAAGAGCAATAAAAAGCAGCGTCCAGCCGACACCGATTAGCCCGAATAGGATCAAGGTAAGTGAGAAGCTATTCCAAGGGCTCGCGAGGAGAAACGCGATAACCTGCCCGGTCGAGGCTCCCCGCTCATACAGCTTCATGCCGATCGCCAAGATACCGTGACTGCACATATCCAAAAGCACGCCAGCGCTAGTAGCTCGTAGCAGTCCAGCGACGCCCGCGTCTCTACCCAAAAGAGACATCACCAGGTCTCGCGGCACCGTGGAAAGCAAACCGACAAAAAATATACCCAGGGCCAGACCCCACCACATGCGTAAAAAGAGCTCGCTAATTGCATGGGCAAACTGGTCAACCGGCGATTGGTGACCGTGGCCGGACAGCAGGCGGTAAACAAGCGCGGCCAGGACCATGATGAGCGAGCACCACAACAGCCAGTCAACCCGTGCTTTCGGCGCACAACAAGCATCGTCGTGCACAGCGCTGCTGCCCGGACACGTGGCTGCGACCTCTTCACCAGAGTTCAGCTTCGTAGAATCTGGTTCACAACAGCTACTCATGAGCCTGCCTGTTAGGGATCAGCGCTGAATTGTGGTGCAACGTTGATGCGATAGCCAGCCTCCACAAAAGTAAGCATGCTTAAAGCAGTATGCTACTGAGCTATAAGGTCTTCTACGACGAGTTGGAGACGTTCTACGCCTCGAAAGTGATTCACATCCAAACGGTAGGCCATACGCACACTTTTTACCTCATTGGCCGGCCATTGCTTGGTGTCGATTGAAAACGCAATTGCATCCAAAGCTTCTGGAGCATCAGGATGCCGAACGCGTAGCTTCAAATGCCGTTCACCCACGATTTTTTGGTCGATTAAATCAAAGTCCCCGTCGAATAAGGGTTCGGTGAAATTCTGCCCCCAGGGCCCACCTTCGCGAAGTTGTCGGGCCGTCTGCAAATCGAGCAGCTCGGGGGGAAGAACTCCGTCGGTGATTAGAACCGATCCACTCGCGGCGGGCCGCTGACGACGTACTGCCTGCTCGAACGCTTCGCGAAAAGTAGCTAAGTGCTCGTAGGCAAGCGAAACACCGGCTGCCATCGCATGGCCTCCGAATCTTTGCAGTATATCGGGGTGTTGTCGCGCAATAATCTCTAGCGTATCGCGTAAATGCAAACCCGGTACGCTTCTCCCGGATCCTTTTAGTACTCCGTCATCCGCAGAAGCAAAGGCAAAAACGGGTAGGTCCATCTTTTCCTTCACACGGGAAGCCAAGATACCAACAACCCCCTGATGCCAATGAGGCTCAAACAGAACCAAAGCAGAGGGACCGGCAGCGGATTCAAGCGCGGCTTCTATACCCACCATGAGCCGCTCAGCGTCAAGCTGCATGGCGCGCTCTATCCGCTGGCGCTCCCGATTCATACCGTCTAGCTCCGCCGCAAAGACCGCTGCCTGGGACAGGGACTGCGCACGTAGGCACTCGATGCCAATGGTCATATCGTCCAGACGGCCGGCCGCATTGAGTCGCGGGCCTGCGGAAAACGCTAAGTCGCTCGCAACCAGACGCTCCGGGTCTCGCTTGCCCACGCGTAGTAGCTCGAGGACTCCCGGGCACGCTAAGCCTTGGCGGATTCGCCGAATACCAGCGGCCACCAGAATCCGGTTGTTGTGGTCCAGCGGCACCACATCGGCCACCGTTCCTAGCGCTACCAAGTCGAGATAGTTCACTAGCTTCGGCTCTTCTATGTTCTTTTCTTCGAAGTAATCGACGTCCCGAAGAAAGGACCGCAAAGCCAGCATCAGGTAGAAGGAAACGCCTACCCCTGCAAGATGCTTGCTTGGAAAGGAACAGCCTGGTTGATTGGGATTGACTATTACATCGGCCGCGGGCAATCGGTCACCGGGCAAGTGGTGATCGGTTATCACAACATCGATGCCATAAGTCTTGGCAAGCGCTACGCCGTTGATCGAAGAGATACCGTTATCTACGGTAACAATCAGATCGGGCGTCTTAGTTCGAGCGAGATCAACGATTTTTTCCGTGAGGCCGTAGCCGTATTCGAAGCGATTCGGTACGAGAAAATCTACATTCAGAGCACCAAAGTCGCGCAGCGCAGCCATAAGCAAAACGGTACTCGTCGCGCCATCTGCGTCGAAGTCTCCCACGATAAGAATACGCTGCTGCCCTTCGATCGCTGCAGCCAGCCGAGCGGCGGCAAGGTCCGCATTCAATAGCAATTTGGGGTCTAGTAGCCGTGCCAACGCAAGGTCGAGTTCCTGCTCGCTGGCGATTCCTCGCGCCGCATAGATTTTGCGAAGTAAGTCAGGAACCCCTGGCCAGGCTTGGAGCCCATCGGGTACGGGCCTTTCCGTGTATGAACGGGCCAACGCTGGCAATCAAGTGCCCAAAGTACTGCTTATGTGTGTCTGAATCGTATCGAGCTGCGCAGGCAATACGCTGTACTGTTCTTCGCGATCAAATAGATCCGCCATATGCGTGGGAAGCTCAGCCGCCGTAGCAACACCGCTTGCTGTGATTGCTTCGGGAAACTTAGCCGGGTGTGCTGTGGCGAGGGTAACCCAGGGAGCATTTGCCGCCAAAGGGTCGTAAGTATGGGCTTCCTTACTTGACCATTTTTGCTGCGCTGATCCCTGCTCCGCAGCGGCAACTCCGATCGCGGAATGAGGATCAAGCAAGTAAGCCGTTTCCGTCCAAACCCGCCGGATTATCGCCAAGGTCTGCTCATCGGTCACCGTGTGGCTATCGAAGTGCGCACGCACGAAAGCGAGCGCTTCATCACTCAGCGCAGCTTCCCCAGTGTCGAGGCTGGCCATAAACGCGGCGACTGCCGATTGATCGCGCTGATACGCATCGAGCAATAGTCGCTCGAAATTGCTCGACACGGTAATGTCCATACTCGGAGATAAAGTCTTTTCGAGCCCGCGCCGCTGATAGGCGCCAGCACTGAGTATTCGATGCAAGACATCGTTACGGTTCGTCGCGATCATTAATCTCGAAATGGGTAAACCCATCTGCTTAGCAAGATAGCCTGCGTAAATGTCGCCGAAATTGCCGGTGGGCACCGAGTACGACGCTGCTCGGTGCGGTGCTCCAAGAGCCAATCCCGCGTAAAAATAGTAAACAATCTGGGCCATGATGCGCGCCCAATTGATTGAGTTCACAGCGACCAGGCGGCGACCATCAGGAAGAAAACTCTGATCGCGAAAGCTGGCCTTGACCATCGCCTGACAGTCGTCGAAATCTCCCTCCACCGCCATGTTGTGGACATTGGACGAACTCAGCGTGGTCATCTGGCGTCGTTGAACTTCGGACACTCGCTGGTGCGGATGGAGAATATAGATATCGATATTATCGCAAGCTTGGCAGCCCGCTATGGCGGCAGACCCGGTATCTCCAGAGGTTGCTCCGAGTACTACTATACGTTCACCACGTCGCTGTAGTACGGCGTCCAGCAGTCTTCCTAGCAGCTGCAGCGCGAAATCCTTAAACGCCAGGGTTGGTCCTTGGAAGAGCTCCAATAACCACTGTTGCTCATTGAGTTGAAGCAGCGGAGCGACCGCCGGATGACGAAACTCCGCATAAGTTTGTTCTAGGATTTCTGCGAGCTCCTCAACCGCAAAACAATCCGCTACAAAGGGATGAACAATTTTGAGTGCAAGCTCCGAATAACTCATTGCGGCCATCGAGTCGAGTTCTGCAGGCGTGAAGGAAGGCAAACTCTCCGGTACGTATAGGCCCCCATCAGACGCTAGCCCGGTAAGCAAAACGTCTTCAAAGCTCAATACGGGAGCACGACCTCGAGTGCTTAGATAACGCATGGAAACAACCTATTTTCTAGGGAGTAGGAGCGACGGATTTCGATGCTTGCGCACTTATCCCTCAATCCGAATTCGGTGCGGCTGGCTAGCAATGCCCTCTAGACTATTAATAGCATCAAGCGCTCGCGACAGCTCCTGCTCTCTAGCCTCATTCGTCACAACGACTACCGCAACGGACTGCTGCCCTGATTCAGGCGGCCTCTGGATTAAGGCCTCAATACTCACTCCCTGCGCACCAAGACAATTTGCCACCTGCGACATAACTCCGGGTTCATCCACCATATTCAAGCGCAGATACCACGCGCTTCGAACATCCCCCATCGGTAGAACTTTCAAGTCCCTTAAGTTATCTATCGTAGTGCCCAGACCAGAAATGGCTTCAGAACCATTGCGCGCCAAATCGATAAGATCCGCTAGAACCGCAGAGGCCGTGGGCAAGCGCCCCGCTCCTGCACCAGAATAGACGGTCGCACCGGCCGCATGCCCTTCGACGCGAACAGCGTTGAGCACTCCGTCCACCGTCGCTAATTGCTGCTCTTTTGGAAGTAAAGTGGGATGTACACGCAGTTCCACACCGTGATCCCACTGCTTCGCTATGCCCAGATGCTTGATGCAATAGCCCAACTCACGCGCAAAGCTTAAGTCTTCCGGAGTCACCTGAGAGATCCCTTCGCAATACACTTCTTCGAACTTCAACGGCATCGCAAAAGCGACGGACGCAAGAATAGCCAGCTTGTGAGCCGCGTCGATTCCCTCCACATCGAAGGTCGGATCGGCTTCCGCATAGCCTAGCGCCTGGGCCTCGGTCAGAACGTCGGTAAAATCTCGCCCTGCCGCTGCCATATCGCTCAAAATAAAATTACCTGTTCCGTTAATGATGCCCGTGACTGATGACACACGGTTGGCGGCCATGCCATCCCGAAGTGCTTTGATAATCGGCACCCCTCCGGCCACAGCGGCCTCGCATAAAAGACTGACACCATGATTTTCAGCAAGTCGGTATAGCTCGTTACCCTGCTCTGCGATCAACGCCTTGTTCGCAGTGACCACAGATTTACCGCTACTCAGCGCGTCGCGAACAAGTTCGCCAGCCAGCTCTGTGCCACCAATGCATTCGACAATCACATCCAAATCGTCAGCGCGCGCCAGCAGACTCAGATCCCGCTCTACGGGTACGCCGGAAAGAGGACAGTCCTCGCGATCTCGTCGCGCTCCCACCATTGCCAACTTAAGCGCACGGCCGCTGCGGCTCCTATATAAAGATGCCTCGTTTTGCAGCAAGGAGATCACGCCGCCACCGACAGTGCCATTGCCACAAACGCCGATACGGAGAGAGTCCTTAGTCATTGTTGGGTGCCGCATCCGCAGCGCTGTAGGAGTATCTTTGCCGGCTCGTGCCCATGCTCATGCTCATGCTGCGAGGAGGCCATCGTCTCGGAACATTCTCTTAACGTTACGAATCGCCTGTCGTGTTCTGTGCTCATTTTCGATTAAGCCAAAGCGCACGTATCCCTCGCCGAACTCACCGAAGCCAATTCCAGGCGATACGGCGACTTTCGCCTCTGTGAGTAGCTTTTTACTAAACTCAAGAGACCCCATAGAACGGTAAGGCTCGGGCAGCTCAGCCCATACAAACATCGTCGCCTTTGGTTTTTCTACAGACCAACCGGCGGACTGCAAGCCCTCGCAAAGGACATCGCGTCGCGAACAATACATATCTCGAATCTCTGTGACGCAGGACTGATCTCCTTCTAAAGCGGCGATCGCCGCCACCTGCACCGGGGTGAACATGCCGTAGTCCAGATACGATTTCATGCGCGCAAGGGCCCCAACCAGTTCCTTATTGCCGCAGCAAAAACCCACTCGCCAACCGGGCATATTGTAGCTTTTGGACATGCTGAAAAACTCTACGGCCACGTCTCTGGCTTCAGGAATTTGTAGAATCGAAGGGGCGCTGTAACCGTCGAAACATAAATCGGCGTAAGCGAGATCTTGGATAAGCCAAATACCATGCTCGCGGGCGATAGCTACAACCCGCTCAAGAAAATCCAGTTCGACACACTGGGCTGTGGGGTTTGAGGGAAAATTCAGAACCAGCATTTTCGGTCGTGGCCAGCTAGTACGAATGGCCTGTTCGAGCTCCTCAAAAAACGAGCTTTCGTTTCTCATCGGCACGTGGCGAATATCAGCCCCAGAGATGACGAAACCGTAAGGATGGATCGGATAAGAAGGGTTAGGTACAAGCACCGCGTCGCCTGGACCGGTGGTGGCTAAAGCCAGGTGGGCAAGACCCTCTTTCGAACCTAGGGTTACTATTGCTTCCGTTTCTGGGTCCAGTTCAACCTCGTATCGATCACGGTACCAATTGCAGATTGCGCGCCGCAAACGCGGTATACCTTTCGATTGGGAATAGCGATGGGTATCAGGACGCTGGGCGGTCTCGGTGAGCTTGGCGACAATGTGCTCCGGTGTAGGTTGGTCAGGATTACCCATACCAAAGTCGATGATGTCTTCGCCTGCGGCACGGGCCTGCTGCTTCAGGTCTCCAATGACACTGAACACATAGGGGGGAAGGCGCTGTATGCGCTGAAATTGCTGTTCCAAGGGGGAGCCACTCTTACTTTGCGACGTTAGCAACAGTCGCGCCGATTGGTGTTAGCAGTTACGCGGGTGCCACCCCGTCGCGACGGTCGAGACAGTACGCAGCCGCCCTCTTCCTGTCAAACGCAGCACGGGCATAGATTTAAAAAATGCCACTTTTTGTTAAACACGCCACGCTTTGTTAGTCACATAGCTATTTTTGAACACACCACCTTTAGCTAAGTAGGTTCGCGCCTTTCAAAATCATCATGGGACGCAGAGCCGCGCTCACAGGCGCAAACATGCTCTGGCTCCCAGTCTGGCGGCCCCACGGTCCGCCGAGCCTGCCGCCGTTCGATGACGGCTGCTAGGGAAGCAGCAAGCTTACTAGCTCATCCGCACTCTTGTAGCCAGGAATCATTTCTCCCCCGGGAAGGACGATTGCTGGTGTACCCTGCACACCGAGCTGCCGGCCTAAGGCGAACTGATCTGCGACTGGATTGCCGGGACAAACGTTTTCATCGAGGTTTTCCCGATTCTTTAAGCGTGTAAGCGTAGTTTGCTGATCCGATGCGCACCACGCACTGGCCAGCTGACGAAAACCCTTCGAGCCAAGTCCTTCCCGCGGGTAAGCCAAATACCGAACCTCGATACCCCTTCGATTGAGTTCGGGAACTTCTTTGTGAAGTTTCTGGCAATAGAAACAAGAGACATCGGTGAACACGGTTATGTAGGTCTTGGCGCTGCCATCCGCAGCAAACACGATCTGATCGCTCTTGGGCACCGCTGCCAAAATTTCTTTCCGGTCTTCACTTCGCCGCAGCTCAGCGACGTTAACCAGCCCATCGCTTTCAACCGCGTACAGATCACCCACAACGAAAAAACTGCCGTCGGCTGAGGAATAAACTACGGGGCCACCGGCAAGCTCAACTCGATATACGCCCGGAATTTCGCTGCGCTCAACAGACTTGACCTCAAGCTCCACAGACGGCGCAGCAAATGAGTCGCGAACCGCTTTTTCCACATCGGCAAGCTCCTCTTCACTCTGGACCTTAGGAGTAGCTAGGATTGAGAGAATCACCAGGCCAGCCATCAGAATGCCCGGCGACCAAGCGTTCAACACAGAGTTTGGACGAGCACAAGCGAAGCCTATGCTCTCTGGACCAGCAAGCAAAGCGGGGAGCTTCTCTGCCTGGCTGCCCCTTTGAAAAGAACTCTTGATCTCAAACATTAAATCGAGCCTCGTGTATCTGATCAGCACACGTTGAACAATGAATCGTGCTCTTGAATCAGTGTGGTCTACAGGTGCTTGCAGGCAATGAATGCATCATCGTTTCACTTCCATCGCTCTGCTATTTTACAAGTTCTGAGTGCGTCGGTGGCAGTCAGTCATGAAACTCTCATAAAACTCTCATGAAACTCTCCGGCGTCTACGCAGCTTATCCGCCTGGCCACAAAAAAACCTCTGCTCTTCTGATGCACTAGGGTTGGGGAAGTTCCTCAACCTCTAGGGTGGTGTTGCTCGTGCAGACCTTGTAAGCGCTGACGTGCCACATGCGTGTAGATCTGCGTCGTACTCAAGTCGCTGTGCCCTAAAAGCAGCTGCACCACTCTTAAGTCTGCGCCGTGATTTACCAGATGGGTCGCAAACGCGTGGCGCACAACGTGCGGAGATAGGGGCTTGCTGATGCCAGCAACTATCGCGTAGTGCTTGATCCGGTGCCAAAACGCCTGCCTTGTCAGAGCAGCACCGGATCGCCCCGGGTATAGAACATCGCTCACTACATCACCAAGTAATTCGAGACGAGCGCTTTTAAGATAGGTGCGAAGCCAGACAAGAGCTTCATCACCCATTGGTACCAGACGCTCTTTCCCCCCTTTTCCGCTTACTCGAACTACACCCTGATTTAGACTCAGCTGAGGCAGCGTGAGATTCACCAATTCGGATACACGTAAACCGCAAGCATAAAGCAGCTCAAGCATACTGCGATCACGTATGCCAAGAGGGGTAACGATATCCGGTGCGTCGAGTAAGGCTTCTACCTCGTCCTCGGATAGCGTTGATGGCAAGGGTCTACCAATCCGTGGGCTCTCCAGTCCGTGACTTGGGTCAACCTTGATCCATGACTCGCGAACGCCATAGCGGAAGAGACCACGCAATGAGGACAGCACCCTGGCCGCAGATCGGGGCGACCGCTTTGCCCCGAGGAGATCCGCAAGATAGGACTGGACATGGGTCTTGGCCAACTCGGTGAAGGGCACTCCCTGCTTGTAGCACCAAAGCAGGAACGCCTGAAGGTCCCGTCGATAGGCTGCGAGTGTGTTCTCGCTTAGGCCGCGCTCCATCCAAAGAGCGTCAAGATACTGATCCAGCATCGCGGCTTCAGCAGGGTCGGCACTTCTGGTAGCCGAACTCGTGCGGGAAGCTTGCTCTTTTGAACCGTCTTCGCTCATAGATGAAGGGTAGCAAATAAGGAGACAGGCACTTGAGCAAACGGCGTGATGTCTTATCGAAATACAAGCTCAGGTAAGACCGCCATAGGCCCTTAACGATACAAAAAACGTTAAAGAAGGCAGTAAAAAAGGGGCCTTCGGGCCCCTTTCTCTAATTTTCGCTGCTTTTTACCAGAGCGTTATACCGGCTCTACCCCAGCTTTTCTTTAATTCGTGCTGATTTTCCTGAGCGCTCGCGCAGATAGTAAAGCTTCGCTTGGCGCACATCTCCGCGACGCTTGACGGCCACGGAATCGAGCAATTTCGAATAAGTCTGGAACGTGCGTTCGACGCCTACACCATGGGAAATCTTCCGGACCGTGAACGCTGAATTAAGGCCACGATTCCTTTTCCCAATCACAACACCTTCGAACGCCTGTAGTCGCTCTCGGCTACCCTCTTTCACTCTCACCTGAACAACCACGGTATCGCCCGGCGAAAACTCGGGTAGTTCTTTCTCCATCTGCTCTGCGTCGAGCTGGGAGATAATCGAATTAGTACTCATAACAAAGCTCCAAACCTCGGCCCACCTTGAGGGGCCGCAACCCTATCTAAACTAAAGAAAAATTGCCAGTTTATTTATCCATTCCTGAGCAAATAACCATGCTATGGTCTGGGTAAAAAATCTGCCTAGCGCGCTATATGAGAGGGCGACTCGCTGTTAGCCCTCGCCTTCCAACACACTGTCTATAACAACGATATCTTCGCTGCTGAGAGCACCTCGCTCGCGCAATCTGTCAACCATGTCCGGCCTCCGTTCAGCTGTTTTGCGAAGCGCCTGCCGTCGTCGCCAGCGCTCAATCTCCTGATGGTCTCCACTTAACAGGACGCGAGGCACATCCCGGCCCCGAAATGTTTCAGGACGTGTGTAATGGGGGCAATCCAACAAGCCCTGCTCAAAGGAGTCCTGGGCTGCAGACAGCTCGTGACCGAGAACACCCGGGCATTGACGAAGCACCGCATCAATCACTAGCAGCGCAG
>JBCBZV010000096.1:0-15902 GCA_039815155.1 Pseudomonadota bacterium
AATCCCCCTGTCGCTTTGAAATAGAAGGCGCCTACGATGAGGTTTATACCGCGGTCCCAGAACCCGGGTGGATACACGACGCCTGGGAAAGGTGTCAGACTCCGGTCGCGAATCAGTGCCGCTTCGACATTTCAGCGGATGTTGTCACGGATTTTTCAGGAGCCGAGATTCCCGGCGCTGTGGCACGTTTTCGACGTCCAATAGAACCACTTTTCAGAGACGGATCTGACCGGTTTGTCACTCCGGAGGGTAATGCGGGCACCCAACTGCGATGGTTACTAAACGAGCTTCCCAAATCACAAACAACCATCGAGGAAATCCGCGCGCGTTTCTCTTCAGACTTTTTGCAGTCCATTCCAGCCAATGAAATTCAGCAAGCGATCGACAATCTTCGGGCCAGCGTTCCTGATCCCGAGATAAGCGATCTCATTATCGCCACACCTATCCGTGTTTCAGTCATTATTCATAACAGGGGCTCTTCGGAGACGGGGTTTTCCGTAGCCTTGGGCGCGGGCTATACAGAAGATGCTCAAATCACCAGCTTCGCAATTCGGGCGGGCTTTCCTCGCAATGGGACTAACGTTCGCTCGGAAGACCGAGAACTGAATTTCGCTCAGCTGGATGAAATTTTGCAAGGATTGGCCGACAAAACCAGCATGTATGTCGCGCGTATAGAAAACGACCAGTGCCAAGCGATCTACCAGAGAAATTCAAGCGAGCCTCTGCTGATAGCCTCTATTTATAAACTATGGATCTTAGGCGCACTCGGTCGTGAAATTGAAGCGGGCAACATCAATCCGGAGGAAAGGCTGCCACTGGCCGGCAAAGATGTCGTGAACGCTGGTGCACCTATTAACAGCGAAGATCTCGGCACGCAGCTCTCGATTCGGGACTTGGCAAACCTAATGATCGGCCTTAGCGACAATACCGCCACCGACCACGTAGCCAGGCGAGTCGGTCGAGAGAACCTGGAACAGACCTTACAGGTTTTTGGTCACAGTAACCGGGATCGAATGCTTCCCTTCCTGAGAGCAAATGAACTTCGTAACCTGCACTTTTCTATTCCCCCGGAAACCGCGAGAGACTATCTGAACGGAAGCAACAGTCAACAGCGCTCAATTCTGGTTAACGAGATTGTGCCATTAGGGCCGTTCATAACGGGTGATTTCAACAATCTGCTGTTCAGCATCAATGCGGCCTGGTCGGCCAGTGGGCAGGATGTATGCAAAGCGTACGCCGGATTGCGAAGATTTGACAATCGCAGCGCAGAATTTGATTTAGTTGCAAATGCCGCCGGTGCGAGCTCAGTGTTTTTGGGAACTCGCAATCGGTGGGATCGGGTTTGGCAGAAAGGCGGATCACACAGCGCAGGCACTGGCGATAGGTTTGTACTGACGCTGAGTTGGTTGCTTGAGTCCGACAGCAAGGGGGCGTTCGTCGTGGTGCTAATGGCTAACAATGAGAATTTACGCACGATTGAGGACAGCAGCCGTATGTTTAGCCTGGCAGCCCGTGCAGAGCGCTTATTGGCCGAACGGTTTTGACTTAGGCAGACCAGACGCTGGAACGTCCGGCATTTCGCGGGCATTAATGAATCTGGTGTACTTTCGATGAACCTGCCAAAACAAGCGAGCCAAACTTGCCTCTTCGTCTGGGACCAACACCAAATGAACATGATTCGGTTTTAAGCAATACGCCCAAACCGACAAACCAGCATCCGCCCTGTGTTCAACAATGAGTTCGAGATAAGCGCGATAGTGATCATCGCTGGAGAACGTTTTCATGCGGCGGTTGCCGCGCTGGGTTAGTTGATGCGGATACCCCGGCACCACCAATCTAGGCATCCTTGCCATGATTAATCACCTGAATGTCATCCTTGACAGAGGTAGGTTAGATCGGCGGAGCGGTTCAGACTGTCACCTTAATTCCAATAAGGAGACCGGGACACACGAATGGAGAGCCAAAGACTGGCTGACTAGCGTTTACTAACGCCAGCCACTCTACTTAACTTCAATCGTCGTCATCGTCGTCATCATCTTCATCGTCGTCAGCTTCTATGACGACCAATGGAAGGAAGTCGCCACGGACTTCGCCGCTAGGAAACGCGTCGGTATGGACGTTTAAGTAAACAGCCCGCGCTTCAACCGCTTCGCGGAATGCGTTCAAGTCATTCGCTGGGAATCCCTGGCCCGGAATTCCGAGAATAGTTTCAGCAGTGATAGAACCACGAACACGGCCATTACCCAGGCCATCAGAAAAACAAGGAGGTGTTCCAGCTGGGCCAGGTAGGGCTACCGTGCCGCACACGAAAGTGATTATTCCCCCGTTGATTCCAGGGCGTCCAAAGTGTATGTGAGCACCAACCGAGTTTTCGATGTTGCCTGTTAGGTCTCGGAAAGTGAAACGGTATCTAATGCTATCGCCCCTATCTCTTAAGCGTAGCTCTGCGGTACCGGGTGTGAAAAGCGCTGCGGGAACTTCCTGGAACCCATCAGCTAATACGTCCAGATCGATGTCGTCATCAGCGACAACGCTATTTGTGCCTATAAAAACCGCTAAGCTGGCCGCCGCCAGAAGTCTAATGTTCATTTTGGTCACCCTCAGATATAAGTCATGCTGGCGGAAGTTCAGTCCGCCAGTTCAACCAATAAGAGGAATTGCGTCGGTCGAAGGTTCAATTCTGACGATTATTCAGATATCAGTTGGGGTCCGGAGGGATCAGAATTTTCGAGACAGCCAACTTACCTGCCGGGGAAAGGTTGCATCGGTCACTCCGTGCGTAGGATTGTCTCCTAGATGAAATGTCCGATCTATCGAGGGAAGTTCAAACTGTCACTATAATTCGCATTCGATCGCGGCGTGCATGACACGAGCGCGATTAATGACTGATAATTCGACCTTCGCGTACTGGTCAGAGAAAAGCTCAGACACTGGCGTTTGAAACGCGGCCTCAAACCGCAGAGCGTTCTCCAGCGTGACGCTCCGGACCCGGTTTTCGTACCGCGACACTATGGCATCGGTGGAGTAGCCTAGAAGCTCTGCCAATTCTTGCTGGCTGAGAGCGGCACGTTTCCGATATCCGCGCAAATGAAAGAAGAGTTTCTCTGACATACACGATTAGTAGGCAAGTCCAGAAAGCGGACCAACCACGCTGATTACGGTACCGGAGGATTGGAGGGAAAATCAGGGACGAAAAATTGCCCAAATGGGCAGAAATTCTTCGGAATTTCGTGCGCGACGTTGTACAGGGAGGGTTTCGTAATCTAGTAAATGTGACGTTTGGTCGACTCGATTCTTACTTGACTCCAAGATAATTTGTGCCCCTATCGAATTTCGGTTCTAGCGAAACAAGCTTCAGACGGAAGGGGTTGTATAAATAAACTGGCGACCCGACGTATAAGCAGCCGAACGAAGTAGGATGACTTGTTTGCCTGGGTCAAAGAGCAGAGTGACTTGTTCATCCCTATCGACTAAGAAGTACAGCAAGCCCTGACTACCTTCGTCGCCGCTTTTCCGAACCTCACAGGCCATCGTCGTGATCGATCAGGGGCGGACCCCTGGGTCATCGCACAAGCCATGGTGCTCGGCTGCCCGGTCGTCGCCTATGAGACGATGCGTAAGCAGAAAAACCCCAGATACCCAATGTCTGCCTGTACTTTGGCGTCCCGGTGTACTCATGGATCGACGTCCTACGCAACACCGGGTTTAAGGAGTAACGAATCAATCAGATGAATTGGTACAAGCACACGGCTCGTCGGTCGGCGGGGTAGCCTCTGCAGAATCGGGTGAGGTTCAAACTGTCGCCGTAACTCCGGATTGGCGAAGCGTGCTGCCAGATAAGTAAACTGGTGCAGAATTCGAGGGATGATCAAACTATCACTGTGATTCGGGGTTCAATATCGTTACCGGACTAAAGTCAGATATTTGCTCCACAAGTGACTGTACTAACTCTACGTTTACACCCCAGACTCGAACATAAACCTCGCGATCAATGAAGAATTGCCAAATATAGCCATCAGGAATGTCGGCCTTCTCGCTAGTCCGATAAGTTTGAATCACGGTACCATTCATACTCTTACTCGGGCCCTTGATGTAATATTCTGGAGGAGTTTTATATGTGTCCATATCAATACCAACCAGAAACCCCGTCAAGCCCCTGGGTAATTCCGAAGATCTTTCAAAGTAGACTTTCCCGTCATAAAAACCAGTGAACACGTAGTCGGCCGCCGGAATTCGGGACATTGAATCCCCAATGCTAAGCTCCCAAAATCCATCAACAGACAAAAAAATTTCAGGGCTACAATCTGCCTTATGGACGAGAGAGCAACAAAATAACAAAAATAGAAATCTGTAAATAAATCTGTTATCCATGTTTTTGTACCTATAACTATTTCGCCTACTGCTTCTTCGCCTACTGCGGCCAAAATCTAAATTTGCTGACTATGTTTTAGCGTTTCTTGATTACGACTAAATCATCGGAGGGAGTAACCACACCGCACGTACTGCCTCGGCAGTCAACAGTAAAACCACTGAGGTCAAATACTGGCGGATCTGGGAGAAAGAAATCTGTAATCTCTACAAGCAGGCCTAACTTTCCTCCAATTTTAGGTTTTGGCACGAGATACTCGATGACGTTTATCCCACTTTCGATTACAAAATCCTCAACCGTCTTTCGAACAAGGGCACCTCGCAGATCCCCGAGTTGAATTCTATACAGACCGATAGTGCCTTCCCGCTCGAATCCGAAACGTCGCTGAAACTGTGTTCTGTTGAGTGAGCCAATATAGTCTACAAATTCATCGAGTTCGCTATCGAGATGCTCTACGAGTTGACTTGCAAATTCAGCACGCACAATTTCCGAGTTTGCTTGGGTTACATCACCTCCCTCTAGCTGAGCGACCAGGATACCTCCCAGTGACGCGTTACCACAGAAACCACCCAGTGAGAGGCTGTCATTACACCCATTTTGTTCCGATTGATCGTTATCAATCTCACCCGGCACGACATTGTTTGAGATTGTGGAGAACGGATCAGGGTAAAAACTATTTATGAGGTTTTCATATATGTCAGCACAGTTTGCGCCAAACATGTTTAAGCAATCCTCTGAGAAATACCCACTCGGATCTGTATACCTCAGCGGATTGTTGAACGCGTACGAATACCGATTGTAGTTTTGGCCGTTTTCGGGCTCCTGTGTAACAGGGTCCGGAGAGAGCATCCTCCCAATACTCGGACTGTAAATCCGCCCGTTCATATGAATGATCCCAATATCATCCAAATGCTCGTGCCCCGTATACCCTCGATGATCCAGCGCCGTCACGGTACCTGCAGCCCAAGTGGTAGCAATTCTTCTTAGACCCCAGGCATCGTAGCTTTGCCGATCCAGCACATTTCCCGTCGCCTCATCGGTAATCGCCGTGACACTGCCCAGATGGTCTCTATGGAGGTACTGGTTCTTATTCATACCCCCTTCATACTTCCTCACCATCACGGCCCTACCATTGGCATAGACCACGCTTCGGTATTTCGGTGAGCTACCCAGGGTCTTCTCGAACCTACTTCCGACGTAGTGCGTCGTAACGCTGCCACGGGTCTTCTTGTAGCGCCTCCTGTCGGTGCCGTATTTGAACTCGTAAGTGATCGATCCTTTCGTCAGCTGAGTCGGCTTGTTGTAAGACGACCAGGTCACGTCCGGCTCGTTGGTGCCAAAGAGGAAGTTGCCGTTGTCATCGTAGGAGAGTGCTCGGCTGGTAGCTCCCTGCGTTAACAGGGTCACTGCATGTGGTTGTGCGCCGAGATAATCGTAACTTTGGGCTACAAATCTCTTGTCGGTCATATTGCCCGACTCATCAAAGTTGTAGGTGTAGTTTTGCTGCCCGGTCACCTGGGCGGTTCTCAGTCGATCCAGGTTGTCGTAGGTGAAGGTCTCTTCAAGCCCATGCAGCGTGTCTTCTCGCTTCTCCATGTTGCCGCTAGCGTCGTAGTCGTAACTGAAGCTTTGAACGGTGGCGGTATTGAGCGACAGCTGGCTCTCCACGCGGGCGGAAGTGCCTTCAAAGTTCGTGGTGACATCGGTGCCATCGCCTAACCACTCCTGTGTAATGCGCCCCTGCGCATTCGTAGCAACGGTTTGGTAATACACGTTCGCACCGCCTGGGCTTTGCACCCGTTCGAGGTAGCCTCGATCATTATAGGTGTGCGATACGGAGAAGCCCCCACCGGGCGACGATGGGTAATTCTGAGTCAGCAGCTTCCCATTCGCGTCGTAGGTCATCGACTCCTCGTAGGTCGTACCATGGATTGAGGTCACGACCTTCGTCAATCGACCGTGTTCAGCCGGGTCGTAGGTATACGTCTTCGAGAAGGTATCGGCGGGGCTGGTGTGCACAATCGTCTCGGAAGAGAGCCGACCGATCCCTAAGCTATTCGCCGAAGCGACGTCGTACACCCAGGTGGTGACGCCATCGACATCGGTCCTTTCTTCCATCCGACCAAGCTTGTCATATTCAAATTCGCGAGCCGGTTGACTAAGTAGACGCATCAGCGGCGACTGCTCAGTGAGCTTATTGCCCAGCACGTCATAGGTATAACGATACTCGCCGTGGTCGCCATCGATCTGTTTTTTCATGCGACCATAACGGTCGTACTCATAGGTCACCGTTGACGCGACCGCTGTCCCGGCTGCACTCGTGACGGTATGCCGGTTGCCCTGAGCATCGTAGCTCATGACTAAGTGGACACCATCCTTGTCCACCGTTCGCACCGTCCGGCCCGCCACATCACGATACTGGTAACTCGTGCGGTTGGCGCTGTCTATGACCGCGGTCGTGAACCCGTCGTATACCGTGGTTGTAGAAGCCGTGGCATCGACGGCTGAAAGGCTGGTAACACGACCGAGATCGTCATATCCAAACGTGTTCCACTGCGCTTGAGCACCGCTATAGAAAGGTTCGGATACGCGCCACACTCGACCCTCGCTGGAGAAGCGTGTGTAAACATTTACGCCAGCGCCATCGAAGCTGCGATGCATTTCACGTGTAGTTCTTCCGAGTTTGTCTGTATAAATCCGTCGAGCGGGTTTCCCGCTTTCATGAATGACCGTGTAGTGGTGGGCGTATGCATTACTTCCCGTGGGATCTTTATGCATGGTCGTCGTTCGCGTGGTGCCATCCGGCCTGGTTTCCGTCTCGACGTTACCGAAGCCATCGTAGGTCCAAACGGTTTGCTGCCCGTTAGGATCAGTGACCGTTTTTCGGTTTCCGAACACCGGGTCCCACGTTTGGGATGTCACGTGGCCCAGTGCATTCGTTATCGTGATTGGGAATTGGCCACGCGGATCGTAATCGTAATCGGTCGCGCGTGTAGCAAGCTGCGGACCGCTGATCGTTTCTTTCTCAACATTGCCGAAGTCATCATAGTCGTAGGTCGTCGTCATCTCGATTCCGACACCGCCGCCCGGTTGGCGCGTTGCCGTCTTGAGCAGACCAGTACCCGGATAGTAGGTGAAGTCGGTTCTTCGGTTATCCGCAGGGTCGGTTCCCCCCTGTTTCCAGTACTGGGTTTCTGTTACTTCTAGTTGTCCAATCCACCAGTTGGTCAGGTCCGGGGGGAAATAAATGTTGTCCGTAATTGTCTGGCGCGATTCCCCGTTGCTTTCGTCGTCTTGAGTCCATACTCGGTGATAAGTCACATTTCCATAGTCATCCAGAACTCGTGTTGTTGTGGTTGTGGCCAGCCAATCTCCATCATTGAGCGCGTATTGGCGGTCAATCCGGTTAGAAATGTACGGATGCACGGGGCCACCGGGTGTGCCTTTGATCGAGTTCGTGATGATTGACTCTGCAACCAATCGACTATCGCTCTTTCTTACACGCTCGATTTTCTTCGGCTGCATCGCGTAGGGGAAGGACTGCTCATACTCCGTAATCGTGAGCATGCCGGTATCGACGTTTTCTGCTGTGATCTTTGAGAATCCGACCGGTTGGCGTCGGTCTAGATCCCAGCGGTAGCCTTCGTAGGTGTATACCGTATCGAAGGTGCCACCAATACCGTCTGACGTAATTAGGCGCTTTACGATCCGCGTGCTGTCCTGAAGGTCAATGAGCGGCATCACCGCACCCGAACCTTTTGTGTAGGTCGAACTGCCTGACGCCAGATAGTCGTACTCAAACTCAATTTCCCGACCGTTACTTTCGGTGATCTTTTTGACAAGGTTTAAACGGTCGCCGGTGTTCTGATAGATCCGAGCTTTATTTTCTTCATAGTCGGTATACCAACAACCAGTGAAAAAAGGAGTACAGACTTCATAGGTCTCTATCAAGAAATAGTCGCCGAAGCCGTCGCCGTTTTTGTCCAGCACGCCGTGATCGCCAGCAGCACTTCTGTGATTCGCAAGCACCGCATGAGTTTCACGATTGGCTGTCGAACCCAAATCCTTTACATGGTGAATAGTCAGGTCCGTTGAGCGATTACCGAAGTCAAACCACCAGTGCATCTCATCCAAAGTCCCATCGGAATTCATATCAGACGCTACTTCCTGGGCAACTCCAATGTAGTTAGGAGCACTGATATCCGGTTCGAAGGATGAGCCGTTATTGATTTGGTATACCCAATCATTGCTGCTGTCAGTTGTTTTGCGATCACGGAGCCCATCTTGGTTGTAGTCGCCATAATCAACCAACATCGCGTAACCAGAACCACTGGGATAAATCTTCGCGCTAGGGCCCCAGATGATTGCTGATGTGCCCTGAGGCACGCCATCGTTTTTAAAGAGTAGCCGTGACGTCGCCATTAAGTCAGCGAGACCATCACCGTCGTAATCGGCAATGTCTACTGAATAAGAATTTCCGTTACGCCATACAACGCTAGAACCGAATCCGTTCCCGGTGTTGAGGCGATAGGAAACGTCGTACTTTGTATGATTTACGGAATAGTAGCTTCCGATTGAAATCAAATCAGGTAGCTTATCCCCGTTTACGTCGATAAATCTCGAAGGATCAGCCGAGGTTACGGTTCCCCCCCAGGGTGTGAAACCAGCACCAGTCGATCTCGATACATGCACCACGCCGCTCGCGTTCTTTTCGATTAAGTCGGTCTTACCATCCTGATCGATGTCAACCCAGTAAACAGCCGTAGCTGATGACCCGACGCTTGAGTTCCAAGTTTGGTGAGAATATCCGCCCGGCGTGGACAGCATGACTCGCCACTGGCCATTGGTATGCTGGCGGACGTAGTCATCGCGGCCGTCTCCATTCAGATCATGCCACCGATATGTCGAATACCATGTCGAGTAGTTTGATTGGTGGTTTAGGTTCTGATTGTGATAACTGTAACCACCCCCAGAGCTTGAATCCCATTCAATCGTCAGCGGGTCCTGACACACACCGCCCCAATCGCACTTAGTAACGGTAGTTAAACGAGAGACATCGCGAGTGCCTGCTGTGGAGTAGCCGAATTCGTATTTGTACTCGGAAACACCATTCACTTTCATGACCAATCGCTTTAGCCGCTTTGGATGCCGATGTATCTCCGACCCGGCCTGGTAGCTAACGAAATCATCAGGGCGGTTTTCATACTCGAATACAACGTCTACGTTCCGGAACGATCCTGCCGCAGGATTTTCGTTGAGATGAATAATTGATGGATAGGAATGACCAAGGTTGTTGTCTTCAACGTACCCAGTTAGATATCGATTCCCTTTCTGATCAAACGCTTGATGTAAGCGCCACTTGCGGACCGTGGTACTGCCCTCAGCTTCGACACGTGCCTTGTCATATGTGCCGTAAAGAAGGAGGCGGCCGTCCTTGGTCCGTACGCGAAACTCTGCCGGGCCGTTACCTGCCGAACCCACTGCCGTTATCTTGCTGAACTGGTCGGTTTCGGTCCGATACTCCGAGTTAGCAACGCCGTAGCTGCCGCTTACGAGCAAGAGTTTGTTTCCGTCGAGGCAAAAACGATCCTCAAGCGAGTTATCCACACCGTGGCTGTAGCCATCTGTTTCAATCGTTGCGTTGCAGCGTGTGACTGAAGAACCCACACCGGATAGAAACCAACCCATCCCGAGCAAGCCATTCTCGACATTGCTGTTGTAGTTCAGGCTCAAGTTGGGTTTAAAACCGCCAGCGGCATGCGGTAACTCGATCGGCAGCGCATACACCGCATTCCCCGCTGCACTGACCGTCGCACTTCCCGCAAGCCCGCCGTAATACCTCGGCTCACTCGACCCCAGGGAGTTTCCACCGGACGACAGCGCAGGCGGTGTCGCCGCTGAGACGGACGCTGAATAAGCGCTGCCCAGCGTCAGTCCAGCAGCACTGACGACAAAGAACACAGCAGAACGAAGCGCACGACCCAGTCGCGCAGGCAGGAATAAGTTCATAAGAAGTCCTTGAGCGAACACGAGCGGCGCTTACTTGCTGATGGTGTCGGAGGGTGCGGAGTCGGCGGCTAACTCACCGCCAAAGGGCGTTGGGCAACGAAAGCCCTCCGGCACGCCTTCGATCTGGCTCAATTCTTCCCGAACCTGATCTTTCTCCTGGTACTTCACCATGCAGTAGTTCCGCTCATGAAGCTGAACCGTTCGCTGGGTCTCGGGGAAAGTGATTTCATCGACCAGCATTTCGCTGTAGGGCGCTTGAATGCGCGTCGCGGGCCACCCGGTAATCGTTAGAATCACCCCCTTCTTGAACTCCCCTTCGCTCAGTTCGAGTTGCTTCAGGGCGTTTACGGTTTGTAGGGTCGCGCGGCGATAGGGCGAGATCGGCACGTCGGCGGGGATGTCTTTGGGGCGGCTAAACTCCGGTTCATCCACATAGCGATAAAGCAGCTCCGCATAGCCCCGCTCCGGCACGATGACTCGATGGACCACGACGTCTCGGGTAATCGGCTTCTCGAACACAAAACGATCCGATTGACTCCAGTCGCCACTGCTTTGGTTGAGATAGCGCTGCTGACTGTATTCCTGCGGCCCCACGGCGGGCGTTTGCTTTTGATGCTTGGGGGCGGCGTGTGCCGATCCGGTGCTAAGCGCTGTTACGGCAAGAGCGAACAGAAAAGCGAGGCCGAGTTTGGCCCCGAAGCGCTTTGGCGCCTCGAAAAAGAGAATCGACATAGTGGTCCCCCTAGGACGTTGTGGGTGTTCCTCGATCTACCGCCGATGAGAACTCTTCTTACCTGCAGGCTAGCTGCAATTTCTGATAAATCAAGAATAATGCAGTGATAGGTAATAGTGTGTAATTAAATAACTACGGTTAACTACGGAGGTCGCGAATTTTCACAAAGCAGGACTGTTAGACAGGGGAGATAGAGCCCGCACCGCCGTCAAAGCTCAAAGAATTTCTATAAGCAGGATGGGGGTTTTCACGTGATCCTAGGATTAAATCTCTCGACTGATGTTTCAAGACCACCGCAACACATTAAGCGCTGCAGCCACTCGGGTACGGTTCGCGGGAGTCAGCTTCCTTTCGGGGAGTAAATCCTTAGCTCGTTCTAATCGCTGATTGAGCGTGTTTCGGTGAATACCGAGCCGGGTGGCGGTCTTTGCAGCATTGGAGCCTTCTTCTAGGTAGGTCCGTAGGCAGTTCTTAGTGGCAGCGGGCGCATCAAACAAACGCCCCAACGTTGACCTTACAAACCCGTCGCACTGCGGCTGCTCTAGTAATAGGTGGGCCAGCTGGACATCCTCAAAACGGATGACCTGATTTTCTGGCCGCGATTTTAAAGCAATACGTTGAACCAGCAGCGCCGACTCATGGCTCTCTATAAAACCTTCTAATCCCGTTTTGGCCGGACCTATCGCTATTTGAACTTCGCCATCTAGCCCTTTGAGATCCAGCACCGGTCGGTTGGCGGCTGACATCCAAAGCCACAACGCTGAGGCTTTGCCATCGACACGAAGCGAGCGTCTGCTGGTAAAAGCGGTTTCCACCTGATCTGCCGCAGCTTCCAAGTCGCGCTTGTCGGCATCTTGATTGCGGCTCCACAGAATGACGGCTCGATGTTCTCGGTCTAAGGCATAGCCCAGCTGAGCGCTGGCTTGCTTGGACTCGCGTAACTCCCGTCGCAGGACCGAGTTCACAATTTGAAAACGTCTATCGTCTGATCGATTGGCCAGCTCTGCTCGCTCCTCGTCGACCATGTCCGACAAGAGCTTGAGGGAGCGTTCTGAATAGTCATTAATTTGCTGGGCTGAAAACTCAAGAAGTTTTTCAAGCTCTCCCTTGTCGTCCGTAAGCGTAAAGGCCAATCGCATCCAGGCTCGCCAAGCCACGATTTGGGCTATTCGATAACCGTTGAGTATGGCTCCCGGTGCGCCACTACGAATCTGTTCCCTAAGCTGGACACGGATTTCCGGGTCGATGAACGCGTCGACCGGCATAGTCGGGTCACTGAGGATAGACGTCGCGAAGTGAGTGCTACTTAGGAGGTTGTACCGCCGGATCGCCGCTGAGGCGATGGTATCGTCCGCGATATCGAACAGCTCCCCTACAGCCTCATACATGGGCTCAACCCAAGTCTGATCTCTCTCCAGGGCCTGTCGAGCGCCCTCGCGCATTAAATGAACGATATGGGCATCTTGGTCATATTGCATAAAATATATGTTCAATATGTGCGAAATGTACCTAACAATTTTACGCAGTGAGCTCTAATGTGCATAGACGTAAAGCTACGCAAAGCAAGAGTTGCTATGAGCTATCCAGATCCTTACGACGTTCTTATCATCGGGGCGGGCATCTCCGGAATCGGCTGTGCCTGCCACCTCACCATGCGCCAGCCCGATAAAAGCTTCACGATTCTAGAAGCCAGAGAGGATCTCGGCGGCACTTGGGATCTGTTCAAGTATCCCGGCATACGCTCCGATTCGGATTTACACACGTTCTCGTACAGCTTCAAGCCATGGTCTAGCGACAATGCAATCGCCGGTGCGCAGGAAATAAAAGACTATTTAAACGAGACGGTGGACGAGTTCGCGGTGCGCGAAAAAATCCAGTTTCAACAGCGGGTGCTCAAGACCGAGTGGAGCAGCGAAACGGCCCTGTGGACGCTTACCGTGTCTGGACCCGAAGGCGAGCATCAGCTTCAAGCCCGCTGGATATTTTCCGCAACCGGCTACTACGACTACGCTGAGGGTTTTCGTCCGAGTTTCGACGGAGAAAGCGCGTTTGCGGGCGAGATCATTCACCCGCAACATTGGCCCGAGGGACTCGATTATCGGGGCAAACGCATCGCGGTGGTAGGCAGCGGTGCGACCGCTGTGACTTTACTGCCCGCGCTTGCCGAAGACGCAGAGCACATCACGCAGATTCAACGGACGCCGAGCTATATCATTGCGCGGCCCAAGGTAGATCGCTTAGCGCGACTTTTATCCAATGTATTCTCCGATCGCCTCTCGCATTCCTTTACCCGTTGGAAGAACACCCGACAGCAGCGCTATTTCTACAAGTTATGTCAGCGCTTCCCGGGGTTTGCTCGACGATTGCTCGAGACCGGTGTTCGCAAGGCTTTGCCGGAGGGTTTCCGAGTGGAGGAACACTTTCACCCGCCCTATGATCCTTGGGATCAGCGACTGTGCGCGGTTCCCGACGGTGATTACTTCCGATCGATTCGCTCCGGTAAGGCCTCGATTGTGACCGGTCAGATATCCCAGTTCGAAGAGACCGGTGTTCGGGTGAACACGGGGGAATTGGTAGCGGCTGACATCGTGGTTCTTGCGACCGGCCTGAACATCAAACTGTTCGATGGAATCGAGTTAACGGTAGACGGCGCGCCCTTATCCATTGCAGACAGCTTCGTTTACCGTGGATCGATGCTGAGCGGCGTTCCGAACTTTGCCTTTGCCATCGGTTACACCAATTCCTCGTGGACGTTGAAGGTCGATCTGGTCTGCGAGTATTTCTGCAAGCTCCTTGCGGCCATGGATGCATCCGGAGACACGATTTGCACGCCGGAGCTACCGGCCACGCAGCTCACCGCAAAGACGCTGTTTGACTTCGAGGCGGGTTACGTCCGTCGCGCGAAACACCTGATGCCCAAGCAAGGGCTCAGCTTTCCTTGGACAATGACGACCGACTATCTCATCGATCAGAAGGAATTTCGGAGCAAGCCGGTGCTCGATTCCCACTTGAAGCTTAAAGCCCACGCGCCGCGAGTATTGGACAAAGCAGCGTGAGGTCGCGCTTCGCAAAACAGGTTTGTGTGATCACCGGGGCTGGCGGCGGCTTAGGACAAGCGCTCGCGGTCGAACTGGCTAGGCATGGTGCCCGCCTCGCGATCTCCGACGTCAACAGCGCCGGTTTGGCAGAAACGCAGCGCTTAGTGGAAGGGATGGGAGCGGAAATCCACGCCGAGATACTCGACGTCACCGAACAGTCCGCGATCTATTCCTACGCAGAAGCGGTTATTGGCCGATTTGGCAGAGTCGACCAGTTGTTTAACAACGCGGGTATCAGCGGCATGGGGGAAGTCACGGAAATGCAGCCCGAGGAGATTCAACGGGTCGTCGACATCAACCTCATGGGCGTCATTCATTGCTCGCGGGCCTTTCTGCCCACTATCGAACGGTCTGGCTCGGGCGTGATTGTGAATATATCGAGCTTGAACGGCTTTGGAGGTACACCGGGCTTATCGATCTACACCGCGACGAAGTTCGCCGTTCGCGGCTTCACGGACGGCATGCGGGCGGACGCGCTTTTGTCGGGCTCTGCGGTAGAGTTCGTGTGCGTGCATCCGGGGGGCATCAAGACCAACATTGCTCGGTCGAACTTTGAAACGCTTGATCGATTGCCAGAAGATCTAGCGGAGGACCGGCGTCGCCAACTTGAGTTTTATGACAAAAAGCTCCTCAAGTATCCGGCCAAATCGGCGGCAGAAGACATTCTCCGCGGTGTCGCCGCTGGCCGAAAGAGAATTGTCATCACTCGCGAAGCTCGTATTCTGGATTGGCTAACTCGTTTTTTTCCGGTCCAGTACCTCAATCTCATAAACCACAGGCTTCAGCGCGAGCTACAAGCCTAGCCACCTCATGCTGGACCTTTAACAAGTGATTTCACGACGTACCTTACTAGTGGGCGGAGCCTCAGCTACCGCCGTTGCCGCCTCGGGGGCCGGCTTTATTTTTTCAAGCTCGGTGCAAGACACTCGAGCCGCCTTGCTCTATGCCTATGGCCTCTACGAGTTCGCAAACCGAATGCAGATACTGTCTTTGCAGGTGCAGAGGCCGGGTATGTTTAATGCGGAAGACGTCAAGGCGCAGTTTCGAGACTGGAATGGCGAGCCGGTGCTGAATCGGCCCTTACACAGCTCACGATTGAACTCCCATGAGTCGCGAGCGATCACGACGCCAAACAACGACACGCTTTACACCTCGGCGGTCTTGAGCCTCGCCGCCGGCCCGGTCGAGGTCAATGTCCCCGATGCTAAGGATCGCTATCTGTCGGTGGCATTCATGGATGCGTTCAGCGATCAGATTGCCTATATCGGCACCCGAGCGACACAGGGCAAAGGTGGTCGCTACTGGGTTTACGGTCCGGGACAGCTGGCAAAGCCACCAGAAGGCGTTACGCCAATTCAATCAACCACCAATGACTTGTGGATGCTCGGTCGTGTGTTCGTAGCAGGCGCAAAAGATTACGAGGCGGCGCGAGAGCTCCAACAATCGATTACCGCACAGCCCGTCGACCCGCAAAACACCGGCGAAGTCTTTCGCACGGTGGCGCCTGATCGACCCGACCCACAGTCCTTTCTTGCGCTCACCAATGAGCTTCTCGGACGGTCGCCGCCGCAAGGAGAAGCGCTGCGTGCTAGCGATTTTTCCCATCTCGGCATTGAGGCAGGTAATCTGAATGCCTACACGGAGCTAACACCCCTCAAACAGCTTCTGTGGTCTCGAGCCGTAGACGGCGTGG
>JBCBZV010000158.1:0-8177 GCA_039815155.1 Pseudomonadota bacterium
GGATTAGCCGAAACGAACCCGCTTCCGAACTGATCTCCATCACCAATATTAATAATCCACGCATCGTATTCCGCGTCGCTGTGACCTAGGGCTAACAGCTCCTCCAGCATCACTGTCACTTTCACACCGTTTGGCGTCGCAAGCGAATATAGCTGGTGCGGGTGTTCGCCCACAGGCAGATCTTTGTCGTGCGTCGGACCGGAAATCGGTCGATTGATACTAGCGAAGCGACCTCCGCTTTCTTGGTCCCAGGTCCAAACTTTCGGTGGTGTGTATGTGTCGTCACTCATTCACTTATTCCTTATCCATTTTCTGGTCCGAGCGTTGTCTTCAGAAACGGGGTTCTAGGTGGACATACTTCGGCGTTAGTGCTGTTTTTGAAATCGTTGCCATACACCATGGCCGAGCTTGTCATAGCTAAGCATTGCAGCGTGCATCTTACGCCGTGCGGCGCCATCAATCATTTCGTCCGGCAGCATTGGATCGGCGTTAATTTGGCGAATCACATATTCGCCAATGAGAAAGGTCTCCCTAGCCGCTTCTTCTAAGCGGTAGTCGCTAATACGACGACGGCTATCCTTCATTAGTTCCGTAGCGTCCTCATAGCTTTTCTCTAGTGCTGCACGAGGCCACAAGCTCTCCAGCTGAAGATCTGCACCCAGAACCTCTGAGCTGCGAGATACGGCAGCTTCCTGCTCCATACCAAGAGTCACCATACGCGCCTTGGTCTCAACCAGGGACTCTCGATAATTTGCGGGTCTGCACCATAAATCGCGCAGTGGGCTTTGAAACCCTTCCAGTCGCAAAGCGCGGTCTCGATTCCGAGCCAAGCGCTTGTCTCGTCGACCCAGGTGAGCGGTGTGAACGAGAAGCCAATCGCCGTTCCACGGTCCTTTTAGGTGTTCAGCCGATACCCAACTACTCGCTGCAGTGCGCAGAGTTGCACCCGCCGGTCCAACTTCATACACGCCGCGAGCTACGCTTTGGAGAAAACCGGACTTACACAAACGCCCGAGGGCAACTCGCATTGCCGCAGGATCAATCCCGAAGAGTTGTCCCCATTGCGCGCTTTGCGCCGCACTGATTCGCGTCATGCTAGGCGCACTGAGTAGAGACAGGATCAAACGCTTCGGCGTCGGTGACTGATCGAAGATGGCCTTATACAGAAAAGAAGAGGACATGGATTGATCTTAGCATTGGGAAATATAACTATTTATTCCGCAAATCGTCTTTTGATGTTACATTTAGGTGCGGAAAGCAGCAACAAGGTACTGGTTGATGAAGATAAAAGACTATCTGTCTAAGGAAGAGCTCCGGGTGTTCTGTGAACGAAGCGATTGGCGAGGAGCATGGATGGTCGCGCATAACTGGCTGATGATCATCAGCGTGTTTATGATCGTTGCGCTATGGACGAATCCGCTGACCATCATACTGGGTATCTTATTGCTCGGTGGTCGCCAGTTGGGCCTGGCCGTGCTAATGCATGAAGCCGGGCATAAAGTCCTGTTCAAAAGTCCTAAACTCAATACGACGATCGGCCAATGGCTTGGTGCTTATCCCATCTTGGCGGACTGTGAGGCCTATGGAGCGTCCCATCGAGAACATCATCGGTTGGCAGGCACGCACGATGATCCGGACCTGCCGAACTACGAAAAGTACCCCATTGCTTTGGCGAGCTTTCGCCGAAAAATCACACGAGACCTAACCGGTCGTACCGGCAGCAAGCTGCTCATCGGCTCGCTGAGCGGTATCGGTAACCGCATGACCATGCGCGAGAACGAAAAGACAAACTCCGCGCGCCAAGGCCTGCTAGTCAACTTGTTGATGTTCCTCTCGCTAGCGATCGCCGGTGTGCCCGAACTCTATCTACTCTGGGTAGTCGCCTACCTCACCGCCTATCCCTTAATCGCTCGGATCCGCCAACTCGCTGAACACGCCAACGTGCCCGGTTTGTACGAATCGGATCCGCGGGGGAATACCAGGACTACGCGCGCCAACTGGCTTGAACGACTTGTTCTAGCACCCAACTACGTCAACTTTCATATTGAGCATCATCTACTACCCAGCGTGCCCGCGTGGCGGCTTAAGCGACTGCATAAGCTGCTCGTTGAACGAGGTTTTTACGCGGAGCATCCCCAGGCCATCGCCGGCGGTTATTGGGATGTGCTCAAGCGGGTAGTTCCGGAGTTTGGCGGTAAGCCGGTGGAGACGACAGCGTAACGCTCGAAGCTAGCAGCTGCATTTCCGTGACAGATTACCTGTCTGGCGGCAGGGTGCGCGAGTCAGTTATCAACTTCTAAATTCGGGTAGCTGCCACTCGAACTCGTCACTCGAACTCCCTCGAACCATCCGAACTCGCGGCTGCAACACCGTTCACGAGCAGTGTTACGGCTGCCGCCTCACCAGGACCAGTCACGAAAGATAAGGCCCCCAGCGATCCAAATACACCTGGAGCAACTCTATAAGCGTGCCGTCCGGGTCCTTGCAAACAGCTACGTCAGCAAGGCGGTCATGACAGGCAACCGGCGGGGTAAGAAATTCCACGCCGTCACTCTTGAGCTCCTCGTAAGCCTCGGCGAGGTTTTCAGAGATCAAGCAGATGCGAACAACCCCAAGATCACTGTTTCTAAGCGGATCGCGCTGGCTGTCTTTCGGTAATTCCGTAAGGTCAATTTTTGGGAAGCCATCGTCGAGTTGCATGATGCAGGCGCGTCCTTCCGTTCCATCGGGCAGGCCAAGAGCGGCAGCTGCCGAGTCAGGAATCTGCGCCGCGTGTGCCGCCGAGAAGTTTAAGTAGGGAATGCCGGCGACGAAGGGACTAAAGCCGAGCTTTTTATAGAACTCAATCGATACCTCGAGGTTAGACACGTTGATATTTATATGTCCCCACGCGAAATGTTGACTCATCGAAGTCCCCCTCTGATCCTAGATTCAGGTCCGCTGCGGTCTGCAGTTAACGCCAATAGTGCTCAGGCCACAAGCCGACGGAATTTCAGTAGCGGTTTACCGAATACCTGATAATGCCCTAGAGGCTATCAAGAGAAAGAGACGGACCCTCGAGAGTGAGCGCTTAACGAGCTGCTGTGTAAAACCATGTTATTGCTGTGGTTTTCGCCACTCTGCGAGCCCTTTCGTTATCGCTGGTTTTTCCCCATACTGCAGGTGGGGGATAAATCTAATAAGGAATTCCAATCGTGCTTTCTGACTATCTTATGTACCCGCCGGTTCTCGGCTTAGGGGGACTCATCATCGCCTTCGTTATTTATCGTGTGCTTAGTGGATACGATCAGGGTGATGGCGAGGTGAAGAGTATTGGCGATCAGATTCATCTGGGCGCCATGGTATTTATGCAGCGCGAGTACAAAATGCTCGCCATTTTTGCGGTCGTACTGCTTGTCGGCATACTGGTATCGGGGCTTGGAACAAACACCGCGATTGCCTTTGTAGCCGGTGCGTTGTCGTCTGCGATAGCAGGCTTTCTGGGGATGTTCGCGGCAACCAAAGCAAACGTTCGCACAGCGGTGGCAGCACATGCAGAAGGTCAAGCATCTGCGCTTTCTATCGCCTTTTACGGCGGCTCCATTATGGGCCTGTGTGTTGCTTCCCTTGGCCTGATCGGTCTGGGTAGTCTCTACTATTACTTCGGCGGCGACCCGCACACGGCGCACGCAATCCATGGCTTTGGCATGGGTGCATCTGTCGTGGCGCTGTTTTCGCGTGTCGGTGGCGGTATTTTCACTAAAAGTGCCGACGTTGGCGCCGATCTCGTCGGCAAGGTCGAAGCGGGTATCCCGGAGGACGATCCCCGCAACCCTGGTGTCATCGCCGACAATGTCGGTGACAACGTAGGTGATATCGCTGGCATGGGATCGGATATTTTCGAATCTTACTGCGGCTCCATGATCGCCTGCATCGCCATCGCATCCACCATGGCGATTGAAAGCCAGGCGGCGCTGATGTTCCTGCCGCTCGGCCTTGCGTCCGTTGGCTTAGTAGCATCGATCATCGGCATCGTAATTGTGCGCATGCGCTCTTCCGCAGCTCCGGAAGCCGCACTCCGTTCAGGCACGCTCCTGGCACCGGCCATCTTTGTCGGCTTTGCCTGGTTGCTGACGGGACAGTTGGAGCTAGAAAGCGGCGTTTGGTGGTGTGTGGTTGCCGGCGCGGTGGGCGGTGTACTGATCGGCCTGATCACCGAGTACTACACTGGTTCTAAACCGGTGGTAAAAATCGCCCAGTCCGGCGAGACCGGACCGGCAACGGTTATGATCACTGGCCTTGCGGTGGGCATGCAATCGGTCGTCCTGCCAATCCTATTCCTTGCTGCGTGCGGGTATTGCTGCGGTAGGCATGCTAGCGACGGTCGGCATTACCATGGCGATCGACGCCTATGGCCCCGTGGCCGATAACGCGGGTGGCATAGCCGAAATGGCCGGTATGGGCGAAGAGACTAGAAAGATTACCGATGGACTCGACGAAGTCGGCAACACTACAGCGGCTATCGGGAAAGGGTTCGCGATCGGTGCTGCCGCGCTTGCCGCGCTTGCGATCATTGCTGCCTTTGTGGAAACAGTACAGGCGAGTAATCCGGACTTTGGGTTGGAGCTTTCAGACCCGACCGTGCTCGTGGGTTTGTTCATTGGCGGCACAATTCCGTTCCTGATCGCATCGATCACGATGACCGCGGTGGGAGATGCGGCCTTCGACATGATCAACGAAATCCGACGTCAGTTCCGCGAGATTCCTGGACTTCTGGAAGGTACGGCAAAACCGGACACTGCACGCTGCGTGGACATTGCAACAACGGCTGCGCTGCGGCGTATGATCCTGCCAGGCGCAATCGCGGTCGGCGCTCCGGTCCTGGTTGGCTTTGGATTGGGCGCTTCGTCACTGGGCGGTATGTTGGGCGGCGCGCTGCTTGGCTGCGTGCTGATGGCGCTGATGATGGCGAACGCCGGTGGCGCCTGGGACAACGCGAAGAAGTACATCGAGAAGGGCAACCTCGGCGGCAAGGGTTCTGATACGCATTCAGCAGCTGTTGTTGGAGACACCGTTGGCGACCCCTTCAAAGATACCTCTGGGCCGTCTATGAACATCCTCATTAATGTGATGGCAATTGTCAGCCTGGTCATCGCTCCGCTGTTGTAGCAAACAGCCCCCGACGCCCTCCCCTCGCGACTTCGTTCTCGTTAGAAGCCGCATTGGACCACAACACGCACTCCGGCGATGGAAGCTGATCTAGCCATCGTCGGAGGCGAAATTCTCACGATGTCTTCCGCTGGCACGATCCCAAAGGGGACCGTGCTCGTTCGCGGCAACCGCATCGTCGCGGTTGAACAGGCTGATCAGTCAGAACACCACCGAGCCGCGAAGGTCATTGATGCCAGCGACCAGGTCGTCATGCCTGGATTCAGCAACTGCCATACCCACATCGGTTCGAACGTGCTGCTGCGCGGCCTCAACGAGGATGCAAAGCTTTTTGAATGGCTGCAGAGCATGTGGCGGCTCAAAGAGAACTTTGATCATGAGACGTTGCGACTTGCCAGCTTGGCGGGACTTGCCGAAATGGCGCTCTCCGGTATCACGAGTTTTAACGAACACTTTGATGCCTATTCCGTTTCACCAGAGGTAGCGGCGCTCAAGCAGGTGCCATTACGCGCAACACTGGGTTATGGCTTTGCGGACATTGGACTCTATGCGTCGGTGGCTGATTGGGCTTATCAAGCCCTCGATCGATTCGATGAAATCGTCGCCGAGCACCATGGAACGCAGAACGAAAGACTGCGCGTTGCTCTATCACCCCATGCGACCTATTCCTGCACAGCCAATCTTTGGCGTAAGTGCGTGGAGGTTGCGGAGCAATTGTCGCTGACAATCCATACGCATCTTTCCGAAGGAACTCAGGAACACTCCTACGTAGAGCAAACGCATGGTCTGACGCCAACCGCATGGCTGCATTCCTTGGGGGTGCTCGCGAGCAATGTAACCGCCGCCCATTGCACGACGTTGACGGATGAGGATGTGGAACTTCTGGCCGCTACAGCTACGAAAGTCGCTCACTGTCCCATCAGCAATGCGAAGCTCTGTTCCGGGATTCTGCCTATCAAAAAGCTTCTGAGCGCCGGCGTTACGGTAGGCCTGGCCACGGACGGACCTGCCAGCCACAACACTTTGGACATGTTCCAGGAGATGAAATTCGGCGCGATCACTCACAAGAATCATCATCAAGACCCGGAAATGCTTCCGGTGAAGCAGATGCTGGAAATGGCCACGCGAGACGCCGCGAAAGCGATGCACTTACCGGATTGCGGCACCCTGGAACAGAACATGCTTGCAGATATCATCGTGGTCGACCTAAACAAAGCACATACGGCGCCTCGCTACGACTCGCAGGCTGCGCTTGTCTACTCGAGTCGAGCCGATGACGTAAGTCATGTCATAGTCGACGGAAACGTGATCGTCGAGCATGGCAAATTGCGCGGACTGGATCAGGACGCGCTGCTTCAGGAGCTAAGAGCGCGAGCGGGGGCGTTGCGACGCAAGAGTAATGTCTGACCACCGGCCAAGATGTATGGGCGTTTAAGCAAAGAAAGGGAAAACAATAGTTGCAAAGCGCGCGCTGCCTCTTTGGCTACGGCTGCGTAAACGAGCGAATTTATGAATAGCCCGAAGCAGCAATCTCCGGTCGATGAATGGCTCCCGCTTCGCTGGAGCTTGCCTTTGGGCTTTCAGCAATTACTGGCGGCGTATGCGAGCATAATCATCGCACCCCTGGTTTTGGCCGCCGCGCTCGACTGGCCCGCAGCACAAACCACTTATCTCCTTGCAACCGGGCTTTTTGGCAGCGGTGTGGCCACGCTAATTCAGTGCCTGGGAATCGGCTCCGCTGTTGGGACTCGCCTACCGGTAGTACAAGGAACCACGGTAGCCGTCATTCCCCCGCTGCTCGCCATTGGTGCGGACGGCGATTTGACCGCAATGTTCGGAGGCACGATCGTGGGCGGTGCGGTTTGTCTGGCGCTGGCAGGCTACTGGAGCCGTTTGCTGCGCTTCTTCCCCCCGCTGGTTACCGGAACGGTGATCACCGTGATCGGTGTCAGCCTACTTCCTGTGGCCGTGATGTGGTTGAGTGGTGGCCGCGGATTTGGCGCCCAAGATACGACCGTTCCTGAGATCGGCCTTGGCCTGGGTACACTTCTACTGGTGCTATTGGTGATGCGCTTTGGGAGCGACTTCTTCTCGCGCACCGCAATACTGGCAGGACTTGTACTGGGAAGCGCCGCCGGGGCCATTATGGGAATGTCGGATTTCAGCGGGGTGAGTGGCGCTGATTGGGCAAGCCTTCCGCTGCCGTTTGCTTTTGGTCCGCCAAGCTTCACGGTGGCGGCTTGTGCGGCGATGACCGTGACGATGCTGGTGACCATGGTTGAATCCACCGGCGACTATCTTGCCATCGGAGAGGTCTGCGAACAGCAGGTCGACGAAAAGCGGCTAGCGGCAGGCTTACGAGCTGAGGGCTTGGGAACCATCATCGGCGGTATATTCAACGCGTTTCCATTTACGACGTTTTCCCAGAATATTGGTGTGATACGGGTATCGGGTATACGCAGTCGCTACGTGGTAGCAATAACGGGAGCTATGCTCGTGGGCTTAAGCCTGTCTCCAAAAATCGCGGCGATGGTTGCTAATATCCCAACGCCAGTGCTGGGCGGCTGTGGTCTAGTCTTGTTTGGTTCGATCGCCGCAACGGGCATTCAAACCCTGCGGCGAGTCAACTTCGAACACACGGGAAACATTCTTACGGTGGGCATCAGCTTAGGCGCCGCCATGCTCGTGGTCGCCAACCCGATCTATTTTTCGGCGTTGCCAAAAGCGGTCGCTGACATTCTCAATAACCCGATCACGCTAGGAGCGGTTTGTGCGGTCGGCCTCAACCTGGTTTTTAATGGTCGAGATACGGCGCCATAATTTGGAACAGCTCCGGTCGGTGCTCGGCCACATCCGCCGCTTCCAGCCCCTCCAGTGAGTGTGGGTATTTAAGCCACTTTTCCGTTTCGTGCACGTAGTAGTCCGGCACTCGATTGGTCAGATTTCGCGTGGGCTTGAAGTACGGCACCGCCACGCGAATGTCGTGCGGCGTGTTTAAGCGCGCCTTTTCTTCGAGGCGCCGAATCACC
>JBCBZV010000132.1:0-11015 GCA_039815155.1 Pseudomonadota bacterium
GATGGGTGCGGATTTGTCCCTGAGCAACAAACGGATAGTGGGTGGGGAACCGGTGGCAGATATCCGCGTGCGATCAGCGTCATTGCGCGGCATTGAAATCCCGTCTGACCTCGTACCGCTTGCCATTGATGAGTTCCCTGCGCTGTTTATTGCCGCGGCCTGCGCTTCTGGTACGACGGTACTGCGTGGTGCGGAAGAACTTCGCGTAAAGGAAAGTGACCGAATTGCCAGCATGGCGATCGGACTGACAACCTTGGGCGTAGGCAACGAGGTTCTTGACGACGGTATCATTATCCACGGAGGTCCCGTGCAGGGAGGGGCCGTCGATACGTTTTTAGACCACCGTATTGCTATGGCATTTTCGATCGCCGGTCTGTGTGCAAAAGAGCCGATTTTGGTCAAACACGCAGATCACGTGGCGACATCCTTTCCTGGCTTTGCTTCCTTGGCCGCAGACTTGGGTCTGCGCATTAGCGAAGCTACCCGGTAAGCATTCGCGATGAGCGTGATCTCCCCTGTGATAACAGTGGACGGACCCAGCGGTTCGGGAAAAGGTACGCTCAGCTTTCAGTTGGCAAAACATCTGCAGTGGCATCTCCTGGATAGCGGCGCGCTCTATCGCGTTACCGCGCTCGCCGTACTTGAAGCAGGAATAGAACTGTCGGACGTTGATAGCGTAGCCCAGGGAATACCCGATGAAGTGAGTGGAGGCGCGGCGAATACTGTCCCGGAAGCGATCGCCAATATCGCTCGCGGTCTCGCCGTGAGCTTCGTTCCTTCCGCAACGGGAATCACGCAAGTGATGCTTTCTGGCGCGGATGTGAGCACCCGGATCCGTTTAGACGACTGCAGCCAGTTGGCCTCAAGAGTCGCCGCGATGAAAGCCGTGCGCCTTGCGCTTCTGGAGCGGCAAAAACAGATGGCACAAGCGCCCGGTTTGGTGGCGGATGGCCGAGATATGGGGACCGTTGTATTTCCCAATGCGCCCCTCAAGATTTTTCTAACCGCTTCTAGTCAAGCACGCGCCGAGCGGCGGCGAGATCAGTTGCTGGCCCAGGGGCAAAGTGTTACCCTCCCGCGCCTTCTCGAGGCCATCGAGGAGCGAGATGCGCGCGACAGAAGCCGTGTCGAGTCTCCATTGGTTCCCGCGGATGACGCGATCGTCATAGACAGCACGGAACTTTCCGCTGACCAAGTGCTTGGAAAGGTACTGCAAGAAGCTGAGGTTCGGAATCTCCTAACCTCCTGAATATGCAGAATTTATTCTGTTTAATTAGCTTCTCGCACCAAGGCGAGAGGATGGATTTGCGCTCGCTTCAACGAACGCGAGCGCGATGGCAACGAGTAGGTTTTAGGGTAGTAAGAAAGACGTAATCGGTCGCTCGCAAAGTTGCGGATCGGTCCTTGGGTCTATGTTCTTGATACGGTGCACGAAAGCGCGCCTGGCGTTCAGTTCATAGGATGGGACGAGCATTAGCAGCTTTAGCCAGCCGCAGGGGCAACTGATTTAATTTAACTGGATCCGCTCGGGCTGGATGAGCGGGAAGCGTATCTGGAACTTGGGTCAGCGCTTGATCAAGCTTGCGTCCAAAAGAGTTCCTGACAGCGCCTTACAAATAGGTATTACTAATGAGCGAATCTTTCGCCGATTTATTTGAAGAGAGTTTAAAAACAGTCGATATGCAGCCCGGTGCCATCGTCACCGGCGTGGTCATAGATATCGACAACGAGTGGGTAACGGTTCACGCGGGTCTTAAGTCCGAAGGCGTTATTCCACGAGCCCAGTTTATTGATGCAGCGGGTGAATGTGCTCTGAACGTTGGTGACGAAGTTCAGGTAGCGCTGGAGACCGTCGAGGACGGTTTCGGGGAAACGAAGCTTTCCCGAGAAAAAGCTAAACGTGCCGAAGCGTGGAAAGAGCTCGAAGCAGCCTTCGCCGCCGAAGACGTTGTCCGCGGCATCATCAACGGCAAAGTCAAAGGTGGCTTTACCGTTGATATCAATACAATCCGCGCGTTCCTCCCCGGTTCGTTGGTGGATGTTCGGCCTGTGCGAGACACCGCACATCTTGAAGGCAAAGAGCTCGACTTTAAGGTCATTAAACTCGACCAAAAGCGCAACAATGTCGTCGTCTCGCGGCGTGCGGTTATGGAAGAAGCAAACAGTGCGGAACGCGACGCGCTGCTGCAGAGCCTGCAAGAAGGTCAATCCATTAAAGGTGTCGTCAAGAATCTCACCGACTACGGTGCCTTTGTTGATCTTGGCGGCGTCGATGGCCTACTCCACATCACCGATATGGCCTGGAAGCGTATTAAGCATCCATCAGAAATCGTGGAAGTTGGCCAGGAAATGGACGTGAAGGTTCTCAAGTTCGATCGAGAGCGCAACCGTGTGTCGCTTGGGCTGAAACAGCTTGGTGAAGACCCCTGGGTCGAAATCACCGGTCGCTATCCTGAGGGAAGCCGAGTTACAGCCAAGGTCACCAATCTGACCGATTATGGCTGCTTCGCTGAGATTGAGGAAGGCGTCGAAGGACTCGTCCACGTCTCGGAGATGGATTGGACGAACAAAAACGTTCATCCGTCTAAAGTCGTTCAACTCGGTGACGAGGTGGAAGTCATGGTGCTCGATATCGATGAAGAGCGTCGTCGAATCTCGCTCGGCATCAAGCAGTGCCAGCAAAACCCCTGGGACGCATTTGCATCGGGTTACGCCAAGGGCGATCGTATTTCCGGCGTCATCAAATCGATAACCGACTTTGGCATATTCATCGGCCTTGAAGGCAATATTGATGGGCTAGTACATCTTTCTGACATCAGCTGGAATGAAACCGGCGAAGAAGCGGTCCGCAGCTACAAGAAGGGCGACGAGATTGAGACGGTCATTCTTTCGATTGATCCAGAAAGAGAGCGCATCTCCCTCGGCGTGAAACAGCTCGAAGACGATCCGTTCAGCAATTATCTCGCGGTTAACGATCGCGGGAGCATCGTAACCGGCGAAGTAATCGAAGTGGATGCAAAAGTGGTTACGGTCAAGCTCGCGGAGGAAGTCATCGGGACGCTAAAGGCCGCCGATATCTCGCGGGAGCGTGTTGAAGATGCCCGCACCGAGTTCAAGGTGGGCGACAGCGTTGAGGCGAAAATCACCACGGTTGATCGCAAAAACCGTTCAGCAACCTTGTCGATCAAGGCGAAAGACTACGAAGATGAGCAAGAAGCGGTACAGTCGCTTAAAGATCAAGACGATGCATCATCACCGGGTACTATCGGTGATCTGATCAAAGCACAAATGGGTGGTGGTCAGTAACAGAACGCCTCGCGCTCTCTATTCCATCTACTGGCCATTTGCTGGCCATCTGCTGGTCCCAGAAATCCTGGGCGATTGCGGAAGACCGGTTGTGACAAAGGGGCCTTAACCGGTCTGAGCGCAGACACTAAGAATCATCTAGGGGCTCAGGCCCCTTTTTTTTGGTTCACTGAATTGGGTAAGTTCTTTGGATGTTCGCCTAGCGCAGCTCGCAGGCGGGCTGCCGCCCGTTTCTATTAAGTGGGCTGGGTGGGAGACTAGGCCGAACTTCCTGCCTCTTAGCGATTGTAAATTTTCCATATAAAATAAGAGCTTGCGGCCGATTGTGGAAGTTGACACAATATTGGCCACAACACGTTGCTGTTCTGATTGCCAAGGGTAGTGGCAGGATATGACCAAAAGCGAACTTATCGAAGCGATCGCGTTAAAACAGACTCAACTGTCCACGAAGGATGTTGAGCTGGCGGTTAAAACAATCATCGAGCATATGTCTAACTCGCTAAGTTCCGGTGCGCGGATCGAAATTCGAGGTTTTGGCAGTTTTTCCCTGCATTATCGTGAACCAAGGAAAGGTCGGAATCCGAAGACCGGAGATGCGGTCGAACTCACCGGAAAGCATGTACCGCATTTCAAGCCAGGCAAAGAGCTCCGAGATCGTGTGAACCTCGGCTTGATGGCTGCCCTGTAAGCGCTATCGACTCATAGTGGGATTCCTAAAGAAACTCATCGCGCTCGCTATCGCGCTAGCCATGGCTGGGGTAGGCGTCATGTTCGCTTTGCAGAACGCTGAGCCTGTTCCTCTCGATATTCTCATTATGACTCTGCCCCCGCGTAGTTTGGCTCTATGGGTATTGGCAGCACTGGCGCTAGGGGGCATCACAGGTCTGTTTTTATCGTCGTTCGCAATGCTTCGGCTTCGTACGCGCTTGATCGCCGCCCGTCGGCAAATCGCGAGTGCTCAGACGGAGCTTGATCGGCTGCGAACCAACGGCCTGGCCGCGCGTGAATGAGGCGCTAATTTTCGGTCTTTTGTTTCTTGCGGTAGCTAGTGGTTGGGTTCTCGGCCGCAGAGCAAGGCGCGATAAGAGTGCCAGCGCCATCGCACTACCTAGTCAGTACTATCGCGGTCTCAATTACCTCCTTGATGGTCGTCCCGATGGGGCTGTTGATCATTTTATCTCGGCGCTAGAAGTCAACAGCGAGACTCTCGAAACACACATCGCTCTCGGTAACGTGCTGCGACGACGTGGTGAAGTCGACCGAGCTATACGAATTCACCAAAACCTCCTGGCGCGACCGAATCTTTCTCGACCACAGATCCACATAGCCCATCTTGAGCTTGCTAGAGACTACGTTAGCGCGGGCCTACTTGACCGGGCCGAGAAGTTGCTGATTGATTTGGTGGCCGAGTCGGAGGAGCAGCGAGAGATCAGTTGTCAGCACCTAATAGAGCTCTATCGTTCGGAAAGTGAATGGGCGCGGGCAATTGAAATCGCGAAGACGCTTCTGCCAAAAAAGTCTCTCCTCAAGGGAAGCAGCGATCCGGTCCACTTGCCGGGACAGCCGATCGGCGTACAGCTCGCGCACTTCTACTGCGAGCAGGCCGGTGCCTGCGCCGCTGGGGGACAGTGGAACGAAGCGCGAAAACTGCTCGAGCAAGCGCTGGACGTGGATTCAGCCTGTGTTCGAGCATCGCTGGATCTTGGGCGCTTGGAGGCGTCAATGGGAAATCATCGCGAGGCTATAAAAGCGCTAAAGCGTGTGGTTGATCAAGATCCAAGGTTTTTGGCGGAGGCTATCCCGGCTCTTCGAGAAAGCTATGCGGCACTAGAGGAAACGAGTGCGCTCTCAAATTTTTTAAAGATCAAATTGGAGGAGCATCCCAGTACTCCGCTCACGATAGCCGTTGCGGAAGATATTTTACGAGAGCGAGGACACGATGCAGCGCGCCAGTTTCTCGCGGAGCGGCTTGCGCAAACGCCATCGCTGCGAGGGCTGCGACGTTGGATTCGGCTGCAGGACGAGGCGGTAAAAAGCGAGCATGACGAAACGGTCTCTGTACTTTCTGTGCTCCTGGACAGGCTCATTGCTGAGCGAGCGGCTTACTGCTGTGGTCACTGCGGTTTCGAAGCAAAGCAACTCCTTTGGTTCTGCCCGGGCTGCAAATATTGGGGTTCCTTTGGTGCCATCAACCGATCTGAATCAAGCTAGCGTGGGATCTGCTCAGCGCTCTCCTGTAGATCCATCGATCATTGTCGCAATCGATCGACCCGATGCAGACAGTGCTCTATCACTTGTTCAGAGTCTCGATTCATCGCTCTGCCGAGTGAAGGTCGGCAAGGAACTCTTCACGGCGGCCGGTCCTAAACTCGTAGAGCAAATTCAAGACCTTGGATTTGATGTTTTTCTAGATCTTAAATTCCACGATATTCCAGCGACTGTGGCTGGAGCGGTTCGCAGCGCAGCGAGTCTGGGCGTCTGGATGGTCAACGTCCACGCAAGCGGTGGCAGGCGGATGCTCGAGGCATCCGCTGATTCTCTGCAGGCGTTTTCATCGCCCCCAAAATTAATAGCGGTGACCGTGCTGACAAGTATGAGTGTTGATGAATTGAAAGAAATCGCCCCGATCGATGACTTAGAGAAGCACGTGTTTCACCTGGCGTCGATCGCCCAAGAGTCCGGCCTAGATGGAGTTGTATGTTCAGCCCGTGAGGCAGCCCATCTTCGGTCTGGCTGTGGTGACCACTTCCTTCTGGTGACTCCCGGTATACGCCCCAAAGGCGCCGCATCCGATGATCAAACGCGCATCGTAACGCCGCCGCAAGCTCGACAGCTGGGAGCGGATTATCTGGTGATCGGCAGGCCGATTACGCAAAGCGAAGATCCTCGAGCGGCGTTGGAGTCAATCAGCAAGTCTCTAATTGATTGACGTTAGAGGTCCGACTGCGAGCTATTACCTAGCGCCAACTTACAAGGGCCGTTATAGGCTGTGCGGATAAAGGCTCAGCGCGGATTTTTTCAGGCGGAGTGCGTCATTGCGATGATTATCCGCTCCTTTTTCCGCCTTGATCGGTGAATTTCGGTCAAAACGCCACTTCTCCTTGTACCCGATGCTAACTTTAGCCACACCTCTATAGACGAGGCAGAATTGGACAGAGGCAACTCATTAGCTACGGAACGACAAGGAGGTCCTACCGTGCAGTCGATATCGAAAAAAACCCCATACATAAATTCAAGCGAGGCCGCTCGCCTCGCGACCGATCCTCGGAGAGCTATTACTGCTAAGGTGAAACCGGCGTTCGCCCGGTTCCAGGCGCAGCTCGGGCAAATAGCTACTCGTCGTTTGGCCCTGAGAAGTAAAAGACTCGGTCGATACTCGCTGAGCTTCTGCGCTATGGCATTCGCTTGCACGCTCGTGTTTTTGCCGCCGCTAGTCGCGTCTGCACAAACAGCGAGTGAAGAGTCCAGCAGCGAACTCGTCGTCAATATCAACGAAGCAGATGTGGAAGAACTCGCCAGAGGTCTCCTTGGCGTCGGCCCCAGCAAAGCGATGTCAATCGTAAGGTATCGTGAGCAATACGGGCGCTTTGAGTCGCTCGAAGAACTTGGCGAAGTTAAGGGCATTGGTGCCGCTACCGTCGAGCGCAATCGCAGCAGTATTGTCTTGCAGTGAATCCTCAGGACTGGTGTTTGTGGCTAGCTAGCCGCCTAGAAAATCTGGACTGCCACTAGCCCTTTCTTTTTTGCGACTGTCCCGGCACCATCGCGCAGCCGGGACAGGAGTAGTTGAACCTTTGGCGGAATGCATCGTGACAGGTGCCAACGGATACGTTGGTCGCGCACTCTGCGCAGAGCTTGCGCGTAAGCGCATTGAGTACTTACAGCTCACTCGGCACAAGCGGAGCGACACTGCTGGTGCTGAGACTCTTTATGGCGATCTACTCGATGGCGAACTGCCGGAATTCCCCAGAGCGCTCAGCACCGTCTACCACCTTGCCGGCGTCGCGCATTCCCACGCGAGTCAGGAGCTATATCAGCGCGTTAACGTTCAGGGCTCCCTCAAAGTCGCCTCCGCTGCAATACGCGCAGGTGTACGCAGGTTCGTGTTTGTAAGTAGCGTAAAGGCCGCACTCATCCACGACCCGGCGCGAGAGCGCGAGCGGCAGGAGGGAAGTACTGGCAGTGCGCTGCCGAACGGCCAGTCCAGCCGCGTTTCCAGCTCTGGGGCCAGCAATTATGCGAACAGCAAAGCGGAAGCCGAGGCTCAGCTTACTGCGCTGTGCGAGTCCAGTGCTATGCAACTGCTAATCGTACGACCAGCCTTGGTATACGATAACGATGCGCCAGGGCACTTGGCGATGCTAAAACGATGGTGCCGATGGCGGCTACCCGCACCACCGGATCGTGGAAGCCGAAGCATGGTTGCGCGCTCTGATTTGATACGGCTACTGATTAGCCTGCACGAAACTCCTGTTCAACTCGCCCAACCTATTACCCTTACCGACGGACAACGCTACAGCACCGCCCGAATTCATCGTGCGTACTGTGCAGCGCAGGCCGTCGAACCATTGCTGCCGTCACTCCCCGCTAGCGTTTGGACGCTTAGCGCGACGATCTATGAGCGATTGCGTGGTCTTCCCTCGGGCAGCACTCTCGATCGGATTTTTGGCGAAGAGCTTTACAAAAACTCCGGTTTGGACGAGCTCGGTTTTAGCACGCAGGCTACCCTTGAGTCGGTGCTGGGGGTTCGCGAGTGAGCTACCTCGCCGCGCTCACCATGGCGCTATTACTGAGCGCCATGCTCACCGCGCTCTATCTGCGAGTCGCACGCTATAGGGCTTGGGTCGACACACCCAATCACCGAAGTGCTCACGACGAGGTGACCGCAAGTTCCGGCGGGCTCGCTATCGGCCTGGCATTTGCCGGGTGCATTTCACTGGCCGCCGGCTACGGAGGCGTTGCCTTCGGTCCCCTGGGCGGTGCTTTTTGCGCAGCCGCATTACTATGCCTGCTAGGGGCTATAGACGACCGTCGCCCGCTGCCTGTCAGCTTTCGTTTGTTCGCTTGCGTCATCCTGTCGGCGCTCGCCCTATATCCCTTTCTGCGAATCGAATCGACCTTGGATGTTGTTTTCGCGCTTGTGGGCGTAGTCACCCTTTCTTGGTTGGTCAACCTCAATAACTTCATGGACGGAATCGATGGCATCGCAGCGACGCAGTGCGTTGTTACCGCTCTGACGATGGCCGTGCTGGCGTATTTTCGCTCAGCCGAGGCAGGCTTGGTCCTAGTACTTCTCATTCTCGCCGGAACCTACCTGGGCTTCCTCGGATACAACTGGCCGCCGGCGAGGCTGTTTATGGGTGACGCGGGTAGCCTACCTGCTGGGCTTATGCTCGGAATAACTGGATTATGGGCGAGCCGGTTGGATGCGGCGCTCGGCTTAGCTTGGCTTGTGCTGATGAGCCCGTTTATTCTAGACACTGGCTTTACGCTGGCGCGACGAGCCGCTGCGGGAAAAAGGCTGACTGAAGGGCATAGTGAGCATATCTATCAGCGCTGCAACCGGCGATGGGGCACACTGCGAGTTGACCTAGGTTTGCTTGCTCTCCACCTTGTCTGGCTGATCCCGCTTGCGTTTGCTGCGGCCTTTGAGCTGTTGCCATCATGGACGTTGGCGCCGGTCACTTTATTCCCGCAACTCTTTCTCATAGCGAAGTGGCGGCGTTTGCAGTAAAGTGGTCTGACAAATAACGGCATCACAACATTAAGCCGAAAAGCGCATGACCAGCGCGGAGTGAACGCACGAATGAATCCAGCCAAGCATCTGGTGAATCGAATGCGTCCGGGACTTGAAACAGCAGCGAGCTCGATCGCTCGCCTGATCGCGGTCCCGCGCAATGTAAAACAAGCCATGGTTCTGGGCGCAGACATGGTGTTTGTCTCGCTGTCTATGGCCATCGCGTTTGGCTATCCCTTAGACAGTTTTAATCGATCACCCGGTGGGGTGGAGTTTGTCGTAGCCACGCTCACTCTGTGTGCGAGCGCCGTGATCTTCTTGCGCATGGGGCTTTACCGCGCAGTTATTCGCTTTATGGGCCAGCAGGCGATCTGGACCATTATCCAGGCCGTTACCTACTCAACGCTGGTCATGGGTGCAGCAATATTCTTTACCCAAGCAGACGTTCCTCGCTCGATGATCTATGTGTACTGGGCGCTCACGATGTGCACTGTGGGTGGAACCCGCTTGGCGATCAGAGCGAGCTATCAGGCGCGGCTGCGTTCTAGTACGAAGAATGTATTGATTTATGGTGCCGGCGAGTCTGGTCGCCAACTACTCACCGCCCTTCATCACGGTGATCAGTATCGGGTAGTCGCCTTCATCGACGACGATCCCCGTTCGCAACACTCAGTGATCAATGGACTGCAGGTCGTTCGACCCCGCGATTTAGACCTTTTAGTAGAAGAGCATGGAATTACGCAGGTTTTGCTGGCAATTCCATCTGCTATGCCAGAACGTCGTCGCGAAATTATTAATTCCCTGGTGGGTCTTCCTGTACATGTTCGTACCGTGCCAAAGATCAACGAATTGGTCGCTGGAGCTTCGGTCGTCAGCCAGATACAGGATATCGATCTCGACGACCTACTCGGCCGAGACCCGGTGCCTCCGCATCCGGAGTTAATCGAGAAGTGCATTACCGACAAGGTAGTGATGGTCACCGGTGCTGGCGGTTCGATCGGCGCGGAGCTCTGCCGTCAGATTTTAGATGCAAAGCCCAGAGAACTCGTTCTCCTCGATAACTCCGAGTACGCGCTCTATCAGATCGAACGCGAGCTACGCGACGTCGCAATCAGATTGCACGTGGACTTAAACTGTCTCTTAGGCTCGGTTCGTGACCGGCAGCGTATGGAGACCATATATCGCACCTTTGCTGTCGAAACGGTTTACCACGCTGCTGCTTACAAACACGTCCCCATGGTGGAGCACAATGTTGCCGAAGGCGTAGCCAATAATGTGTTTGGCACTTGGCACGCAGCAGAAGCCGCCAGGGTCGCTGGCGTGGAAACCTTCGTCCTGGTGTCAACGGACAAGGCCGTTCGTCCAACCAACATCATGGGTGCCACTAAACGTTTCGCCGAGTTGATTCTGCAGGGACTTGCCGGCGAGGAAAGCGATACTCGCTTCTGTATGGTCCGCTTTGGCAATGTGCTTGGCTCTTCTGGATCGGTGGTTCCGTTGTTTCGGGAGCAGATCGAGGCACGTGGCCCGGTAACGGTTACTCATCCTGAGGTGTCTCGCTATTTCATGAGCATTCAGGAAGCGGCGCATTTGGTTCTTCAGGCCAGCGCCATGGGTACCGGCGGTGACGTTTTCGTTTTGGACATGGGGGAACCCGTTCAAATTGTCGACCTTGCAAAACGAATGATTCGCTTGAGCGGTCATGAGGTGGGCAGCGGTCGCGATGGTCTCAACGCGGTAGATATCGATTTCATAGGCCTTCGACCGGGCGAAAAGCTCCACGAGGAACTTCTTTTGGGGACGTCTGTGAGCGGCACGGGTCACCCAATGATCATGCGTGCGGAAGAAGAGAGTATGAAATCGATATCTACCGCGTTGAGACCATCGCGACCGCTGCCCACCTCATGACCGCTCAAGCGAATCATTCGTTTTGCAAGGTCGACAATTTGAACGGGTTCCCCCATGTCCAAAA
>JBCBZV010000074.1:0-20907 GCA_039815155.1 Pseudomonadota bacterium
CCCCTCGATATGGACGCCTTTTGGGGCGAGCGCAGTCTTTCTGATTCTGCCGCCTACGCGCAGAGCAAGCTCGCGCTCACTGCCTGGACTCACTTCCTAGGCAATTCGTTAGCCGAAAAGGGACCGATGCTGGTATCGGTCAATCCCGCTTCCTTCCTGGCAACCAAAATGGTCAAAGAAGCCTACGGAAGCTCTGGTAACGATATCGCTGTCGGGATCGACATACTCCGACGCGCTGCGCTCAGTGAAGAGTTCGCTGGCGCTCATGGACGCTATTTCGATAACGATAGCGGGCGCTTCGCCGATCCGCACCCCGCCGCGCTGGACACTCAGCTGGGCACGGAGCTGATCCAAGCGATGGATAAGTTGATCTCCGAAGCAATTTAAAACGCCGATTGAAATTCACCGATTCGCCAGCGGCTAGCCTGCCCAATACGAATCTACAAAAGCAAACGTCATTCTAGGAACTAACGATGAAGTACGAAGGATTCACCACATTTACAACAAGCCAAAGCGCCGGGGTTCTCACAGTCACCTTCGATTTTGGAAGCGTGAACGTGCAAGGCCAGGAAATGCTGGCGGATCTGAACAGTCTCGCTATGCGGCTGGAGCGAGATCGGGACACAAAGGTCGTTATTTTTCAGTCCGCCAACCCGGAAATTTGGGTCTGTCACTACGATACGGAGCTGCTCAAGGATATGTCCGATGAGGCGGTATCTCGGGAAGATGCGCGGCTTCTGGACCTTCAGTCGGTATGCGAACGAATCAGCAAAGTGCCGCAAGCAACCATCGCTAAGCTGGAAGGATTCGCCCGTGGAGGGGGCCACGAGCTCGCCCTCGCCCTGGATATGCGCTTCGCCGTCCGCGGCAAGTTCAAGTTTATGCAAATGGAAGTGGGCATGGGCATTTTGCCCTGTGGTGGCGGAGCGTCCCGCATGGCGCGGCAAACGGGTCTGGGTCGTGCACTTGAGATTATTCTGAGCGCGCGAGATTTTGACGCTGATGAAGCGGAAGCGATGGGTACGGTCAACAAGGCTCTTAACCCCGATGAAATTGATGATTACGTGAATACTTTGGCTGCACGAATCGCGAGCTTCCCCGCGCACTCTATTAATGCCTGCAAGCAGGCGGTTTATGAGTCGATCGATAGGCCAATCGATGAAGCGCTTAAAGCAGAGGCTTACTGGCTGTATCAAGCGACCAGTAGAACACCGGCGTTGAAGCGCTTTGCGCTCGCAGATGAGCAGGGTCTCGAGCACGACATCGAAAACCAACGCAACTGGAATGATCTGGTCATGCAGGTCCAGGACATCAATTGAAAAAACTCGAATCACCCGCTACAGATTGAGTGACTCCTGAAGCTGGCCGGGGCCGCACGAGTAAAGTTCACTGCGGCCAAAGCCCTTTTGGCTGATAAAGCAGTCGAACGCCGACGATTCGCGGACGCGTTCGGTTCGCGTTGCGCCGATTGTGGGAGGGATCCTGCCCTTCGTTTTTGGTGATACTAGGCCCAACCACCGGCCCTTCAATGTAGAGCAGGTCTACCAGAACACTCATTCCTATTCGCAATCTTCTTCAAAACGATAGCCGAACTCTTCGATTTCGTTTCGGTATCGATGCTCCACCAAGGCGCGGCTGAGATCATCGTAACAGCCAGCGTTTAAACAATGGGTCTCCCGATTGATTCCGAAGATTAGCGAGTTTCGCATGCCAAGGGACTCTTCTTTCGATATCGGGATGCTTGTTTTGTCGAATCATTTCATACAAAGAAACCAGACGTGCCCAGGGATTTCTTATGCAGACAAACCGATAGTAATCATCGAACTCCAACTCGAGCTTCCGAAACGCAGCCCTGGCCTCTACCGGCCGCATATGAGAATAAAAGGCGTACTCGTGACTGCGCTCCCGAAAGGTGCGCACCTCTTCTTCCTGCAGATCTTGCAATAAAAGCCGTATCCACTCCGAACCTGTTTTTGGGTTAGAGAAGAATATGAATTTGTGTTTATGCGATATAACCAAGGTTCTTTCGATCCAGCGAGGGCGTCTCGACCGCTTCGGGCTTGAGGTAGGCTAGCTAAGCTTGGGCTGATTCAGAATCTCAAAAACCTCTGGCCACAGACTGATATCGATCTCTGGGCAAAGTTTCGCCAATCGTTTAGCGTCTTCTACGAAAAAACCTGCCATGTCTCGTCGCTGCTGCGCATCCGGTTTATCTACAACATATTCAATCTTGTTCACTTCATTCTTTAGGTTTTTTGGCAGAAAATCGTCATCGACGCCCAGAAACCGGTAGGTGCGTTTTAGCTCGGTTTGCGTGTCTGCAACGCACTTTTCGTACTGCAGTACGAGTGTGGATTCGCGCCCAAACAGATGAAAAACCCGTGCGATCGCATACTCATACAAGCTGTGAAAAAATGCCTCGGGAGTGACCGAATAGGTGGAGAAGAATTTCACCCAAGCCGGAGTGAGCCTGAGCGAACGCCCTCTATTAAGAGTGACGTGGTTCAGATGGGAGATAGTCCGGCTTACCGGGTCTCGCACCAGTATAAGAACCTTGGTGTCGGGCACGACTTTGTGGAGGCGTTCGATCACGAGCGGCATTCCAAGGTAGTACGCGGACCACTCTCCGCAGATGCCATTTTCTGGCGCAGCAAATGCTCTGCGGTACGTATCAATCTCGATCGCATTGGGTTGACGCCAACTGAAGTGGTCGAAGAAATTTAGCTCCTTGGTGTCCTGGGGCGAGTCCGTATCGAACAACCGATGGGGATGGACCTCAGGGTGTTCCATGATGAGAGAATTCCACCAGCTTGTTCCGGCCTTAGGGACACCAAGCCCTACAAAGTCTGGCGTGCGTTGCTTATATCCAGACCGTAGCGATGGGATAGCATCGGAGGAAAACGGTGCGTCCATCCAGCAACCAGGCTTTTCTGCTAGAGGAGTAGGCTGCGCTTGTGGTCGACGGAAGACGCGCTTTAGGCGATTAATAGTGGACATCAGCGACGGGCGGACCGCTCCGGGGTGGGACAACGGTGGGTTCTTTTCATCAAGCTAGCCGTTGAGAATTCGTTCTCGGACTCTTTGCATAATAGATCGCTTAGGTTTGACCTTAGTCGATCCCCGCCAATCGTCTCCCCATTGCTGTGTACGTGCATGAAACGCAAACTCTACCGGAGGCTCGTTTTCATTTCCTATCAGCGACGAGTTAAAAACACTGATCTTTGACGAATCGTCGTCCTTGAGGAACGCCTCAATGACTGTGCCTAAACCCATGGGCCCGGTATGGCACAGAACGGAAAACATGTCGTCTTCATCGGGCTCTGGGTAGTCCCGAATATGCTCGAGCATCTTTATCCAGATAGGATGTCCTGGAACGCTGGCCATCCATGCATTGCCAGCAAAACTCCAGTTCTTGGTCTCTGCTTGCCTTGATCGGTAAGACCCCACATCGATATCGATGAGTAGCGGTTCGACGCTCTTCAACGCGACAAAATCCAGATCCGCGTACATGCCACCGAGTTTATGCAGCCAACAGTAGCGGACAGCATCGATCCGCTTAATGTTCAGATTTAAGGCGCGCCAGGTTGGCATGAACCAGGGATAGTGTTCGACTACGAACGGCTCAAGTTCTTCATCTGTCCAGAGACGGTATTCCCAATCGGGATGATTCTTGATCCAGCTCTTTTGCGAGCGCACTGCAACTGGACTGTGGCCGCGGACGTTTTGATCTCGCCAAGTCTGGTGAATGTATTTGGGGATCCGCAAAGAATCGGAGGTCATTGACACCCGGGGTCCTTCATCGATGCACAAAAGCCCTCACTATAGCATCGGGCATTCGTGTCGTGGGACCGCCTGTAGAGGCACTACGCTGATCCATTATTAGAGATTTTTGCGCGTAAAGAGGGGAGTCAGTTCGCCAAGGAATCTACTATGCAAATGAGGTCGCTATATCTTGTAGGTGTTGCCTCAATGATGCTTGCCGAGTCAGCAAGTGCGCAGCCCACGCAAACGTTCTGTTTCTTCCAGGGCGGGTTCAGCGAGGGGGCATTTGTCACCGGAACGTTTTCCGGTGTAGATTCTCAGGACCTGGCGGGCAACCCAGCTCCAAGTGATGGTTTTTTGCTACAAGGCGAGTTGACAGATTTCTCCGCATCTTTTTCCGGGAACTCTCTTGTACCGGCCATCTCATTTGTTCTCTCTGACCTGGCTGGCTTCCTCTATGAAGCAGACGGTGGGACCCTGGGCGAGCAGAGTTCATCGGAAGCGGAGGGGATTCGCGCATCGTCTGGCGGGACCATTTTTGAAACAGGCATTGCGGTAGCAATTTGTGATGGCTCTGCAAGCTGTGGAGAGCTGATTAGTGGTGGTTCAATTGTAGATTCCAGTGCGGCAATCGTCTCTATTAGCACAACGGCGCCCTGCAGCCCTGCGCTAACCGGGGGTGGCTCGTCCGCTGGCGCTCCCCGAGCTGTTCCGCTGTTTTCCGCTCCGCTAATTCTCATCCTGAGCGGATTAGTCGCAAGTCTAGCGTTGAGCAGCAAGAGGCTCTGGCGACGATCTCCCTGAAAAAGACCCAGAGGCGAATACTGCGACACGACCTAACGTGCCGTGCTGATTCCGAGTAGCTTCGGGTTCAGAGTCCAGACGGCAGCTTAGGATCGAAAAGACGTGATGCCCACGATCCGCTAGTGCCTGTTGCGTCCACGGCCCAGCCAGTCGTTTTCGCTATGGGGTCAATTTGCTCTACGAAAAATCAGCTGCCGAGATCTAGTCTTCTTCGCCCATTCCATAGCAGTAGGCCGGTGCGGCGAATTCATCCAGTACGACCTTTTGGAAGTAGCCAGAATTGCTGCTGCTAGAAAGAGATCGACACCGCTTTGGCAGAAGGCAGCCGCCACCGGAGGCGGTTAGTACACAGTCTCTACCGCGTGCGATTCGCCACCCGCCTTTTGAGTAGATGCTGTTGGCTACGAAACCGACACGCTTGCCTCCTTCGTACCCCTGGCCGCCAGTAACCTCGTAAATCACGAAGATATTGTCTCCGGCATCGTGATAGCTATGTAGTTTGTAGTTGCTTCGGGACCGAATTTTGTAGCGGCCGCACTTTTTCCCGAAGCCCTTCAGAAACTTGTAGTCGTCACCCCTGGTAAAACCCTTGAAACGCTCTACGCGAGAGAGCGCCTGTTTGAGATCGCTGACTTTTTCGCACTGCGGAAGGCGAATATTGTCTACATTTCTTTCACTTTGAGCCGCTGCGGCCAGGGGAAAGATCAAAGTGATCACCAGCAATAGAAATCTCATTCGGACTCCGGCTCTTATTCTGCGATGTTTGCTTCACCTCTTATCTTACACTTTGGGAAGCACGTAAAGCTCCACTCGTCGATTCTGCGCACGACCCGCCGCACTTTCGTTGCCAGCGACCGGTTGGTCCTGACCCGCACCCTGAACAATCAGTCGTTCTCGCCCAACTTCATGGGCGGCTAAGTAGTCGGCAACACTACCCGCTCGATTTTCTGATAGCGTCTGATTGTAGGATCGGCTTCCCGTGCTGTCGGTGTGGCCAGTCACTCGCAGCGTGGTGTCCGCATAGGTTGCCAGGACCTTACTTACCGAGTTCAGAACCGGAAAGAAATTCGACTTGAGATTGTAGGAGTCCGTTTGAAAGGTAATGCTACCGGGCATGACCAGCCGTAGATTGTCCCCTTCGCGAACCACACTGACGCCGGTGCCGCGCAGCTGCTCGCGAAGCTTGGCCTCCTGCACATCCATGTAAGCACCAACACCGGCACCGGCGATTCCGCATCCAAGTGCCGCATTGCGAGCTCGCTTACTCGACTCAGCTGCGCCAACGAGCGCGCAGACGACGGCTGCTCCTGCGCCGTAAGTTGCCGCTTTGCTCGCCTGACGCTGACCGGTATATGGGTTTGTGGTGCATGCTCCAAGAAAGCTGGCCAAAGCGAGCACCCAGAGTGTGGTAAGAGTGGATCTAAGCGAGGTCATGAATGTCTCCAATGATGGAAGTCTGAAAATGGCAGGTAATCGATAGCAATAGCTGTTTCTACTAAACGACTGATTCACACTTTTCGTCCAGCGGCCTGCGGGTCCGCATCGTCGAGCGCATTAATCGGCTAACGTTCATCGCTTAAGACCGCTTTTCCGAGAGGGAGTGCGGTGAATTGCAAAGAAAAGTTGTACAGCGGAGCCCAATGCGACATTTGGGCGTGGGTCGGAAGGTTTGAAATTAGTATCAATCAGGCGATGCGCCATCGCAGCACGACGTTACCGCATTCGCTGATCCGTAGCCTTCAGAAAGTGCCAAGGCTCGAGTAGAGTTGGATTACCCTCATCGCTTAAGGCGGTATCTACTAGCATTGCTCATCAGCGCGTCCACCAAATTTTGCGCAGGTTTTGTCATTTCCCAGTTTTTGCGCGTGCACAGCCCAACGGTCATAGGTGGAAGCAACCGGTCGTCCCGAAGGAAGGAGTAGCTTTCTGAATTCGGCATGGCGGATTCGTTCTCAGAAAAAACGCTGGTCCAAAACTCGGATCGCGCGACCAGACGTAGAATAAAGTCGTAATCATCTACAAGTAGCCTTGGACCTTCAAACGCGATTTCTGCGCTTCGTGCTACCTGGGAAAGGTGTCGACGCAGATTAGCGGGTGGAATATCGCAGGCCAACGGGTAGTTCAGGATGGCCGTGATTTCTTGCTTCAATTCGATCACGGGATGATTTGCTTTCACCACGATAGACACCGGCATACGGAACAAGGCTTCAAACTCCAGCGCATGATGCAGCGCTGGATCGACACCAAATTCGTCCTCGTAGCCTAGCGCAATGATCGCAAAGTCGAGCGAACCACCCCGCACAGCATCGCAAATCGCCGAGGCTGGCCCGGTATCGATGCGTAGGTGAATCCTCGGATAACTTGCTGAAAATGACAGCAGGCTCTTGCGGAAGAATATGCTCTGTATGCACGGTCGTACTCCAACACGTAACGACCCCTGCTCGCCTTGTTGATGGCGGATCAGATCAGCTTCGATATCGCGGGCGTGGAGGAGAAGATCTGTCCCTTGATGTGCGAGGCGTTCGCCCAAACGTGTCAGCCGGACACCTCGCGGCAGTCTCTGAAAGACCTCGAAACCAAGTTTGTCTTCCAGCGCTTTAAGCCGTTTTGTGAGCGCAGGCTGCGTAAGGCCCATCTCACTGGCAGCCGCCTGAATACTGCCAGCTTTTTCGATGAGCGTTACCGTTCGGATGTCATTGACGTCTAGCACGAGGTATTCCCTGATGTTATTAATGTATCAAAAATAACAATTTTACATTATAGGTCTGCTTGCGTTGAATTCGCTCGCTGAGCGGCAGAGAAGGTGACGGTCCAGCAAGCTGACTCAATCTGTCGCCGGCACTCTACCCCTTAGCCCGTTAACACTAGAGAGCACACGATGGATACGAAGACGGTCCTAGTAGACCGAGTCGACCGAATACTTCTGATAAGGCTTAATCGACCAGAGGTTCGCAACGCGATCAACGAAGCAATGGCCAAAGCGATCGCAGAAGCGGCAGATCTGCTCGACAGCGATCCCCATTTGGCCGTCGGTATTTTGGCAAGCACTTCGCCAACTTTTTCTGCGGGTATGGACCTAAAAGCCTTCCTAAACGGCGAATCGCCAATCATCTCCGGTCGTGGGCTAGCGGGAATCACTTCAGCCCCTCCTAACAAGCCACTTATAGCGGCGGTGGATGGAGCAGCCGTTGCGGGAGGCTTTGAACTGGTGCTGGCTTGCGACATGGTTGTCGCCAGTCAGGGTGCCTCCTTCGGTTTACCAGAGGTAAAAAGAGGCTTGATAGCCGGTGCCGGTGGTGTCGTTAATCTACCGCGTCGCTTGCCTCCTAATATAGCGATGGAAGTCATTCTGACGGGCGATCCTATGCCCGCAGAAAGAGCCTTCGAGCTGGGTCTGGTCAATGATCTGGTAATGGCGAACCCATTGGATGCAGCCCTTTCACTCGCACAGCGGATTGCCAGAAATGCGCCGCTCGCGGTACGGGGCTCAAAGAAAGTGGCGCTCGACTCGAAGGATTGGCTGTCCAGTGAGAGTGACGAAAGACAGCAGGAAATAATCAACCCGGTGTTTCAATCACAAGATGCGAGGGAAGGTGCTCTCGCTTTCGCAGAGAAGCGCGCACCGCTATGGCTTGGGAAGTAATTACGCGGACTCAAGTGGTGGAACGAGCGCCGAACGTACCCGGTAGGTGCTCACCCCAGGACGAAAAATTCCAAAAGGAAGCTCCAATGAACATCGAATCAGACGAGCATCACGATGCAGCTCTCGCTGACCTGACGGCCAAAGGTCAGCTGCTTGAAGTAATTTCTGCGCAGCGACCCTGGGGACAGCAGTGTGAATTTAAAAATGCACCGCCGAATCTAGGTGCCTACTTTGCACTGATGCTTCAGCACGCGGAAAAAACCTTCATCGTGTATCAAGACGAGCGATACACCTTCCAAGAGGTCTGGGAACGATCCAATAGCTTGGCGGGAGCGCTGCAGGCGGTGGGCATTGAGCGAGGAGATCGCGTAGCCATTGCCATGCGCAATTACCCGGAATGGGTTTTTGCCTTTATTGGAACGACAATCGCAGGTGCTATCGCTGTTCCCCTCAATGCTTGGTGGCAAGGTACGGAACTGCAAGAAGCAATCATCGATGCCGGTGCCAGCCTTGCGATGGTAGATCTGCAACGTCATCGTCGCTTAGAAGAAGTCGGAGCAACTATTAGCCAAGTAGTTGTACGCAGTGCGAAAGCGGGCATTTCCAAGATCCGGTACGAGGATTTCGCCAATCTTGGCGAAGCCACACCACGCCCAGTGTCCCTAGATCCAGACGACGACGCTACTATTTTTTATACCTCCGGATCGACCAGTTACCCGAAAGGAGCTGTGTCATCACATAGGGCCCTGAGCAACGCGATGCTCAACTTCGCAGCCTATGGCATGGCTCAACAAACCGTTGACGCTAAGCGAAGAGATGCCAGCGCTTCCGATTCAGATCCTATCCAGCCGGCGACGTTGCTCACCGTTCCTTTGTTTCATGTAACGGGATGCCACAGCATTTTCATGATCTCCGTGTTAATCGGCAGAAAGATAGTGATGCTCGATAAGTGGGATCCGGAAGATGCACTGGCGATGATCGAACGAGAGCGGGTGACGTCTTTTATGGGTGTACCTACGATGAGTCGCGAGCTTACTGAACACAAAAACGTCAGTAGTTACGATCTGAGTTCGCTTGCGGAGATTAACGCGGGCGGTGCTGCCCGTCCGGAAGCACACCTTCGGCGTTTGGAAGAGCGCCACCCCGCGATTAGGGCGGGTATGGCTTACGGGCTGACCGAGACCAACGGAACTGGCGCAATCAATAATCGGCAGGGCTACAGCCTGAGACCAGCGTCGACTGGCCGTGCGCTCAAACCCTTAGCCGAACTTGCCATTCTTGATGAACAGGGCAATCCCCAGCAGGAGGGTGAGCTTGGTGAAGTCGCCGTCAGGGCCGTCACCCTAGCCAAGGGTTACTGGAATCGCCCGAAGGACACGGAAAAAGCATTTCTAAGCAATGGCTGGTTTCGCACCGGGGATATTGGACATTTGGATTCCGGGTACCTCACGATCGTTGATCGCAAGAAAGATATGATCCTCAGAGGTGGGGAAAATATAGCCTGCCAAGAAGTTGAGGCGGCGATGCTCGCCGATCAACAGGTGTGCGAAGCCTGCGTGTTTTCTATTCCCGATGATCGACTCGGCGAAGCCGTTTGCGCGACGATCTTCGTGGCGGATCGGAAACAGTTCGACGAAAAACGCCTCCGGCAGAGCCTGCAAAGTTCTTTGGCGGCGTTCAAGCATCCGCAGACAATCATCTTATCTAATGGGCCGCTGCCGCGCCTTGGTTCGGGAAAGATCGACAAGCAAACTATAAAAACTCAATACGCCGATAACCACCGGGCTCATGATTGACCAGCTTCCAGGGGCTGTCCTTCCTTTCGAGAAAGCCCTACACAGGACCGCCCTGGTACTGCTGATACTCGCATGCCCGTTCTTGCTCTCCGCCTGTTTGAAGTCCCCAGATTTCGAGAGCTTGCTTCGTGAACCCACGGACAGCGAGCTGGAGGAGGCGCAGCGCTATCTCGATACCTTCGACGTACCGCTTCCAAAAAGCTGGGAATTTGAGACATTCACCATGAGCGACGACGCAACCATCAGAGTTGGTCGTGCCGTACCCCCCTCGCCTAAGGCAACGTTGTTGTACGTACCAAGCTACACGTCTAGCCAGGAATTAGTGTCGGAATTTCTGAGTTACTGGTACGAAAACGGCTATGAGGTGACCGCCATGGACCTTCCCGGTCAAGGAGGCTCGATCCGACGGCAGGACGATTATCAAAAAACCTATACGGGAGACTGGGGCTACTACGGTCGGTCCGTAGCCGAAGTCACCAACCATATTGCGGCTACGCGGGTGAGCGTTGGCCCACTCGTCGTAATCGGGGAAAGCATGGGAGGCCACTCCGTTCTCCGATCCGCTCATGACAACGGGCTGGCGGAGGCGGATGGCCTGCTGCTTCTTGTGCCTGCAATTCTTCCCAACACGCACGATCGGGCACCGCTCTGGTATATGCGGTTAGTCTCAGGGCGTGCGGTGAGGGCAGGAAAGGGATCGGAATATGCCCCAACCCAAGGACCTTGGTTTCCTAATAAGTTCGCTCCCGAAACCTACAAACACTGCGGAAAGCGCGCCGACAGAATCTTCAAAAACGAGGCTCTCTATCGTTTGCGTCCCGACCTAAGAGTGGGCGGTTCGACGAATGAATACTTGTTTGGAATTTTCCAGTCGGCTGATGAGTTATCCCAAAGCGCGACACTGCCAAAGCTCCAGCTACCGGTCACGCTAGTAACCGCCGGTGATGAAATTTATGTTCAGTCGGAGATCTCGCAGACGCTCTGCAACGAGGTGCTTCGTACTTGCGAGCAGGTACATATCGAGGAAGCGACTCATTGCATTCACATAGATCCACCGGAGGTGCAAAATAAGATATTCAGCACGCTCGATTCGCTTGTCGACAAGGCACAGCGCTCCGCGCGGCTGCGCTCTACTCAAGCTCTTTAAACTTAGCCGCCATTGTTGGGTTTTTTCTCGTCAGTTTTTTAATCGAGACATCCTGGGCTTTATCATTCGCCAGCCGCAGATTTCGGTCCGTTCCCAGTAGCGCGTCTTTGGTTTTTTGCAGGTGGGTAATCGATTTGTCGATCTCTTCAATCGCGGTCTGGAACTTGCGCGAGGCGAGATCATAGTTGCGGGCGAAGGCGGTCTTAAACGCGTCCAAATCATCTTCAAAATGAGTGATGTCGATGTTCTGCGCTTTTACGAGCGCGAGTTCCGTCTTAAAGGCCAAGGCACCCATCGCCGCGTTGCGTAGCAGCGTAATCATCGGGATGAAGAACTGGGGTCGAATCACATACATTTTTGGGAAGCGGTGCGATACATCTACGATGCCCGTGTTGTACAACTCGCTGTCCGGCTCTAACAGGGAAACAAGAACAGCGTATTCGCAGCCTTTCTCGTTCCGGTCCTTGTCCAGCTCCTTAAAAAAGTCCTGATTTTTCTTCTTGGTCGCGGTTCCGTCGTTTTCATTCTTCATCTCAAACATGATCGAAACGATTTCGGTACCCGCCTCGTCTTCATCGCGAAAAATGAAATCCCCTTTGCTTCCTGAGCTTGCATCGTTGTCTTTCTCGAAATAGGCGCGTGGGAATGCGGTTGCTCGGATTCGGTTGAATTCCGTCTCGCAGTGTTGCTCCAGCGTCTCGCCTACCATTTTTGTTGAAAGGCGCGCTTTCATGTCTTTTAGCCGATCAATCGCGTCGTCACGATCTTTGAGCTGTGCCTCGTAGCGTTCGCGTAGCGATGTCTCGCCTAACTGCTGCTTGAGTTGCGCTTGCTCTAGCTGGTTGCGCAGCGCATCCCTTTCTAGCTCAACACCTCCAAGGGCTTCCCGAATCGCAAGCTTATGGTTGCTATCACTCGACGCCAGCTGGGACCGAAGTCCCTGAATCTCGCGGTCTTTCTCGGCGTTACTGCTTTGCAATTCCTGCTGTCGTTTTACTTCGGCGAGTTCCGCGGCTGCTTTTCTGTCCTGCTCTTTCTGGAGCAGGTTGGCGGCCAGTTCATCGCGTTCCCGGCTTAGCTCGGTGATGGCTTCCTTCACAGCGAGCTGCTGCGTCACCGCGCTTGCATCCAGCTTTGCTTGAAGCTCCTTAATTTCCGCATCTTTCGAGGCCGTGTCTTCCGAGAAATCGCTCCGGAGCTGGCTTTTGACGAGTTCGATCGCGTTGCTCTTGTCTTTCTCGGCGAGCGTGAGTCTCTCCTGTAGTTGCGCTTCAAAGTCTTTGTCGCGCACCTGTTTGAGAATGTCGGCAAAGCCCGCTTCATCGACTTTGAATGCGGCTTTGCACTTGGGGCAGATTATTTCGTTCATGATCCGGTTGTGCCTGCTGTACTTGCGAGAAGATCGTTGCCGCTTAGCAACGCTTTCCATCGCAATAGTACAACGAGCCTGCATCACGACCGAGTTTGCTACAGCGATTCGCCGTAACATCCTAATACTAAGAACTGAGCGCGCCTGGGCCCCGCGGGAAAGAATGTCGCCTCGGGCTACAGACCGAAAACAGGCTGATTGCCATTCTCCCGTGCCTTCACCACTCTTCCCCGATGGTCACGCTTGTTGAATCGCTGGATACGGATCCGCAAATCCACTCCCCGGACGGAGCGGTGCCGCCATTTCCTAGGGAGGCCGCTACCGCGCTCAACAAGCAGCAGTTAGCTGCGGCGACCTATGGTGAGCGCCCCAGTCGTAGCCGACCTTTTAACTCGCGACCGCTGCTGATCATTGCCGGAGCAGGTACGGGCAAGACTCAAACACTTTCTCATCGTGCGGCTCATTTGCTACTCAATGGAGTGGATCCAAATCGAATACTGCTGCTAACGTTTTCGCGGCGCGCGGCTTTGGAAATGACCCGCCGAGCGGAAAAAATTCTGCGCGAGCAGTTTCCTAACGCGAGGAGTTCACAACCGCTTTCGTTGCCTTGGTCCGGCACTTTCCACTCCATTGGAAATCGAATTCTTCGGGACTATCACGGCAATATCGGCCTTTCGGAGCAGTTCTCAATTCTTGATCGTGGTGACGCAGCGGATCTTATGGACGTGTGCCGCCACGAACTTGCGTTTTCATCCTCCGTCAATCGCTTCCCGAGAAAAGAGACCTGCCTATCGATCTATAGTCGCGTCGTAAATACGCGCAAGACTTTGGATGAAGTTCTCAGCGCGGTGTTTCCCTGGTGCGCGGATTGGCATGAGGAGCTGAGGATGCTGTTTAGACACTTTGTGCGCGCGAAGCAGCGCACCGAGTCCTTGGACTATGACGACTTATTGCTCTACTGGCAGCAGCTCATGGCGGAACCGGAACTGGCTAAGGCCGTCGGGGCTCGGTTTGACCATGTGCTGGTGGACGAATACCAGGACACTAACGTCCTACAAGCCGATATTCTGAGAGCGATGAAGCCCGAAGGTACGGGGCTGACTGTCGTTGGAGACGACGCGCAATCCATCTACTCCTTTCGAGCGGCCGATGTAGAGAACATTCTTAGCTTTCCTAAGCAGTATTCACCCTCGGCTAAAGTCATAAAACTGGAGCAAAACTATCGATCGACCCAGCCGGTTCTCGATGTAGCGAACGCGCTGATGCGAGAAAGTAGTCGGGCTTATCAAAAGGATTTGTATTCTTTGAAAAAGCGAGGGCTAATGCCGCAGTTCGTGACGCTGGAGGACGACCATGCGCAGATCGGCTATGTAGTTGATACTGTTCTGGCTAATCGGGAAGGTGGTCAATACTTGCGGGATCAGGCGGTCCTGTTTCGAGCGAGTGATCATGCCGATGGTCTTGAGCTTGAGCTCATAAGGAGGAACATTCCTTACCGCAAGTTCGGGGGGCTTAAGTTTCTTGAGGCCGCTCATGTGAAGGATCTCCTGTCGATTCTTCGCTGGGCAGACAACCCGAAGAATCAGGTTGCGGCTTTTCGCGTGTGCCAGCTCGTAGACGGTTTCGGACCGAAGGCGGCGGCGGCCGCTTTTGCGCATCTCGAATGTCAGAATTGGAAGATGTCTGCGCTCGCAAGCTTCACGAGCTTGCACCGGGGGGCCGATAGGACGATGTGGACGGAGCTGATCGGCTTAATGACTAAGCTGACGGATACAAGCAAGGAGTGGTTTGGGCAGACTGCGTCCGCGCGTGATTGGTATGCGCCCTTGCTCGAGGCTCGTTACGACGGCATCGCGGCGAGAATGAGTGATCTGGATCAGCTGGAAGCGATTAGCGGAAGGTTCGCTACTCGGGAGCAGTTTCTTAGCGAGCTGACGCTCGATCCGCCACAAGCAAGCTCAGATCAACCGCAGGAGTGTTCCCTGGACGAGGATTACCTGAATCTGTCGACGATTCACTCGGCGAAAGGGCAGGAGTGGGAGGCGGTTTTTGTGCTCAATGTCGCGGACGGCAATCTGCCGTCGGAGTTTGCCACTGGTGATGTTGAGAAAACGGAAGAAGAAAGGCGTTTGACTTACGTCGCAATGACCCGAGCCAAGACGCAGCTGCATATGCTGGCCCCGCTAAAGTTTTATGTTCCCGAGCAGCAGAAGTACGGCGCTAAGCATGTCTACGGAAGCCGATCTCGATTTTTTACCGACGCTATGATGCCGCTCTTTGAACAGCCCGTGTGGCCGCCCGAGTTTGATCCAGTCGACAAGGGTTTAGCGGCCCCCGCTGCGAAGATCGATGTTGGAAGCAAACTGCTATCTTCCTGGGATTGAGCGAGCTGGTAGCGATTCATGTTTTAATTGCCGCTTCTTCGATGGTAATGCCGCGTTCGAAAAATCGGCAGAGAGCTTTTCGCGGACTCACTCCTACCGGCTTCAACTTCTGGGCCTTCATAACAGGAATCAATTTTGATCGGCAAGATACCGAATCGGGTGTTGGCTGCCCTTTCCCTCATCGTGCTAGGAGCGTTTACGATGAGCTTAGGCGTGGGCTTTACCGAACGGGATCTTGGGAACGACAGTGGGCCTCTTGAGTATCTCTATTACGCGCTGAGTCTCTTTGTTATAGGCGGTGTAGATCTTGGCACACCGCAAGGCGGCCCGGTTTGGGCCAGAGCCATCTTGTGGCTCATCTATTTTGCCGCGCCGATACTTACCGTATCTGCAATTCTGGATGCGATCTTTCAGATCTTCTCCGCGGAAAAGCTCAAGCTGCGAAGCGCAAGAAAGCACCTGGTCATTATCGGCGAGGACCCGCTTGTGGAAGTTGTGCTGGAACGCCTGCGAGTGTTCGACTCCAAGGCTCTTGCCGTGCTGGTTGTCTCAAGGGATGTATCGCCGTATCGGCTCGCTCAGCTTCGAAAGCACTACCGAGTGTTGGTCCGTATCTCGGATATTGTTGATGACTATGTCTTCGAAAAAATACGAGTGAAGTGTGCGTCTCGGGTCTTGATTCTAGGTTCGGATAGTTTGGCAGGTTTCGGAATGGCCCACTCGATTCTAAGGCGTCACCCGGAGCTCGACGGTAAGATTACTTTGCACTGTCCAAAGCTCCGCGTGATGCGCGCAATGTCCGCGACGGAAACGATGTGCTCGATAAATTCCTTCAACATGTACCAGCTGGCCGCACGCTATCTTGTAGAGACGGAGATCGAGCCAGTACTGGATGCGGGACCGGCAAAAACGGTAATCGTACTCGCGGGCTTTGGGCGCTTTGGTCAGTCGATTCTTGAGCGTCTCCAGGAACTTGCGTTAGATCGAATCGAATCGGTTGCCGTTCTCGCTGACGATGCCGAACGCCGCCTGCTGGTAACGAAAGAACAGGTTTCTCTATCCGCGGATCTTAAGATCTACTCCTTACAGGGAGATATTTCGCATCCACAGGTTTGGTCTGATCTGAATGTAGTTGCGCCGATCGAGTCCACCAAAGCGCTCTACATCATGGCCACGAATCGCGGGGAGGATAACTTGCGAACGGCTCTCTGGTTGCGCAAGCAAAATGAAAAGGCGGTTGTCGTAGCGCGTACGGACGACGCTTTGTCCTTCGCTCAGGAGGTTGGCGTGCACGATCGTATCGCGGTGGTCAGCGTCGAAGAGCTTGCAGGCAGTGCATTGCCAAAAGAATGGTTACTCCGCAGTTGAACGCTCTGAATCCCTGACCTGCCAGTGAATCGTTGTCTAAATCGGCTCTAATTCGAGCTGGGATCTTGAGCCTTTCACTAGGCAAACAGCAAGTGTGCGCGATCTGACTAACGTCCTGAGAGAACCAGATTGACGATGGTCAGTACGGAGCCGATGAAAAGCGCCGTAAATACTATTCCCAGAGCGATGAAGTTGCCCGCCTTTCCGTGGCTGAAGTCACGCTCCCGGTTTTTACTGCTTTGTACCCCTAGCGCCGCCGCTAAACCTGAGCCCATAAGTTCCAGCAGGCTAAGACTCTCGCGCTTCTGATTCGTCTGCTGCACCGCCGAATCAGGTGCGCGCCCTTTATCCCCACGCCCATCCCTAGTGTGAATTGAGTCAGTAAACACTCGGTCCCGCCGATGTGTGGCGGGAGTACCTGTTCTTTTACCGGTCATTCGCAAATCACTTTTGCCGAACACGAAAGTAGGCAAACACAATATATTACAATAAATAATATACAAAAACGTAAACTGTAATATGATAGGTATAATCCGACCTGAGAGAGCTAAAACATGACTGATCTAAACGAATCACAGCCAAAGACCGAACTGCTGTCGACTCTCGGCATCGATGAGCTCGCTCCCGATTTTCGCGCGCGCTCCACGCATGGGGAGTTACAGCTATCTGATTTTCGGGGCCGTTGGGTACTGCTGTTTTCTCATCCGGCAGATTTCACGCCGGTGTGTACGTCCGAACTGCTGGCTTTCCAGCGCGCCGCCGAGCAGTTTAAGACCCTAAATTGTCAGCTTCTCGGCTTATCCGTCGACAGCGTATTTTCCCATCTGGCATGGGTTCGAGATCTAGAAGCGAAATTCGAAGTGAAAGTCAGCTTTCCGATCATTGAGGATATCTCTATGTCCGTGGCGCGCGCGTACGGGATGATTCATCCGGCCTCGGACACAACTGCGACCGTTCGTTCCGTTTTCCTGATTGACCCGGAAGGCATTCTTCGTGTCATGAGCTACTACCCCCCGTACCTTGGCCGCTCGATCGAGGAGTTTCTGCGCGTGCTTGCCGCCATTCAGCGCTGCGATGAAGAAGAAATCGCAGCTCCGGAGGGATGGCAGCCCGGTTCAGATTTCGTGCTCACCGCACCTACCGATAACAGCGAAGCCTCCCAGCGAGAGCAGGGAGGCAGTAGCTCCTGGTACTTCACACCTACGGGGAACAAGGCATGAGTCCCGACGCTGCGCTAATTAGCGAATGTTCAGAGCAGGCGGTGCGTTTGCTCAAGGCGCTTGCGCACCCGGCTCGCCTGCTTATTTGCGCACAACTCAGGGACCGGGAAATGTCCGTCGGAGCGATGGAGACAGAGCTTGCGATCAAACAGCCTAGACTCTCCCGTGAGCTTGCAAAGCTTCGCGATGAAGGTCTCGTCACGACGCGAAAAAGTTCTAAGGTCGTGTTTTATCAGCTTTCAGATGATGTTGAGGCACGCAACATGATCGATGCGGTGTGTGGCGTGTTACTGGAAAAGCGCCCGGTACAGCGCGATGCGTTGCGCGCCCTGAAAAATAGAAAACGGTTGGGCAGCTATGGTGTGTTTGCCCAAACGCTGGTCCGCTAGAGCTTAAAGAGGTGAAATAGAAAAACGTGTTTGAAAGCGCCGACGCGATACTTCTGGCGCGGATGCAGTTTGCATTTACCGTGTCTTTCCACATTATCTTCCCGGCGATTTCGATAGGGCTGGCGAGCTACCTGATGGTGCTGGAAGGCCTTTGGCTGCGAACCGGTCGCAGCACCTACCTCTCTCTGTATAAATACTGGTTGAAAATTTTCGCTCTGGCGTTCGCGATGGGTGTGGTCTCGGGCATCGTCATGTCGTACCAGTTTGGCACCAACTGGAGCGTATTTTCCGACAAAGCGGGACCGGTTGTTGGTCCGTTGATGGCCTACGAAGTGCTCACCGCATTTTTTCTTGAAGCGGGTTTTCTCGGCGTGATGCTTTTCGGTATGGGGCGCGTATCAAAGCGCCTGCACTTTTTCGCGACGCTAATGGTTGCCTTTGGAACCCTGTTGTCGGCTACCTGGATCCTTGCGGTTAACTCTTGGATGCAAACGCCGGCGGGCCACGCCATCAACGACCTTGGTCAATTCGTTCCCAACAACTGGTTGAAAATTATTTTCAACCCGTCATTTCCCTATCGCCTCCTGCACATGGTCTTGGCGGCGTACCTGACCACTTCCTTTATTGTCGGTGCGGTAGGGGCGCTCCACCTGCTCCGCGATAAGACTAACGAGGCGGCGCGAACGATGTTTTCCATGGCAATGTGGATGGCTGCGGTGGTCGCCCCGCTGCAAATCCTCGCTGGCGACCTGCACGGCCTGAATACGCTGGAGCATCAGCCAATCAAAGTTGCCGCCATGGAAGGGCACTGGGACAGGCAGCAGGGTGCTCCCTTTATTGTCTTTGCGATTCCCGATGAGCATCGCGAAGAAAACCGTTTCGAACTGGCTATCCCCAAGCTGTCGGCGTTGATTTTGACCCACGACGTCAATGGAGAAACACCGGGATTGAAGGATGTGCCCGCGGCCGAACGCCCTCCCGTGGCGATCGTATTCTGGAGTTTTCGGATCATGGTGGCGTTTGGGAGCGGAATGTTCCTGATTGGCGTTTGGAGTCTTCTGCTTCGAGCGCGTCGACGCTTGTTCGAGTCGCCGTGGCTCCTTAGAGCTACCGTGGCTATGGGGCCTTCCGGTTTGATTGCGGTGCTCGCTGGATGGATAACGACCGAAGTGGGTCGCCAGCCTTATACGGTATACGGTCTGTTATCGACAATCGATTCAGCGGCACCGATAGCAGCTCCTGCCGTTGCCGCCTCGCTCCTCGCTTTTATTGTGGTTTATTTCGCGCTCTTTGGTGCCGGGACCTACTACACACTCCGCATGATGAATCGACCACCGGTTGCCGGTGAGCCGTTGCCGAATCGAGTGGGCGGCAAGTCTTCCGAGACCGAAAGTCCGCTGCCTCGCGCCCGCCACCTGATCCCGGCGGCTTAGAGGCTGGCAATCATGGATTTACCGCTCGTCTGGGCTGCGATTCTCGCACTCGCGATATTCGTCTACGTTGTTCTCGATGGCTTCGATCTGGGGATCGGAGCGATATTTCCTTTACTCGGAGGGGACGAGCATCGTGCGATTGCCATGAACTCCGTTGCTCCCGTTTGGGACGGCAATGAGACATGGTTGGTGCTGGGCGGTGGTGGTCTGTTTGCCGCATTTCCGCTGGCATACGCGATTGTGATGCCGGCTCTCTATGCTCCATTTACCGTGATGATCCTCGCATTGGTTTTTCGCGGCGTGGCCTTTGAATTCCGCTGGCGCGAACGCTCTCATGAGCGTCTATGGGATACATCGTTCTTCTTTGGATCGGTACTTGCAAGCTTCGCCCAGGGAATCGTACTCGGCACGTTCATCCAGGGTATTAAAGTCGTCGAACGCGGTTACGGCGGCGGTTGGTGGGATTGGCTCACGCCGTTTTCTTTGCTCTGCGGTTTTGCACTCATCGCTGGGTACAGCTTGCTTGGCGCGTCTTGGCTGATTCTTAAAACCGATGGATCGGTCCGGCGACAAGCCTATCGTATTGCGAAAAGAGCCGCCGTCATCATGCTTGTTCTGATCGGTGTGGTCAGCACCTGGACCCCATTTCTGGCGCCGGAAATTGCTCAACGGTGGTTCGTCTTCCCCCAGCTGTTGATGGTTATGCCAATACCTAGCGTGACAGCGGTTCTTGCTGGGTGCCTGGTGTGGGGACTACTAAGTGAGCGGGATTCCGTTCCCTTTTTCACTACGGTCGCGTTATTTGCCCTGTGTTTTTTGGGCTTTGCAGCGGGAACTCTCCCCTACATAGTTCCGCACTCCGTTACGATCTGGGATGCGGCGGCTCCGGACAGTAGCCTGCGCTTTATGCTGGTGGGTGCGCTGCTATTCTTACCACTCATCGTGGCTTACACCGCCCATTCCTATTGGGTCTTTCGAGGAAAGATCGACCCGAATGCCTTGTATCACTGAGAAGCAGAGGCGGAGATGGGGCGAGATGATCGAAAAGCAACCGACCCAAGCGGTTGGAAAAGCTGGGCCTGGCTGGTGACCCTATGGGCCGCGGGTGTCGCCTCGGTAACGGTCCTCGGTCTGCTGATCAGAATGTTTCTAGGATCCTAGCAGTCTCTGGCTGTGCTCCTCACAAGGCGCTTCGCACTGCACTCATCAAAGCCCAGTAGCCCCGCCGTGTCCCTATGGCCTGAGCACCGGGCGATGGACGAACACACTGACCTCGATCAGTTGCCATTGCTTTGACGTGTCATCGGTCGTTCAGTCTGCGTAGCGGCGATCAATCTCCGGCGCGGGTCGCACTGGGGCAGGGCGGAACCGCGATGCTGTTACCGGGTCGGCAAGGCTTTGCCAGCATCTTCTATGAACGCCATCGACCCGAGCAGACACTCCTCTATCAGCTTGTCGAAGCGCACTACCCGGTTGTCGTGGAGCGAATGGCCCAGCACAGCTTAGAATTTCATCGTCAACTCAAAACCCAGCACCCGCGGCAGACTTATTGGCGCATAAAAGGTCCCGTCCCAGCCCGTGAGGAGGTTAGC
>JBCBZV010000275.1:0-1987 GCA_039815155.1 Pseudomonadota bacterium
CAGTGGATTCAAGAGGCGCTCGCCCAGAGAATTATCGAGCTCAAGATTGAAGGCGTCACGGAGATTGGTATTGAGCTGCGTGAAAGCCATGTGGCCTGGGCAGCGTATCGTGCGCCGCTAATCCGCGGTGCTCAGTAAATAACCTCCATTTGATGACTTCACCGTGATGTGTCAGACCGTATCGTGTGAGCATGCAAACGAGCAATGCGAAAATTACTGATCGCCGAGCTAGCCGGCCCAGCTCATCGGTCTGGTGGTTATCTTTATAACTCCAGCCTGGCCGAGGTTCTTGTCAACCGGGGCCACGCGGGTCTCTTGCGTGCAGATCGGCCGGAGCAGATTCTCACGCATGCAGGTTCTTGCGTGTTGTTAGATAGTCTCTGGCTAAGCGAGGCGCCGCCCGCCCACTTTCAGCACCAGCTCAAAACCGCAGACTGCGTACTGTTCATACTTGGGCACTACTACCCTCCTGCAAACCCCAGTTTGTCAGATGAGGACAAACGGCGGTGGCTCGCCTGCCTCAATAGCTGGCTGCCGTTGGTGCAAGCCGTCATCGTCACCGGCCAACGGGCCCAGTCAGATTGGCTCGAGGTGTTCCCTCGGCATCAAATTCATCGAGCAGCTCCGGCGATTCAGGTCCGCCCAAAAAACCAAGATTCGGATCGCGACAGCCTACAATTCATGACGATCGGCGCTGTAACCGAAGCCAAACTTCCTCTGGCACTCATACGGTCACTGGGTTGCTTGGGTGATCTCCAATTCCAGTGGGTGCTAGTGGGATCGACAACGATAGATTCGAGCCATTACGCCTCTTGTGTTCGTGCGATTGAACAGGCTGGTCTCTCGGATAGAATTGCGTTTGTTGGTGAGCTTTCTCACGATGAGACGCTGAATAGGCTCGCCTCCGCCGATGCCTACCTTGCGACTTCCGTGTTCGAGAGCTTCGGCATCGCGAGTGCTGAGGCTCTGGCTTCCGGGCTACCGCTGATCGGGTTTGATGCTGGTGATTTGAAATTCTGGGCACCTGATCATCCCGGATGTCGACTATTTTCCTACAACGATGCACCTGGGTTCACAGCCGAACTCAAGCGCTGGATCCGCGGCGGTCGCGCATCCCTTCCACCGCCACCCAGAGGACTCGCTTTTAATCCTTGTTGGGAGAAGACGGCGGATGAGTTGCTTCAAGGGGTTGGTAGTTAGCCGATTGCGGATGCTGCGCAAGTGATGGTGTATTCAAAACGAGCCAAGGTCACCGCGTCGCCAGCTATCTGACGTGACACGATCAGCCCAGCCACGGCCTTATCTGGTTACAGCTTGATTAGCGAATCAGCCGTGCTTGCAAGCCTAGGTGAACTTTGGCGACACGAGCGTATCTAACCGTGCAACTTAGCATTAGCAGGTACAGGTGTTCGCCGTGAAATTTTCGAATCAAATAAGAATCGCGCTTCTCTTTCTCGCCTCGCTGTCGTTTTTACCGAATGTGGCTCTTGCATCAGGTACAATTGGAGGCTTCAGCACTCCCTCAACTGGGCCTGGCCCGCAAAGAGATGAGGCCTACGAATTCGGGAAATCCGTGTTTAAGGGGCGCGCTGCAGGAAGCACGAAGATCGATTACTGCGTCAGCGTCGACGGAGAAGCGAAGAAGCTGAAGCGCAAAACGGTCAAGTCTTTCAAAAACAGTACGGTAAAAGACTTCGCCCACGCGCTTGTTGATTGTGAGAATCCTGAGAGGCTTGCGCTGACTTCAGTTGAGTCCAACCAGGTCCCGCTGGTGCTCTATTACCTAAACAAGCGTTTTAAGCTCGAGCTTACGGACGGCTGAGATCGCCCAGGCAGGTCGGCTCGCACCGCATCGAGCGCTAACTGAGAGGGGGTCGAACCTGCCGGTTACCGTACTTGCGCTAGCGGTCGTTTTAAATCCCACAGTAATGCGAGGAATATCGGCACAAACTCCAACAGCAGCACCCAGAAGGGTTGCTCATATGCC
>JBCBZV010000193.1:0-5755 GCA_039815155.1 Pseudomonadota bacterium
AACGGAAAGCGTATCATCTGATTCCAGATGTTTCATGAGTAACTGGGCAGCTTTCTGCTCCAGACTCATATTTACCAGTAAAGAATCTATCCAAACAGACTTCTCCTGCTGGTAAAATGGGATATGGGCGCTTCAGCACCCGGTTGACCACGCAATAACAAAGTGCCGCAGGAAGAACGCACGAGCTAAAAGCCAAAGAAAGTCATAGTTTTTTCATGGAAGAATTAAACAAATCAAGGAGCGATTCCACATGCTAACGTTAAACAGAGACTTCAATGTATTTAAAACCACAAGCACTCGATTAGACGAACGATCCCTCACACCCATTCCCTTGGACAAAATAGACAGCGTAAGCGGCGGTAGCCGTCGAGGGGCGGAAACCGGCTCCGGTGGTGGCAGCCTTCGCTATGCGTCGGCCGGCGTTATTTTGGGTGCCGTTGCCGTCGCTGGTCTCGGCGCAGCAGCTCTTGGCCCTATCGGTATATTCGGCGTAGGTGCACTCGCCTTTACCGGCGGCTGGGGGTTCGGATCGAGCTTCCGCTAGGGCTCGATTGACTAGGATAAGCCGAACCAATCGGTAGCCGATAAAGCCGTTCTCCGACGGAGTGTTGAACACTCAATTACGGGTGAACTCTTTCGGAGAACGGTCACCGAGTAAGTTTCCATGTCTTCCCCGTCGATTTTTCGTGACGAGTTCTTCCAAGTCCAGAAGGAGCAAGAGCTAGGAGTCCTGCTCGCACCTCCTCTAAAGACCTGGGTCCTTACTGTCTTTATAGCGGCAATCGTAACTGTTTGTGTATTAGCTTTATCCATGGATACCTATGTCCGGCACGAGACCGTTCGCGGAACCCTGGTCCCCAGGGACGGGTTTTCAAGAATCCGTCCCCCGGTCTCCGGAATCATCGCAAAAGTAAGTGTGAAGGCCGGAGATGTTGTTGAGGCAGGAGACCGCTTAATTGCGCTGCACCGGGATTCCCAAGGGAAGTCTGGGACTGGTGTTGCCCAAGCATCGATTGAAAGCTTGCGGTCGCGAATTGGCCTTATGAAAGAGCGGAAAAGGCTAAACGATCTTGAGTATCAGACTAGCAAAACTGGTCTAGAAGCGAGTCTGGTAGGTCAAAGACAAATAGTCGCCAGACTAAAGGAGCAGGTTGACATCAGAGCCGATGTCCTCGAGCTTCTTAAGGCGCGCCATGAAAAGTTAGCGAAGCTCGCGAGCACTGGCCATATCGCGCTTATAGACATCGAGCACAGCGATCAACGCTTTCTCGAAGCCTCTCTTCAATCTCAAGAAATCAGCGCACAAATTGCCACTCATGAAGCGTTGATTAAATCCAAGCTTAGCGAACTCGACAGCCTTCAACTCAGTCACTTACAGCAGCAACACTCTATTGAAGAAAAGCTGTTTGAACTGAATTCACAATTGATTGCGCTTGAAGTTAGGAAGGAGACTTGGATTGTTGCAGGGCACTCCGGGCAGATTGATTCTGTGAGCGCCGTACTGGGTGACTTCGCAACACCTCAAAACGCACTGCTTACGCTCATCCCGCCAAACAGCTCGCTGATGGCGGAGATGTATCTTTCCGGCTCAGCAGCCTTGTTGGTTAAGCCTAAACAATCGGTACATATAAAGTACGACGCGCTCCCATTTCAAAAGCATGGCACCTTCGAAGGTTTGGTAGAGAGTGTGAGTGAGTCCGTAGTCCCAGCCCCGACTGGCAGCGCTTACAACCGAAGTCACGCTTCGCATTTTTTGGTGAAGGCATCCTTAGCTAAGCAAAGTATTAAGAGCTATGGAAAAGTCGAGAATCTAAAGGCCGGTATGACTTTTTCCGCGGATGTAATTATGGAACACAGGAGCCTACTAGACTGGCTGCTGGATCCACTTCGCGCTGTGACTTCAACGCCTAAGGGAGATGAGTAGCGGTGATTGATCCTTTTGGCTTGTTTCATCGCGCGGGAAGAACAAGGACGATCTTGCAAGCAGAAGCGGCTGAATGTGCTTTAGCATGTTTGGCTATGGTATCGAGCTATCACGGGTTAGACACCGATCTAATCACCCTTCGTCGGCGCCATAAAATTTCGAGTCAGGGGACTAATCTACGCCAGCTCATGGCGATTGCGAGTGAACTGGGCTTCCATTCGAGAGCCGTCAAAGCGCCGCTCGAACAATTAGACGCCTTGCGTAAACCGGCCATCCTACACTGGGATATGGACCATTTTGTTGTTCTTGATCACGTAAGTCGTAGACGAGTGGTCATACATGATCCAAGACTCGGAAAGCGCTCTTTCACAATTCGCCAGATGTCCGAGCACTATACTGGCGTAGCGCTAGAACTTGATCCTAGTGATGACTTTGTCCCCAAAATTGAGCGTCAGCGGTTAAGTCTAAGAGCACTGTGTTCTCGAACTATCGGTGTCAAAAGCACTTTGCTCCAGTTGCTGTTCCTTTCATTGCTAATGCAGGTTTTTGTTCTGACCAGCCCGTTGTTCATTCAACTTACCGTCGATAGCGTTCTTCCCACTTCAGCCCACTCATTGTTGCTAGTGCTCGCAATCGGGTTTTCGGGCTTCATGCTGATTAAGAGCACCACAGAAGCGCTGCGTAGCTATGTCGCCCTGCGAAGCTCGTCTCTACTTGGTTTTAACATCGCTAGTAATTTGTTTCAGCACCTCCTTCGCCTACCGCATGACTACTTCGCGCAGCGTCACACCGCCGATGTTCTCTATCGGTTTTCCTCACTGGAGGCCGTTAAGAACTTTCTGGTCGAAGATGTGACGGCAGCGTTCGTTGACGCGGTTATGATCGTGACAGCCTTGACGGTGATGTTTATATACTCGCCTAAGCTAGCGCTTGTCTCTATCGCTGCTGCTTTCCTTATACTCACTCACCGCCTCGCACTTCTCGGTACTTTGCGCGCAAGGAGTGAACAGGCGATAGAAGCCAAAGCGAAAGAAAGTTCTTGTTTCCTCGAGACGGTTCGCGGCATCGTTCCTTTAAAACTATTGGGACTTGAACACAGCAGGTCTAACCTGTGGCGAGAGTACACAGCCCGCTTAACCAATACTGAAATTAAGCTTGGCACGACGCGCATCTGGCTTCAGTTTGGCTCAGGTCTTTTACTCGGACTTGAAAGTGTTTTTTGTATCTATCTTGGGTCAAAGCTAGTCCTAGCCGGCGGCTTTTCCGTCGGCATGTTGATGGCATTCCTTGCCTACAAACAGTACTTCTTCGATAGCGCTGTTGACTTGATAGATAGGTTTCTACAGCTAGCACTGTTGAGACTACATCTTGAGCGTTTATCAGACGTCGCGCTTACGCAGCAGGAAGCTGTGTATAAACTGCCAAAGACGGGACGATCCCTAGACGGAGCAATATCTTTGCGGACTGTCAGATACCGATATGCCGACGGACTGCCGGCCATTCTAGACGGCGTAAGTCTTGAAGTTTCCTCGGGGGAATCCGTCGCGATATCCGGAAGCTCTGGGAGCGGGAAGTCTACCCTCATTCGAATCATTGCTGGGCTCGAAAGCCCCGAGGAGGGGGAACTGCTGATCGATGGCGTGCCGATCTCAAGATTTGGTTTGCAGGATTATCGTTCTCAGGTTGCGTCTGTCATGCAAACAGACACGTTGTTCTCTGGCACGCTGCGAGAGAACATCACCTCCTTTGATCTAAGCACTGACGACAAACGTATGCTCGAGGCTGCGAAGACAGCAGACATCTACGAGACAATTGAAGATATGCCAATGGGCTTCGACACGCTCATTGGTGACATGGGTTCTTGTTTGTCTGGCGGGCAAGAACAGAGAGTTTTATTGGCGCGAGCGCTCTATCAAAATCCAAAAGTGCTTCTGATTGACGAAGGTACTTCACACCTGGATCTAGCCAGCGAACGCAGAGTCAACGCATCGATAAAAAGGCTTGGGATTACAAGAATAATCATCGCACACCGAATCGAGACTCTTCTTTCTGCCGATCGAGTCTTACACTTGTCCGACGGCCTCCTGTCGCAGCGCACACTCGCGGCTTAGCTAGAAGCGACACTTGCATCCTTTCTTAATGATCTCCGCATGTCCTATGGCGGACGTTTGCTGTCATTTGCAAACCGTAGTCGCCAGCTCCGCGTAGGAAGATCCCAACGGCGAATTTCTGCTCGTTATCGATAGAGTCAAGCGGTCAGCCGGAAAGCCGCGAATGCCATCGAGTCGGACGAGGTATCAATATGCTTTGGGGAGAAAACCTGCGAGCGGTGCTGAACATCCTCGTAGCTGCGCGTTCGAGTACCGCTTGACCAATCGCATCGTTAGTTCCTAGATTGTCCTGATTGTCAGGCCGATACGCCGGTGAAAAGTCCTTACAAGCGCCAAGGAAGCACATGAAAAGCAGAGAGAAATCAGAAGCGCTAGGAAGAGAATACTGTTGGCGTGCGGCGCTGAAGCTCGCGGTTTCAAAGAACCGGCGCGATGCACACAATCGTTACTTACAGCTTGCTACGGTGCGCTCCGACGGTAGTCCTGCGGTTCGGTCCCTTGTGTTCCGGGGCTTCGATGAGGCGACCGCGACACTCGCCATGATCACCGATCTTAGGAGTCAGAAAGTCGCCGAGATCTCCACCAGTGATCAGGGTGAGGTGTGCTGGTATTTCACCCACACGCGAGAGCAATTTCGCTTATCGGGACGGCTCACCCTTATTGGAGCCGAAAGCGAAGACCAGCCCGCGAGGCGAGCCCTGTGGCTTGGGCCATCTTTGAAGGACCGCTGTCCGTTGGTGGAATCAAAGGTGTCTTTCTGTTGAAGACGCTGATCCCACTCTTCTGCATTCTTGTGGTTTTGCAATCGGTCTCGTCGCTGGTTCGTCTCTTCTTTGGAAAGACAACGTAGTGGCTGAGTATCTTGATCTGATCATGTTTGCGGCGTTGATCGTCGCCATTCTTCTGGGCTTTCCCGTCGCCTTCAGCATCGCCGGCATCGGTATCGCCTTCGCCTATCTGGGCTGGACACTAGGCGTGATGGATATCTCGCTGCTTGGCGCCATGGGCCAACGCGTGTTCGGTCTCATCAGCAACCAGGTGCTGATTGCCATTCCCTTGTTTGTTCTAATGGGCGCAATCCTGGAGAAAAGTCGTATCGCCGAGGAACTGCTTGATACAATGGGCCGCCTGTTTGGCCAGTTGCGCGGCGGCCTTGGCATTTCAGTGGTTCTGGTCGGCGCACTTCTGGCGGCATCCACCGGGATTGTTGGCGCGACGGTTGTAGCCATGGGGATGATCGCTCTGCCAACCATGTTACGGGCGGGTTACAGCAAGAGCGTTGCCAGCGGTATCGTGTGCACGTCTGGAACGCTGGGGCAAATTATTCCACCCTCCACGCTGCTCATCATCTTAGCTGACGTGATGTCAAACGCCTATCAACAGGCCCAGTATGAACAGGGCACCTTCTCTGTGCAGGCGCTTTCGGTTGGACAGTTCTTCGCGGCAGCCTTGTTGCCCGGGTTACTGCTGGTTGGCCTCTATCTTCTTTACATTCTCGTGCGCGGAGCTGTGCGGCCGGGTGATATGCCCCCTGCCCCCAGTGACCTGGGTCACCTGAAGCATTAGCTAAGTAAAACTGATTATTACTTTCTTCAAACGCTGTCAGAAACGTTTTCAATGACTCTACCGGGATCCTGGCACGTACATATCCTATGGGTTGCCCAGTTTGTTTGTCCTTGACTACAGCTGCCGAATAAATGCTAAATTCACCTGAAGTTGT
>JBCBZV010000025.1:0-40198 GCA_039815155.1 Pseudomonadota bacterium
CCAGTCACAAATAGCGACAGCTTCTCAAAAAAATCTGCTCTTGCTCACCTTCCTCCTCCCTCAAAATCAATCACGAATTATCGGGGATGAAAAGAAGATCGGGCAGTGTTTAACGAACCTCATAGGAAATAGCATTAAGTTTACTAGTAAGGGAAACATTGAAGTTCATTTAGAAATTGAACGTAAAGATAATAGGCTCGAGAGTAGCGCGACCGGCCCAAGCGATACGGTTCATATCTCCGTCCGTGATGAAGGAATTGGTATGGACGAAGCGACGCAGAACAAGGTTTTTGATAAGTTCACGCAGGCTGACGCTAGTACAACAAGAAAATACGGCGGAACGGGTTTGGGACTGGCAATAACAAAGGATCTTATAGACTTAATGGGAGGTACAGTATCTCTGGAGAGTGAGTCTAACGTAGGGACATCGATTACCCTGAGTATACCTACCCAAGTGACTACCAATGCGCGAGAGCCCCAGCGCAACGTTGCTATCGTATTAGACAATAAAAATCGTATGTCACTTTCACTTGCAACTTTTCTGTCGAGCATTGGTTGGGATGCCGTATTCGCTCAAGAACGGGATTTAGGGGCTTCGGATACAACCAGAGTTCCTTTTTTGCCGACGGAAAAAGCGCATAAACTGCCAGAAATATCAATTCATTTAGCCGAAGAGCCTATAGTGTTTGGCCCAGAAAAACTCGCCGCGCAGTACGATAGGCACATACATCCACCCTACTGCTTCGCGAACTCGTTCTCGCTGTTGAAAGAAACAGATGAAAAAAAGTTGGACGTTGAAGAAACAGCTAAGAAGAAAGTTGGCTTTGCGTCTAATCGTTTAGCACTTATAGCTGAGGACATGGAGATCAATCAGCAAATAATTTCAGCAATGCTTAAAACACTGAATATAGAGTATCGCGTAGTTCACAACGGCAAAGAAGCCACCGATCTCGCCTCAAAGATAGATTTTGACGTAATATTCATGGACTGCCAAATGCCTGTGTTGGATGGCTACTCCGCCACTAAGCGGATTAGAAGATATGAGTCTGAACACGAGGCTCGAAGAGTTCCAATAGTCGCTTTAACAGCTGGCAATTCAGCAGCTGAAACTAGGCTTTGCATGGAAGCTGGCATGGATACGGTGGTGAACAAGCCCTTTACCATCGCTGACATCGAGCGAGCACTTGCAGACTATGTCGATCCGAGTCAAGTCGGTAATACACCGACTATACAAAGTAAAAAAAGTGGGAAGTCAAATACAAGAACGCTTATCAATGACGAAGTGCTCGATTCGCTCTTATCAATAGCTGGACCAAATGTAGGGGAGTTTTTAGACTCACTCCTATCAGGCTTTGAAAATCAAATTGGGGAGAAACTATCAGAACTAGGAGTAGCATTGGAGCGTGATGATTGTGAGTTGGTGAGAACAACAGCACACGCAATAAAATCTATGAGTGCGAACATAGGTGCAGAAATCCTGAAAGAGAGGTTTGCACTGGTAGAACAAGAAGCGTCTAAAGGAAAGATTAGATTTGATAATTCGAGAGTAGAGTCGACGAAACTAAAGGTTGAACAATTCATATCTCAAGCACGTGATTATGTGAACGAGAAGCTAGAAACAGGCGTCATATGAGTCCACGCCTCGTTCTCTCGGCAAAGCCGGCTATTAAGCTTCAATACGCGAGGTACAAGGTAATTCATAGACAAAGTGCTGAAGATCGGATTAGCTACCCCAGACATCATGGCTTAGACTGCCGCTAGCGACACGAGAGATTATCGCTGCGTAAAAGAGTTAAACAACAAAAGGTGTTGAACAGGTGGCAGATCAATGTAGCATCGAGTCGACGATTTCTCGGGTTTACTCGACGGTACTTTGATTCAGGTTTTTCATACTTAGTCATCTATTCCAAAAAGCCAGTGGTGCAAAATACGGAGGTAACCTTGCTGGTTAAGAAGTACACAGTAGCGTTAAAGGTTGGATGTGATTCCCAGGCAGGTTTTCTTCGTCAAGCACCTTCAGACCTTCACGGGCTGAACCCTACCATTAGGCCCTACCGAGAATTCACGAAGAAAGCACGGTTTAAATTCCTTCTGAAAGGTTCCTAAACTTTAAGAGTGAGTATTGCAACGTTTCATATTCCAAGACGCGGGATCGTGAAGCGCCTCCTCTTTCCAAGTGTTTTCAAAGCATTCTGTGTTTTGGCAATCTGTCCTTATGTATTAGGTAAACAATCACATGGATCAGCGCAATCCTGGCAGGCATTTAATCCGAGCGTTGCGTCTGAGCTTTCGAGCAAGACCATTACACACGTTCAGAAAACACAGACCGGTGAGCTCTTTGTCACTACGTCGAGCGAAATTTACTCTTTTCGCGAGGACTCTTTCGTCAATATAGACATAGACGTGGACCTATCTGAACGTTTTTCTACGGTTAAGCCGCTAGCGTTTCTATCACTAGCAAATGAGTCTACTTTGCTGCTTACTCAGAGCGATGGCTGGTTTTCTCGTTCAAAAGACGGCTCTCAATTCAACAGGCGTGGGGTTGGCGAAGAAAGCAACGGGCTGACCCCTGTATTGAGCTTTTCTTCCTCACGATCAAAAAAGAACTCAATCTTCATAACGGAGACCGAGGTAGGTCTTATCTCTGCTGAAAGATCAAGAATTTTTCGAAAAGAGTTCAGGGATACTTCGTTATCGTCGAAGCCAGCTGGGGTTTTTGCCACTAATGCGTCAACTTACCTACTACTCAAGGATGGCAGCATTTTCGAGGTCACAATAGAGGACGAGGGTATAAGTTTAAGTTTTGTTGCTAGTTGCGGAAACAATGTACGTGGATTCGAAACAGCAACCTATACCGAAAGCAATTACTTACTTCTTTCCAGCAAAAATAGACCGCTTCGGATTCTGGAAGTTACCAAAAGCAGTTGTGAAAAAGTAACAGTAGTTCCGCAGTGGTTCAGAGATCTAAAGAAATACCGTATCAGAGACGTAATTCTTCTCAGCGATCTTGTTACTCTGGTCGTCGTGGCCGAAAATGGTCTACACGTAGTAAACACTTCCAGCAACAGTGTGGATTGGATAAGGAAAAACGCTTCAAATCTTCGTTCAGACGATTTTACCTCCGTAGCCGAAGTAGGAAATGGGATAGTCTGGGTAGGTAGTTTTCTTGGCCTCGTTGAGCTCCGAGATTCAGATATAATAGAAGTCTCTAATTTCGGCGGCATTAATTATCCTGAAGTTATAGCGATAGACGGAACTCCCAGCCTCGGGACTTTCGTAGCCACTCCCAGCCAGATATTTCGAGTCTATCTCGCCGATGACGGGATGAATATCGTGCCTTACTTATCACTTTCGGACGAGCTTGCCGTAAGTTCGATATACGTAACGTTGGAAGGAGTTTGGGTTGGCGTGACTTCCGGAGACCTGCACTTTTTCAAGCACTCCTCGGGCATAGATCGGGGTCCTCTTTGTACCATAAAGTCTTCGGTTACATCTTCTACGCCGGTATCTTCCATAAACTCTCTAACCGATAAAAGCGACACACTAGTCGTATCTTGGTTCGGGGGAAGTATACAGACCGTAGCTAATTGCGAAGCAAATGAAGTCGAGGAGTCTGGAAGATATAGTAACTTCTTAGAAGGACAACTAAAACTATTGCGGTCAGGATATGAAGGGACGATATACTCCGTAGGATTCAACGGAGTCTTCTTAATCAAAGGTCTAAATAATAACCCAGAAGATATCTTTTCGATTACTAAGAGTGAAATTCTAACTCGATTTCTTGCTTGGGATGGGGTACGCGCTGGGGCATTTGATTATTTTACTTCGAAGACTGGAGAAATTTTATATATAGATACTGACAATACACTACCGACGCGAGACATAGAGACTTACGTCGTGGCCAGCCTTCCCTCCGAAGTCTTCTCTGTCGAACTGGATAAGGAAGGTCGGATATGGGTGGCAACGTCAGAGGGAGTTTGGCTGATAGATAAGTCAGGACCCACTTTGGAATATCGGTCTAGATCAGAAGCGCCTATTTATCTGGACTACGGTGTATCTTTCGCATCGAGTGACGGTGATTTGTATTTCGGAGGAACGGGTGGGTTTTTAGTAATTAAACGCCCGGATTTGCATCCTTCTAAGGAAATCAGCTCAGTAAGTGTTCTAGATTTGAGAATTGATGGAAAGAATATGTCTAGGTTCCTCCCCACGTCTTTGGGCTTTGGTCGGCTAGAGATTAAACGTACTCTTGAGGTTATAGTCGGTAACACCTATTCGCACAAGTCTGGAAACGGTCTTATTCAACACACTCTACAAGGCTACGACACTGACTGGATAAACACCGGCCCACGCGGTACCGCGGTCTACTCCAATCTACCTCCCGGCGACTACACATTCCGCGCCAGGGGAGCAAATGCTTCAGGCATGTGGAGCGATAATGAAATCAGTTTACCCATTCGGGTTCTCACGCCTTTTTGGCTCACCTATTGGGCCTTTGCGCTTTACCTTGCCTTTATCGCTGTAGCGCTGCTTTTCGCTAAACGATTAAACGATAGTCGTGTGTTGAAAGCGGACAGACTCCTTAGAGCGCAAGAGCAAGCGGTGGCTTTTTCTCGCTTGGAAGACGACTTTCAAAATCAGCACGAAGCGACGCAAAGCGTAATAAGGCGCGAACGTAACAGTGCAGCAGATTTATTGAAAGCTATCCGATTGTCATTAGCAACAGAACTGTCTGACAACCATAAGGAGGCTTCCTCTGCGCCACTAGCTGATATCTTAGACATTCTGGAGATAATCCAGCACGACGCGACGCGTAGTTCTTGGCAGCTGCAAATCTCTTTAATTCATGTTACCGAACTATTGGTCAATCTGGTTCTTGTAAAGAAGTTGCCTAAAATAGATATCGTCGTTGTAAATAAAAGCAACGAAGATCAAGTTCCTCTAAGCGATGCATCGTTCATAGTGGTTATCGTTGCTGAAATACTCGTATTCCTCCGAGAGGCTTTTATGGCTTCAGAACCGAAGTTGGCCGTATGCAGTGTGGCGATTGTTGGTCCTTTTGAATCAAAAGAGCGGGGTAGTAAGGCGAGCTATAAAATAGAGGTAGAAAGTGACGTTGGCTGGCTTGAGAAGGAAGAATCACCCGTACCAATGACAATAACTAATCAGCTTATTAGCAACTTTGGTGGTTCAATAAAGGAAAATACTCTGCGGTCCAATCAGTTCGAAGTCACTGTAGACCTGCGCTAACCTCCAAACCGTTGGCCTAGGTCGTCAAACCTTACTTATTTGCAAAGGAGGGAGCACGCTTTTCCCTAAGCGCAGCAAACCCCTCTTGTAAATCATCAGACGCTTCGCAACCGACAAACAACTCCTTCGCCCGTTCCTCATCCACGTTTCCGGCCTCTACTCGGCGAATAAGCTCTTTCATTGCTCTCACGGCCATCGGAGCTAGCCCGTCTAAATGAATAGCTAGCTCGTCGGTGCGCTCATCTAGCGCCTCTTTTTCTACCAGATAATCGTAAAAACTGAGCCGATAGAGCTCGTCCGAGCCCAGAGTCTCGGCGCCTAGCAGCATGCGTCTCGGCAGATTGCCTGCGAGCCGTTCTACAAAGCGTTCAATTCCATAGGGTGGGTAACACAAGCCCAGGGAGGCAGCGGGCACTCTCACCCGCGTACCGACCACGCCAATTCGAAAGTCACAACTAAGGGCAAGTTCCGTGCCCCCGCCAAAGATATTGCCATTAACGCGCGCCAGTGTAGGGATGGGCAACTCGGCAACGCGCTGCATTACGCGCTGAAATCCTTCGGGGGTGATTTTCCCCGTATTCAGATCATCAAGCGAGGCACCCGCGCAAAAAGTTTTTGATCCCGCTCCGGTCACGATCAGAACTCGGACATTGGAATCACGCTCGATGAGTTCAAGAGTTGCGTCCATCTGCTTAAGCTCCTGCGCTCCAATCGAGTTATGCCGCCCCTCCCGGTTGAGACGCAAGGTGGCAATGGTGTCGCTAAGCTCATACTGAATCGTGTCGCTCATGGTAGATTCTCCTTATTCCGTTTTGATTGTCCCACAGGCGCCTAGAACGCCTCAGAAATGACCCGTTGCAAGAAGGAAAGGATTGGATCGACATGAAACGATGCGATTGGTGTGGTGACGACGCGCTTTACATGCAATATCACGACGAAGAGTGGGGAGTCCCTCTTCGTGATGAGCAGCGTATGTTTGAGTTTCTGTGTCTTGAGGGAGCACAAGCAGGCCTGAGTTGGATCACAATCCTGCGCAAACGCTCCGGTTATCTCTCGACGTTTGACGGTTTCGACGTCGAGACAGCCGCGAATTACACCGATAAGCAGTTAGACGCCAAACTCAAAGATGATCGTATTGTGCGAAATCGTCTCAAGGTCTATGCAGTCAGAAAGAACGCCCAAGCCACGCTTGACCTCTACGAAGAGGGGCGCTCCTTAACAGAGTTCCTCTGGGATTTTGTCGATGGGAGCCCAATCCAAAACCGGTGGCGGAGCATGGGCGAAGTACCCGCCACCACGCCGCTGTCTGAGCGCATTAGCAAAGAGCTTAAGAAGCGTGGCTTCACCTTTGTTGGTCCAACCATCGTTTATGCACATATGCAGGCGACCGGTATCGTAAACGACCACTTGTTGAGCTGCCATCGTCATTCCGCCTGTAAAGCGCTGGCCTAATCGTCTAGCAGCGCGTTAGTAAGCATTAACTCAATAGACTTCGACGAGAAAAATACTTAAAGTTGGAATTTCCAACCTCTAGGTATGTTTTTTGGTAGTCAAAGTAAGCGAGATGGACTTTCCACAATCACAGACGGGATCGTCTCCCTTTAATCGCAAAGCGCAGCACGACGCCAAACGCGCCGCAATTCTTGCGGAAGCAGCCCGCCTTTTTAACGGCATGGGGTCCCGCGCAACCACCCTCCAAGATGTGGCAAGAGGTCTGGGCCTGACAAAAACCAGCCTCTACTACTACGTTCGCACCAAAGAGGAACTTATCTTCCAGTGCTACGAGGCCACCCTGCAGCGTCAGCACGATTTGTTGGATCGGCTGGATGCGCAGGCGGTGACGCCGCTCCAGCGCGCTGAGAGATTTTTTAAGGCCCAAATCGGGCACTGTTTGCGTGTGCTGCGTAAAGAGAGCCTGCCGGCGGCGGCACTTTTAGAGATAGCGTCCCTAAAAGCAGAGCGGCGGGAGCGGATCGAACAAGAGTACATCCGTATGTTCCGGCGCCTACGCGCCTACCTACGCGAGGCGATGGTCGCTGGCCAAATTCAGACAAGAGAACCCACGGCAACCACACGAGCGATTATAGGGGCACTCGACTGGGTCTTTTATTGGTTGCATCAGGTAGAAGAACCGATGCGATCAACCGTTGGAGATCGGGGCTGGGACACGCTGCTGAAAGGCATAAGAAGCCCATCGAGCGACTATGTGCCCGAACCCATCGAACTCGACAGCTTGCCCGAGAGACCGGCTCAGGGTTTTGATCGGGAGGAGCAGCACCGACAAAAGCAGGAGGCCTTCTATAAGGCCGGTACCTGGTTCTTTAATAAGAAAGGTTTCAATGGGGCGTCGCTAGACGAGATCGCCGAGCATTTGAATGTATCTAAGGGAGCCTTCTACTACCACATCAAAAACAAGGAAGACCTGCTGTACGCCTGCTATGAACGGTCCCTTAAAATCACCCAGCGCATTCACCAGGAGGTTATGCATAAAGACGGCACTGGCTTACAAAAAGTCGACGAAACAGCTCGGCGTATTTTCTTCGCTCAAAACTCAGAAGCTGGGCCGCTCATTCGCTACAACACCATTACCGCGTTACCGCCTTCACGACGCCGTGAAATCCTGAAAGTCACAGAGACAAACAATAGCGAGTTCGACGACTTTTTGGCAGAAGGTATCCGCGACGGGAGTATTCGTGACATTGACCCTTTCCTTGCGCGAAGTCTACTGACCGGTGCTATTAATGCGGCCATGGACATCGGGCTTTGGCGGCGGGCTGATGATCTAGACCAGGTGGCAATTGACTACTTTGATATCTTTCTCAACGGGCTTCAGCCCAGTTCTGATCGCTAGGCCAGGTTTATGAGCCCAACACTAGAGGACTTGCTGTCCTGTCTAGAAGTAAAACGCATCGATACTTTCCTCTTCACGGGCGAGAGCCCTCAGCGCCCCAGGCGCATTTTTGGAGGGCAAGTGTTGGCACAGAGCTTGAACGCGGCTAACCGCTCCGTAAAAGAAGACCGAACGGCCCACTCTCTTCATGCCTACTTTCTCAGACCGGGCAATCCTAAAAAGCAAATCGTATTTGAGGTGGACCCGACCCGCGACGGACGAAGTTTTTCGACGCGGCGGGTGGTCGCCAAGCAAGACGGTAAGCCGATTTTCATCACTTCTATCTCTTACCAAACGCCTGAAGATGGTCTCAACCATGAAGCGCCTATGCCAGAAGTGCTTCCGCCCGAAGGCTTGCAGACCGATTTTGAGTATTGGCAGGAAATGGCGCAAAAATACCCGGATCGTTTCGACCCCCCTTTGTCTCAGGCGATAGAAAGACGGCCCTTGAAGCGTCGTGATTACCTTGCACCAGAGCCAGAGGACCCTGTCTCTAACTTTTGGTTTCGTGTTCCTGGCGAACTCGGGGACGACCCTAATCGCCATCAAACACTGCTTGCGTTCATTTCGGACTTCGCATTACTCGGGGCAGCGCTCCTGCCCCACCCTCATACGGCGCAAAGCAAAAAGATGCAGGCGGCGAGCCTGGATCATGCGATATGGTTTCACCGCCCCGGTCGAGTAGATGACTACCTACTTTACAACTTAGACAGTCCCACAGCGGGTGGCGGCCGAGGATTCAGTCGCGGCCAGTTTTTCAGCCGCGATGGGCGCCTAATTGCCTCAACAGTGCAGGAGTCGCTTATACGGCTGCACCCGTCCGAGTCTTAGGGCAGCTAGTTCACGCGCGTTTGCATCTGCTCACCGAGGGTGACAAGGCCCAAAACGCCTTCGTCTACCTTGAGCATACTGATCGATGCGTTTGCGGGCCAAGCAACGAGCGTATTCTCTTTTCCGTCACAGTGGCCAACGACACTGTTAATGACCAGGAAGTGGGTAAAGATTACGGTGTCGCATCCACACTCGAGTATCCCTTTGAGCATTTCTTGTCGCCATTGCTGCAGCACATCGTCCTGCTGGCTCCAACGTTGCTGCATAAACGCCCGCAGCCAGTCCTGACGTTCTGCAAGAGGAACGGGAGAGGGTATTTCCTTAAAGCGATCATCAATCCTGACCTCTTGCTGCATGCGCTCAGCGAGCGGCGCAGCGGTTTCCTGCGCGCGCTTTAGAGGACTACTGACAATATCGGTCTGTTGGTCGCCAAGCGTCGCCAGTAGCTGCTTGCAAGCGGACTCTGCCTGCTGGACTCCGAGTTGCGATAAACCTGGATCTGCACTCTCCCCCCAACTGGACGCTGCCTCTCCGTGTCGAACGAGGTAGATGCGCTTCATCGATAAGTTACGAGCTGCTCACCTTTTTCCAGCGATAGCTGGCGCAGAAAAGAGCAATCGTTGTAGTAAGACATAGACACTTTGCTGCCGCTGTAAAAAAGCTGGGTTAGCGAGCAGTTAAATACCGGCTCATAGAGCTGATAAGTCCCGCTACCGGCAAGCCCCAAAACCAGCGCAGAGAAGGTGGCGATGGTGCCGCCGGAAGTAAACACGGCGACCGTCTTACCGCTGCCCTGCGTCGTTACGATGTTTTCCAGCATGGAGCGCACACCGGAGGAGAACTCCTCCCAACTTTGAATATTTGGGTCATCGCATTCAGGTGACACCCAATAATTGAAAAGCGCCTCGATCACTTTTTGAAAGCGCTTGCTGGAATTCAGCCCTTGCTCGACGATGGCCCGGATTTCTGGCCGCGCTTCCACCAATTTAGGAAGCAGAAATTCCATGTGTTCGTCGTTGCGAACCTCATCGAGGCGCGCGTCTAGGATAAGTTCCGGCGCCGCTTCCTGGGACGCGAGCGCGAGGCTGGCCGTATCTTTTTGTCGTTCCAGCGTCCCCGCATAGGCGGCGTCAAAGCGCACACCGGTGCGCGCCAAGAACTCTCCGGTAAGCGCAGCTTGTCGGCGACCTAGCTCGGAAAGCTTGTCATAGTTCTCTTCACCAAACGACGCTTGACCGTGGCGTATCAGATAGATGCTAGCCATTCGCTCATCCTGTTGCGACTTAGAAATAAATTAAACGACTCATAGCGCAGAGTTGGCGCTTTAGAGTGCGGGTTCAAGAATTTTAGTCTCGTGCGAAGCGATCGACTCGCGGGGAAAGCGAAGCTTTCGCCGGTAAGGATAAAAAGACTCAACGTAACCGCTAGAAATCTGCTCCTGCAAAGACGTCCAAAATTCGGCCTCATAAATATCTGAGTGTCGCTCATCAAAGGCCGTTCGCGCCCGCTGATTACCCGAGAAAAACAGCCGGAACTCCTCGGGAAAGATGTCGTTAGGCCCCACGCTATACCAGGGCTGGCTCGCCATCTCTTCCATTTCGTTGCGCGGTTCAGGAATCTTCCTAAAGTTGCACTCAAGGAGAGGCACAATTTCGTCGTAGTCGTAAAATACAACGCGTCCATGGCGGGTCACACCGAAGTTCTTCAGCAACATATCGCCGGGAAAAATATTCGCCGCGGCAAGTTCTTTAATTGAATTGCCGTATTCGTCCATGACCTCCATAAGCTCATCTTCATTCGCATCTTGAATGTATAGGTTTAGCGGCGTCATTCGCCGCTCTACATAACAATGGCCGATGATCAGCGCCCTACCCCGTTCCGAAATTTGCGAAGGCGCAACCTCCCGTAGCTCCTCCATCAACTCATCAGAGAAACGGTCGCGAGCAAAGGCTAGATTAGTGAACTCTTGCGTATCTGCCATGCGCCCAGCCCGATCCGCGCGCTTAACCAAGCTGTATTTCTCTTTGACTTCTTCGCTTGTGACTTCTTTCGGCGGGGTGAAGCGGTCTTTGATTATCTTGAATACGAATGGGTAAGACGGCAGCGTGAACACGCTCATCACCATGCCCTTGATTCCCGGCGCAATAATAAATTTATCGCTGGTACTCTCCATGTGACGCACGGCGGAGCGATGATAGTAAGTCTTGCCGTGCTTGTTATGGCCCATACAGTTGTAGATTTCTGAAATCGGCTTTGCTGGCATCAGCTTAGTAAGGAACAAGACGTACTGGGAGGGGATGGTCGCGTCGACCATGAAATAACTGCGCGTAAAACTAAACACGACGCTCACCCGGTTAGAACCGAACAGGATGGTGTCTATGTATACGGAGTTTTGCTCTGTATGCAGAATCGGCAGCACGAAGGGCATGCTGTCCTGTCCGGAACAGATTCTCCCCACAATGTAGGCAGCCTTATTGCGATAAAAATGATTGGTCAGTACTTCCAGTCGCAGGTCTGCGCTATCGATCTTGAACCCTGGTATTAGCTGCAGCTCTTCATTCAAGGCGGCGTCGATAAACCTTAGGTCCCGGTCCAGATCTTCATAGGGAACATCCAATCGATATTCCACGAGCAGTTCTCGGAAAGCGGTAACGAGATCGGTCTCAACCTGATAGCGACGTAGTACGGAGCTGGTATCGGACAAGGGTATGTCGCCCTGAGCCGAGAACACAAACGCGTAGTCGTTACGTATCTGTTTGTGGTGAAAGACCGTATTAAAGATCGAGTTGTAAAAGGTCTCCGCGATCTCAAAGTTGCTGTGGTTGCGGATCAGCTTTGCATATATCTGCCGCGTATCGCGCCAGAAGGCGTAGTCCTCCAGCTCGGTCCCCGCGACTAAGCGCACGGCGCCGAGCACGGAGCTTACCTTGAGCTTGTAAAGGTCGATGCGCTCGGTCGTCGCCGCTTGAATGCCCTGCCAGTCAGCGTTTTCAAAGCGCGAGCGAGCGCCCAAAGTAATGTTCTGAAACTCTGCAAAATACGATTCAAAACCATTTAATACGATGCGCGCGAAACGCTCTCGCCGATCCATCAGCATTACCTGCGAATATGCGGCGCTACAGTGTAGGGTTGCCGAATTTACTCCGCAATTTTCTCATACCCGATAGCCAACGGTCGTAGTCGGCAGTCTTACGCTCCCTGTAGGTTTGCACCTCTGGGTGAGGAAGTATCAGAAACTGCTCGCTCGCTATACCCTCTACCACGGCAGCGGCCACGTCCGCTGGCTGCAAAACACCGTCCACACCGGCTGTTCCGCCGTCTTCCACGGTGCCGATCATCCGCGTCGCCACGGCCTGTGGGCAAAGGCAGGAAACGCCGATGCCATCATCGCTATGGGTAATCGCAAGCGCTTCGGCAAATCCTATCGCTGCGTGCTTTGTGGTGGAGTACGCTGCATCTCCCACCTGATTGAGCAATCCCGCAGCGGAAGCGGTATTCAAAAAGTAACCACTACCCCGTTCGATCATACTCGGCAGGCAGGCGCGCGCTGCCCACACGTGGCTCATGACATGGATATCCCACATCGCGGCCCAGGTTTCGTTACTCGCCGAGGTAGCCCACCACTGGGGCGCGTCCGTCGCAATGATGCCCGCGTTGGAACAGAAAAGGTCGATACGACCTTGAGCCTCTTCTACCTCCGCCACCATCGCGGCAATCTGCGACTCTTCCCGAACATTCACCGCATGGGCGCTGCCATCAACGGCCTTAGCGACCTTAGCCGCAGACTCTTGCTCTAAATCCACAACAGCAATATGCGCGGCGCCTTCCTCCGCGAATCGCTCGCACAGAGCTTTACCGATGCCGTTGCCACCCCCGGTGACCACAACAACCTTGTCTTTGATATTCATCTATAAACTCCAGATACAAAAAAGCCCGACCAAGAATGTGGCCGGGCCTGTGAGATGAAAAACGCTTAGGCGGCGTCGCTAATACTAGTAACTGCGTCCGAACCGCTGGCACTGTAGCTCAGAGCACTGAACTTCGCCTGGTGATAGTCGCCATCACCCAGCGTTGAGTTGATCATCATTAAACGCTTGGCGAAATGGCCGATGTCGAGCTCGTCGGTCAGGCCCATACCGCCGTGGAGCTGGATCGCTTCTTCAAAGATATGAGTGCCACAGCGCTCTATCATGACTTTCATCGCGTGAATCGTACGCCGTGAATCCGGGTCGCCATTGTCTAGCGCACAAACGGCACGAAACAGCATCGACCTCGCCTGTTCGTAGGACATGAAAGTTTCGACCATGCGATGCTGTAAGGCCTGGAAGCTGCCAATGGCAACGCCAAACTGCTCCCGGGTCTTGGTGTATTCCAAGGTCTTCACATTGAGCTGCTGCATCAATCCCAAAGCCTCGGCACCAAGGGCCACCAGCGTTTCTTGCACGACCTGATCGATCGCCGGGTAAGCACCATCGAGTTCGCCAAGCAGAGCGTCAGCGGGTACCGCAACGTCCTTGAGCACTATGTTGGCGACTTTTTGTCCGTCCATCATGCGGTATTCGGCCTTGGACACGCCGTCTGCGTTGGCAGGAACGAGAAACAGGCTAATGCCCTTGTCGTCGTACTGATCTCCTGAGGTGCGAGCAGAAACAATCAGTTGATCAGCGTTGGCACCGTTGACTACCGCAACCTTTTCACCGTTTAAGACATAGCCGCTATCGCTGGTGCTCGCGCTGGTGACGATATCGGTAAGCTCGTAGCGGCTCTGACGCTCAATATAGGCAAAGGCGCCCAGCGTGCTGCCATCCACTATGCTCGGAATGTACTGAGCTTTTTGCGCTTCGCTTCCTGCGGCTCGGAGCAGACCGCCGTACATAACGACGGTTGCAAGGTAAGGCTCTACTACAAGACCCTTTCCGAATTCTTCCATCATTACCATTACGTCTACGGGACCCCCGCCAAAGCCGCCGAAATCCTCTGCGAAAGGCACGCTGAGCCAGCCCAGCTCGGCAAACGTCATCCAGTGATCGCGGCTGATGCCCTCCTCCGTCGCGGTGATCGCACGTCGCTTATCAAAGTCGTAATCGTCTTGAACGAATCGTGCGACGCTATCGCGCAGCATGGTCTGCTCTTCTGTGAAGTCAAAATTCATAATCTCTCTCCTTTCTCCTTATTTGCGTGAAAGGTCGGCTCAAAGACCGAGTACGGCTTTAGCGATGATGTTCTTCTGGATCTCATTGGAACCCCCGTAAACGGTCGCCGCCCGTCCATACATATAGGTACGACGCGCGGCACTGCCGAAGTCATTACCGAGTGTCTCCGTATCGACATCGGTGGGCAATACCCCCTGGTAATGAGCGGCAACCATCATGGCCAGCGTCTGGATGCTCTGTTGGATCTCGGTGCCCTTGATCTTCAGTAGTGACGATTCCGCGCCAGGAGCACCTCCTGATTCAACCTGGGACAGGACCCGCAGATCGGTGTATTCGAGCGCCATCAGCTCGATCTCTATATCAGATAAACGTTTTTGGAAGAGCGGTTCTTCGATAAGCGCTTTCCCGCCATTGATCTCCTGCTCCGCGAGTTTCCGGACCTCGCGTAGCGCACGCTTCGAGTCAGCGACGCCAGCAATTCCCGTGCGTTCGTGAGCCAGCAAGGCCTTGGCGTAGGTCCAGCCTTTGTCCTGCTCACCGATGAGGTTTTCGACCGGCACGCGCACATTGTTGAACTCCACTTCGTTCAAACTGTGGTGGTTATCGATACTCTCGATGGGGTTTACCTTGATGCCCTCAGAGTGCATATCGATCAGCAAGAAACTAATGCCGTGCTGCTTCTTACCCTCTGAGCTGGTTCGAACAAGGCAAAAAATCCAGTCCGCATGCTGTGCATAGGTGGTCCAGATTTTTGCGCCATTGACCACATAGTGATCCCCATCGAGCTCAGCTTTGGTTTTGAGCGAAGCTAAGTCAGAACCGGAACCGGGCTCGGAATAGCCCTGACACCACCAGTCGTCGCTATTCAGAATGCGCGGTAAGAACCGCTGCTTTTGCTCATCGTTACCAAAGGTGTAAATAACCGGTGCTACCATCGACAAACCGAAAGGCACCGTATTGGGAATGCCGCGCGTGGCGCGCTCACTCTCATAAATGTACATCTGCGTGGGCGTCCAGCCAGTGCCGCCGTACTCGACCGGCCAGTTTGGCGCGATCCAGCCTTTGTCATTCAGAACTCGCTGCCAGGCAACAATCGCATCTTTGTATTGCTTGTTGTCCTGCAGTCGAGCGCGAATCTCATCGGTAAAATTTTCATCAAAAAAGGCGGCAACTTCGTCGCGAAAAGCCAGGTCTTTATCCGAAAAACTAGTGTCCAAAGCTTATTCTCCTATTGAAGGGCGACACTCAGACGCGAGGAATTCATTCAGAAAGCGGGTTGAGTGCGAATTTGAATATTGAGTATGTTTTTCCTAGCGCCAGTACTCTAGCGCCGTTTTTGACCCCGTACAAGCAAGTTTAGCGGAGAAAAAAGAAGTCAAATTGGGCCATGTCAAGATTTGCTTTTCCCGATCCATCACGGGCGCAACTTTGCCGTCACGGAACTTTGATCTCACCGTCTTGAAGTTCGAGCAAGCCAATATAGTTTCCTGCCGGATCATCGAACAGGCACAGCACGGCCTTACCAGCAATATCAAAAAACACAATCGGCGCTGCCATAACTTATTCGGCTCCTTTGCCTAACCGGTCACCTAAAAGGCTTTTGCAAACAGTTTGCGTGCTCAGGCGTTCGATTTACTGTCCTAAACTACCCGCTTTGGTCTTTTCAAAGAAATAGAAATCAGCGGAGCTACCGAGAGCGGGATCGCCTCGATCTGGGTAGCGATTCGGAATATGGTCTAGCAGCTGCCAGTCCCGCGCGTACTCTTCTACCCAATCGGTAAACTGACGATGTCGAACGTGAGAAGCTTCTTTACCTTCGTCTTCTCTATTGCTCGCATACACAATCACGTAGCCGTCGCTGGCCTCAAATAAGGCACGCATGTGAGCGACATAAACCTCGTCTTCGACTAGGTGATAAATCACGTCCAGCGACAAAACGAGAGACGCTCGCTGCTGCTGGTACTGCTCCAACAGCTCAAAGGTCTTGGTTTTGTCTTGTGCAAACTTACTTTTGCATCGCTCGATCGCTGTCGCACTTACGTCGAAGCCTAAGTATCGGGGATAGTTCGCGAGCGACAGCTGATGACCATCACCGCAGCCAAACTCAATTACCGAGGCGATCTTTCGCTCGATCACAAAGGTATTTAGCACCTCAGCCTTAAAGTCAGCGAATCTGTCGTAGGAACCAGCTCCGGAATTACCGCCTCTGGCATAGCGCCGCTCCCAGTAATCGCTGGAGCCACTAAAAGTCCTCTGGTTTTGCAAGCGTAGATAGAGCGTACGGGCGATCCGCCCCATTAAAGGTGTCCGTCGGATCCCATCTTTGAGCCTCTCACTAATACTCATAGCGTATGCACGTCACAGACCCAATGGGGAGTCGACTGTTCCGACAGTGTTCTTATCAACCAGGGGGCGGAGAGCATCAGCGAACTAGATCAACGCAGCACCGGGCCCATCACCTTCGTGCTTGTCATTCTCGTTGACCAGCGGACACTGTGCGACGCTCAGACAACCGCATCCCATACAATCTGTCAGATTGTCACGCAGCGTTGTCAAAAGCGCGATGCGCTGCTCCAGATTGTCGCGCCATGCCCTGGAGACCGAGCCCCAGTCTTGGGTCGAAATTGCTTTATCTTGCGGTAGGTGGCTAAACGCTTCTAAGATTTCAGCCAGAGTTAGTCCGGCCTTTTGCGCGACCTGAATCACAGTCACTCGCCGAATAACGCTACGCGGGTAGACTCGGTGGTTGGACGAGGACCTCTCTGTTTTGATCAAACCCTTGCGCTCATAAAAGTGCAACGCGGACACCGCGACTCCGGTTCTACGAGCCACTTCACCTACAGATAAGCCGCCTACCATGCTCCAAGCCTCCTTGACCTCAACTTAAGTTTAGGCGGTACAAGGCTTCTGAGCTAGCCAGAGCGTGAGCCTTGTGGAAGATCAAGCAGACCGAGTGCGGTGGAGAGAAATTCTTAACGCCGAATTTGGATTACCACTTTTTATTATCTGCTTCGGCGTCACACTGCATGCCTTGGATGAACTGCTTGTCGCCACCATGCTCCCCGCGATGGTTGCGGAGCTTGGTGGCTTAAACCTAGTTTCCTGGACGGTCGGAGCCTACGAGATCGGAACAGTGGTATTCAGCGCAATGTCGGGGCTCATCACCGTTCGCTACGGTGTACGTATCCCAATGTTTTTCTCAGCAACCGTTTTTGGCCTGGGGTGCACGATCAGTGCGGTCGCTCCCAATATGGAAACGGTTCTTCTGGGACGTGCTTTCCAGGGATTCGGCGGTGGCGGTCTCCTTGCCATTTCCTTTATTGCCTCCGCGGTTCTGTTCCCTGAGCACACCCTTGCCCGTGCTATGGGTGCGATTTCCGTATTTTGGGGTTCCGCTGGTTTTGTTGGCCCGTTGTTAGGGAGCGTGTTCGTCAATTCATTTACTTGGCGTACCGGTTTCTGGTGCTTCGGACTTGCAGCCTTTTTGCTGCTCCCACTCATTCTTCTTCGAATTAAAGATAAAAACGCAGAGTCAAGGGATCAGGCCCAGGATGAAACGACCGGCGCTTACCCCTGGCTGCGAATCATCTGTCTAACGCTGGGCATATTTTTGGTAGCTGCGGCTGGAGTGAGGGTGACAGCTGTTGCCTCGCCGCTACTCATAGTTAGTGGTCTATTGTTTATCGTGGTCTTCTTCCGCTTAGACAGTTGCGAGCACAAAAATCGAATGCTTCCCCGAAGGCCTTTACACCTAAGGGAGCCGATTGGGTCTGCTTTGGCAATGATCGTATGCCTGGCAGCGGCAACGGTCGCCTTACCCGTCTATGGAGCGTTGATCCTTAAGTCTATCCACGGAGCTTCGCCAATGACCGCTGGCTACGTGATCGCTTGCCCTGCGATAGGGTGGGCGACTGCAACGTTCTTAGTATCCGGTCAGCCCGAGGAGCGCGATCGAACCTTAATACAGCGGGGCATCCTTCTAGCCGTGCTCGGAAACACGGGGGTCGTATACACGATTCCTAACGGCCCGATTGCTTTGGTGGCGCTCTGCGCCTTAGTCGAGGGTGTGGGCTTCGGCATTGCATGGGCATTCATTCCCCGATTGATTCGGCATCTTTCCGAGGCCGGTGAAGTCGAACGCAATACGGCAGCTATCCCGACCGCCCAGGCGATCGGCTACGCGCTCGGGGCGGCCTGTATTGGCATTATCGGTAACTGGTCAGGAGTGGCCGATGGGCAGGTTGATGACATTTCTTACTTTTCAGCGTCCATCATTTTTTTGGCCTGTGTGCCTGTTGGGTTTTTTGGGCTCCTGTCTATTCGAACGTTTGTTCGCTAAGAGAATGCGGCGTCGAACCCGTCTCGAAGAGTAAGGCCGGCAATCCACGCTGAAGGCACGAACTTAGTACAGAAGACTGAACAACTGCCTTTGGTACTCCGCCGCGAGTGGATCGCCTTTGCCCAGCGAGGCAATGGTATCTAAGAGCGCTTTTTTGGTAGCGCCGTCTTTGTGATTGACGTCGGCGCGCAAGACAGTAATAAGGCTTTCTAGCGCCTCCCGGTACTGACCAGCGGCACTGTATTGAACGGCGATTTGTTCGAGTAGGTCTAGATTTTCCGGATCTTGCGCGAGCTTTTCCTCCAGCGCGACCAACTCCGGTGATCGAGCGGCTTCTCGCGCGAGAGTCAGTTGCGCAAGCACCTGATCGTAAAGCCCGTCCTGATCCACCATCGCCACCGAGTCAAGCAGCCCCTGCGCGTCGTCTAGCCGCTTGGCTTCAACCAGCGCGTGTGCATAGGCCATCGCGATGTCGTGGCGCTGCCCACTGTCGTCGTAGACTGTACGGAAGAGCGCAATCGCTTCGGCGGTTTCGCCAGCCGCTAACTTGTCCTGTGCTTCCTGTAGCAATGCATCGAAGGGTGAAGGCAGGTACTTCTCCAGCAGTTCTCTAATCGCCGTCTCGGGCTGCGCGCCGGCAAAGCCATCTACTGGCTGGCCCTGCTGCATAACAATCACCGTCGGTAGACTGCGCACGCCAAACTGTTGGGCGATCATCTGCTGCTCGTCCGCATTGACCTTGGCGAGCAGAAAAGCTCCCGCATACTCATTGGCCAGTTTTTCCAGCAGCGGCATTAGTGATTTGCAGGGCTCACACCAGTCCGCCCAGAAGTCCACAACTACGATGCGCTCCATGGACTCCTCAATGAGATAACGCGCCGCGTTGCTCTCATCGATGTTGACGATTACCTCCGAACCCGCCTGCCCCGGATCCATCGCGCCCATCGTCGTTTCCATTCCGCCTGCCATAGCTAGCTCCTACTTCCTGTGTACTCGACCTGCCAATGACTCAAGCGTCGCGAAGCCGCAGAACATCTTGCATGTCATAGTGTCCCGGATTTCGATCCTTTAACCACGCAGCGGCACGTAAAGCTCCTCGCGCAAAAGCGTGACGCGTACCAGCGCGATGCGTAATCTCTAAACGCTCGCCTTCGCTGGCGAACAAGGCCGTGTGATCTCCAATAATGTCACCACCGCGAATAGTCGCAAAGCCGATAGCTCCCGACTCTCGAGCACCAGTGATGCCCTCCCGAGAAAAAACGGCTCGCTCACCGAGCTCTTGTTTTCTGCCTGCGGCCAGAGCTTCGCCAATCGCCAGCGCTGTACCGGAGGGAGCATCAACCTTGTGCTTATGATGCGCTTCAATCACCTCAAAATCCGTTTCCTGATCGACGGCCCCCGCGGCGAGTTCCACCAGCCGAAGCATCAAATTGACGCCGGTACTGAAGTTTGCGGCTTGGCAAATTGCTATCGACTCCGAGGCCGTTTTTACAATCGATTTTTCTGTTTCCGTGAGCCCGGTAGTGCCGAGAACCCAGCCTACGCCAAAGTGCTTGCATGCAGCCGAATGGGCTTCAAGAGCATCCGGGCTTGTGAAATCGATCAGCACATCCGCGTATTGAAGGACTTCGAGAATATCGTGTGTATAGACGTTTGGCGCAAGCGTGGTGTGATCGGGCACAGACTCACCCGCGGCCAGCGTAGCGCCCACCACGGAAAGATGCTCGTCGGCCTGAGCCAGCTCCAAAAGCGTTTGTCCCATGCGGCCCAGCGCACCCGCTATAACGAGCTTCACAGTCACGACTTCATATCTTCAAAGAAGTTCTTGACCCCTTCGAACCAGCTACTTTGGCGAGGGCTTTGCGAGTGGCCACCCTGGCCCAAGCTGTCCTGTAGCTCGTGCAGCAAGTCTTTTTGTTTCTTGCTGAGATTGACGGGTGTTTCGACGACCGCGCGGCACAGTAAGTCACCCACACCCCCACCTCGCACCGGCTGTACGCCTTTGCCGCGCAGGCGGAAAAGTTTTCCAGTCTGAGTCTCCGCAGGAATCTTTAGCTTTACTCTGCCGTCAAGGGTCGGTACTTCTAGTTCGCCGCCTAAGGCCGCATCGGCAAAGGTGATGGGAACCTCGCAATAGAGATGCTTGCCGTCGCGCTCGAAAATCGGATGCTGCTTAACGGACATCTGCACGAAGAGATCCCCCGCTGGTCCCCCTTCTGCGCCAGCCTCACCCTCACCGGCGAGGCGGATACGGTCACCCGTATCAACACCAGGAGGAACCTTGACTGAGAGTTTTTTCGTCTTTTCAATTCGACCAGCACCACGACAAGAGGTGCACGGATCGGAAATCGTGCTACCGCGGCCGCGACAGGTCGGACAGGTTTGCTGAACCTGAAAAAAGCCCTGCTGCATTCTCACCTGACCCGCGCCACCACAAGTACCGCATGTGGTAGGACTACTGCCTTTACGGGCTCCCGATCCGTTGCAGGTCGAGCAGCTCACCAAGGTGGGAACGCGTATTTCGACCGTAGAGCCACGGACTGCGTCTTCTAGGGAAATCTCGAGCGTGTAACGAAGATCCGAACCGCGCTGTGCGCCGCCGCGTCCACGACCCCCGCCGCCGAAGATATCTCCGAAGACATCGCCAAAGATGTCCGCGAAGCTGCCACCAGCGGAGAATCCCCCTCCACCCATCTGGCTTTCAACGCCGGCGTGACCGAACTGGTCGTAAGCCGCTCGTTTCTCGCTATCGCTAAGAATTTCGTAAGCTTCGGAAGCTTCCTTGAACTTGTCGTCGGCGTTGGGATCATCCGGATTGCGATCCGGGTGATACTTCATCGCGACGCGGCGATAAGCCTTCTTAATATCTTTTTCGTCAGCGCCTTTGCTGACGCCAAGAACGTCGTAGTAGTCGCGTTTAGACATAGCTCTTCTGGAGCCAAAGGCTCGCTTTTCTCATCCCCGTTTCAACTGTTGCTAGTGCTATTCGTCACCACTTGGCTTTTGACCATCATTAGCGGCGATCCAACGTGTTTTTTCAAGAGCGCCGAAAACAGCAACGCGGGCTCTAGGCCCGCGTTCGTTCAATCGCTGTTGATCGGTTCGCTCAGGTACCCGAAGCGAGTATCACCAGACCAAAATCGCGGCACTGGAATAAAAGGCTGCGTCGCTCACTTCTTGTCATCGCTGACTTCTTCGAATTCAGCATCGACGACGTCGTCGCCACCCACATCTGCCTCCTCGGCCGCGGTGTCATCTCCCGCAGGCCCTGCTCCAGCTTCGGCGCCTTGTGCAGCCTCCGCTTGCGCTGCATACATCTTTTGCGCAACAGGACCGGTAGCCTCAGTGAGCTTGTTCGCAGCCGCATCGATGGCGTCTTTATCGTCGCCTTTCACCGCTTCCTCAGCTTCGCTGATCGCAGCTTCGATAGCGGCTTTTTCGTCGTCGCTGGCATGTTCACCAGCTTCTTCTATCGTTTTGCGCGCAGCATGAATCAGGCCCTCGCAGGTGTTACGCGCGCTAATCAGCTCTTCAAAGTGCTTGTCCGCTTCGGCGTTGGCCTCAGCGTCTGCGACCATTTGCTCGATCTCATCTTCCGAAAGACCACCGGAAGCGGTAATGCGGATCGATTGCTCCTTGCCCGTTGCTTTGTCCTTCGCTGATACATTCAAGATACCGTTCGCATCCAGGTCGAAGGTGACTTCAATCTGAGGCATGCCGCGTGGTGCCGGTGGTATGTCGGCCAGGTCAAAGCGACCTAGCGACTTGTTCTGCCCAGCTTGCTTGCGCTCACCTTGAACCACGTGAATAGTCACCGCGGTCTGGTTGTCGTCGGCGGTCGAGAACACCTGTGATTTCTTAGTCGGAATCGTGGTGTTTTTCTCGATCAGAGGCGTCGCTACGCCACCCATCGTTTCAATACCCAGAGTCAGCGGGGTCACGTCGAGCAAGAGGACATCTTTTACATCGCCCGCTAAAACAGCGCCCTGAATCGCGGCGCCCATCGCGACAGCCTCGTCAGGGTTCACGTCTTTCCTTGGCTCCTTGCCAAAGAAATCAGCCACTTTTTCTTGTACTAGCGGCATACGTGTCTGACCGCCCACAAGAATAACGTCGTCGATGTCACTCGGTGACAGATCAGCATCCTGCAGAGCCACTTTCACCGGTTCCAGCGAACGCACGACGAGTTGTTCAACCAAGGACTCAAGCTTGGATCGACTCAACTTAACCACAAGGTGCTTTGGCCCCGTAGCGTCAGCCGTAATGTAAGGAAGGTTCACCTCCGTCTGCTGCGAGCTAGACAGTTCAATTTTGGCTTTCTCGGCCGCTTCTTTCAGTCGCTGCAAAGCGAGTGGGTCGTTGTGAAGATCGATTCCGCTCTCTTTCTTGAACTCGTCCGCCAGGTATTCGATCAAGCGAAGATCGAAGTCCTCACCGCCCAGGAAGGTATCGCCATTGGTCGACAACACCTCAAACTGGTGCTCACCATCAACTTCAGCGATCTCGATAATAGAGATATCGAAGGTACCGCCACCGAGGTCGTAGACCGCGATCGTATGATCACCTTTCGCTTTGTCCATGCCATAAGCAAGGGCGGCAGCCGTTGGCTCATTGATGATTCGCTTGACCTCAAGACCCGCAATCTTGCCGGCATCTTTCGTCGCCTGACGCTGAGAATCGTTGAAGTACGCAGGGACAGTGATCACCGCCTCGCTGACAGACTCACCGAGGAACTCCTCGGCCGTCTTTTTCATCTTGCGCAGTACTTCAGCAGACACCTGCGGCGGTGCCATTTTCTCTCCCTTTGCCTCCACCCAGGCATCACCGTTATCTGCAGCAGCAATGGTATAGGGCACCATGGAGATGTCTTTTTGCACCACATCATCTTTGAACTTACGACCGATCAGGCGCTTAACAGCAAACAGCGTGTTGGTTGGATTTGTCACCGCCTGGCGCTTGGCGCTTTGGCCGACGAGAATCTCGCCGTCATCTGTATAGCCAACGATGGAAGGCGTGGTTCGGTCTCCCTCAGCATTCTCTATGACGCGCGGCTTGTCGCCGTCTAGGACCGAAACGCAGGAATTTGTGGTTCCCAAGTCGATGCCAATAATTTTGCCCATGTCTTTCTCCTCGCCCATGAGCCGCGACGCGGCCGTAGGGTGCTGTTACCAAAATTCTCTCGTTGGGAGCTAGATGGGTACCAAGTGCCCAAAAATCAAGCCACTAGCCCAATAAAATTCGATGCGTTTAGCAATGATTTTGCATACGAGCGCGGGTCGGTTTTAGCCCAAGCTGACACCGTTCAAGAAAGCGGTGTACTCAACAGGTTCGCTTCGGTTTCCAAGGCGTTCAGCCGAGCTGGGTTGTCGTAGCAAGCTTCTAAGAAGCTCGGCGTAAGCGTTCGCTCGGTTCGTAGCATGCCAGAGCGCTTAACCCGGCAAGTTTTAGCCAGTAGCGGGCGCTTTGCTCACCAACACCATCGCCGGACGCACCAGTCGGCCGTTTAACAGATAACCCTTCTGCATCACGTCTAGTACCGTGTTGGGCTCGGCGTCTGGATTTTCGATCATGCTCATCGCTTGATGCTGCTGAGGATCAAAGGGCTCGCCGACCGGATCAACGACCTCGATACCAAATTTCTCAAGTACGTCCACAAAGCTCTTAAGCGTAAGTTGAACGCCCTCGGTGATTGCACTCGACTCATCACCGGCAGCTTTGGCAGCCTCTGCAGCTCGCTCAAGATTGTCGACTACAGGTAGAAGCTCGTTCGAAAAACGCTCTAAGGCGAACTTGCGCGCCTTTTCAACGTCTTGCTCAGCACGACGCTTTGCATTCTGAGCCTCAGCATGGGCCCGAAGAGCACGTTCTTCGGTGTCCGCCAGTTTCACCTCTAGCTTCTCAATCTTCTGCTCTAGCGTAGGCTCAGCGACCGAACTCTCGCTGCCGGCGTCGTCAGCGCTGGACGCATCGACCCCCGATTCGGTGCTAGCGCTAGCGTTCGAATCGCTGTTTTCTTGCGTGCCGCCTATGGCGTCCGCTTCCTGTTCGGCGTCCATTTTGGCCTCGCCCTCCACTCCTGGTTCGTCGCTCACGTCGATCTCCTAATTCTCACTCGTTCGGTCAGCAAAGCGTCAACAGCTGGCGCGCTAATTCGATGCAATTGACAGCGCGGACCCGGTGCCCCCAAAGCGCTTTGGAGCGACGCGTTTGTCGGACAACGACCGTATCGTCATGCCTGGTCTCACTGCTTCGGCGCTTCGAATGGGGGCAAAATTTAGGTTTTTCAAGGACGAAGGGTCGCAAAACCCCTTGCGAGGGTGATAAATCACAAAGGAAAGCACTGGGAAAAGTCTGAGCGTCGCTGCGGGCCTCGGTCGCGTTAGGACCTTATTGTTTAGCTATTCAGCTTTTCAAGGCCGCGCTCAACAGTCGAGAGGTCATATCGACAACCGGAATTACCTGATCGTAAGCCATGCGGGTAGGGCCTATTACGCCGAGCATGCCCAGCGTTCTCGCGCCGTCCCCGTAGGGAGCGGTAATCAGGGAGTAGTCGTCAAAGGCTTGGAACCCGGCTTCTTCACCGATGAAGATCCGAATGCCATCTGCGTCGGCGCAACGCTCGAACAAATGCAGCAAGTCCTGCTTGCTCTTAAGCGCAATGAATAACTCGCGAAGCCGATCCAACTCTTCTGGGCTTGCGCCTTCTACAAGTTGTGACTCGCCCACAACGAGGCAATCGGGAGCAGCGCCATCGTCGCTCAAGGCTTGCTTCGCTAGATCGATCTTAGCTTCTAGGAAATCATCGATCGTGCCCTGAGCGGTACTAAGGTCCCGTCCTAGCTCGACCTGGATGTCGCCGATGTCGCGCCCAGAAAATCGTTCGTTTATCTGCTGCGCGGCGCGTTTCAGCTCATCTTCAGAAAAAACTCGACGCGTTTGAATAATCCGATTTTGAACTTCGCGCTGATTGAGTACCAAAATAACGAGTACCCGATCCCCTGACAGTGGCAAAAACTCAACCTGTCGCAATGGCTGGGTTCCCGGTTTGGGCACCGTCACCACGCCGGCCTGACTTGTGATGGACGACAGCAGCGTGGACGCCGATTGCACTAATTCTTTCGAGTTTCGATCTTGATTCAGTTCGCCGCGCAGTACCTCCGCCGCAGTGGCATCGAGGTTCTCTCCGACCTGCAATACGCAATCTACAAAAAATCGGTAGCCCTGCGCGGTAGGAATACGTCCCGCCGACGTATGCGGGGACTGCAAATACCCGCGCTCTTCGAGTTCGGACATCGCATTGCGAATTGTCGCGGTACTGACCGGAAGACCCGCTTCGACGCCTAGCAGACGAGAGCCTACTGGTTGACCATCCCGGATGTGCATCTCCACCAGAGTACGCAACAAGGTGCCCGCTCGGTCGGAGAGCTCGTGGATCATCTGGAGGTCGAAGCTGAGAACATAGGAGAGTTGTAGCATAGAGAATGAGTCGCGCAAAGCGACACCTGAAGACTCCTCAACGAAGTGACAACATTAAAGAGCGTCGTTTTACGCAGGATCTGAGGTAGGCTAGAGATTGATCAAAGTCGAGGTGCAAGGTGCTTACGCATATCAGCATTAGCCAATACACGGTAATCGACTCCTTGGATGTCGACCTCCAGCGCGGCCTGACCGTCATAACGGGTGAAACGGGCGCCGGCAAATCGATCATGTTGGACGCTCTCGGCTTGTGTTTAGGAGACCGAGCAGACTCCACAGCGATTCGTCCCGGTAGTGAACGGGCAGACCTGAGTGCAGCGTTTGATTTGAGCGAAGTGCCCAATGCGCTGAGTTGGCTCCAGGAGCGGGCTCTCGATCGCGAAAACCAGTGCTTAATTAGGCGTGTGATAACGCGAGAAGGCCGTTCTCGCGCGTTCATCAATGGCACACCTGCGACACTGCAGGACTGCGCTTCCCTTGGCTCTCATCTGGTCGATATATACAGCCAGCATGCGCACCAGTCGTTACTCCGGCGTGCTTACCAGCGAGCCCTGCTCGACAACTACGCGAATTTAGGCGCAAAAATCGCCGATATCGGCGAGCTGGCAGGCCAATGGCGGGTCGTGGATGAAAAACTGTCGGCAATGCTCAATCAGCAGCAAGACAAAGCTGATCGGGAACAACTGCTTCGCTACCAGGTAGATGAACTGGATGAACTCGCGATCAGCAGCGCAGAGATTGGCGAGCTTGAAACTGAGCAAAAAACCCTCTCCAACGCCGGCACTATTCAGCAACAGGCCAATACGGTGGCCGGGCTGTGTGATGACTATGAAAGTGGGGTTCGGCGAGCAGCCGCAGAGCTAGATTCGGAAGTTCACAGCGGTGAAATAGTGGGGGAGATCCGACAAATGCTCGATACAGCCGCCATTCATCTGGAAGAGGCGGGCCGTGAATTGGAACGTTATCTGACCCAGACCGAGAGCAATCCGGAACGTCTTAGCGAGGTAACGAAGCGACTTGATCAAGCCTACGCCGCGGCGCGTAAACATCGCGTTAAACCAGAAGAATTGGAGGCACATCACAGAACTCTGGCTGCAGAATTGGCTTCATTAGATGCAAGCGATGAACACCTTCAAGCGCTACGCGATGAGCGTACGAAGCTGGAAGAAAGCTACGCCAAAAAAGCAAAAAGTGTTACCGCTAGCCGCAAGAAAGCGGCCAAAAAGCTGGTGAGTGAAGTCGAAGCTCTCCTGAAAACCTTATCCATGGGCACGTGCCGCTTTAGCGTGGAATTAGCACCAAGACCGGAAGGCAGGCCAAGCCCTGCCGGGCAGGAAGACATCGATTTTTTGATCGCTACAGCGCCTGGTGCCACTCCGCAGAACCTCGCTAAAGTCGCGTCTGGTGGCGAACTCTCACGCATCAGCTTGGCGATTCAGGTGGCAACAGCCAGCGAGATCACCGTCCCAAGTATGGTATTCGACGAGGTTGATGTGGGCATTGGCGGCGGGGTGGCCGAAGTGGTTGGCCGACTTCTGGCGAGCCTTGGTGCTAGCCGTCAAGTCCTATGCGTGACCCACTTACCTCAAGTGGCGGCTCAGGGAATTCATCACCTGCAGGTTGAGAAGTCGGCCGACGCTTCGACAGTAGCTTCGTCCCTTCGCAGTCTGAGAGAGGAAGAAAGAGTCCACGAAATTGCACGCATGCTGGGCGGCATCAAAATGACCAAAAATACCTTAGCCCACGCGAAAGAAATGCTCGAGGATCTGCCTGCAAGCCGCTGAACGATCCGCAAAATTCTAGGCCTAATTCAGGCTTATGAATCCTTCTTGCGAACGTACAGAACGAGCGAATGGTCGACGATTTCGTAGCCGTGCTTTTCAGCGATAGCTCGCTGTCTTTCTTCAATTACCGAGTCTTTGAATTCGACCACGTTTCCAGTTTCCGTATCGACCATATGATCGTGCGGGCCCGTTTCGGCGAGTTCGAATACCGAATGACCGGCTTCAAAATTGTGACGAGTCACAAGACCAGCGGTCTCAAACTGGGTAAGTACGCGATAGACTGTCGCCAGCCCAACGTCTTCGCCCGCATCGCGGAGCGACTGATAGACGTCCTCGGCGCTTTTGTGGCGAGAACTCTCATCCGAATCTTCTAGGATTTGCAGGATTTTAACTCGCGGTAGCGTGACTTTTAGGCCCGCGCTGCGCAGATCTTGGTTGCTATACGCCATAAGACGGACTTCTCTGAGTTTTTGAGGATCGGTATGATGCCACCGCGCCTCGAATTGTGGAAGATGACCTTGTTACGAAGCCTTCAAATGAAACCGAAATCACCGGAACAAAAAGTGCTGGATTCCTTCTTATTGAAACAGAAATTACGGGCACTTAAAAACACCTTTCATTACCGGCACCAAATGCCTTTGTATCTGCTTGTACTGTTGATCGGTGCAACCAGCGGTTGCGGTTTCGTTTCTTTTCCCGGCGTCTACAAAATCGATATCGAGCAAGGCAACCTGGTCACCCAAGACATGATCGAACAGCTCCAACCGCGCATGAGTCGAAGACAAGTCCGCTTCATTATGGGGTCGCCCCTTGTTGAAGATACGTTCGCAACCAACCGATGGGATTACCCTTACATCATTCGAAACGGCAAAACTGTGATCCGCGAAGCACAGGTGAGTATTTACTTTGACGGTGACGAGTTAGATCGAATAGAGGGCGATTATCTACCGGAGTGGGCCAAGGATGCGGCTGCAAGTCCAGCACCTAGCAGCGAGGAGTAGCGGCGCCCTCGGGATAAATACTTGCAGCCCTTGCAATAACCGCGTCTACCAGACGTCCAGCAACGCGATCAAAAAGCGTGCCCGCAGCGGTCGCCAGTAAGCCTCCACGCACAGAAAACTCAAGGTCCAGGCTGATTTTGCAGGCGTCTTCGCGAAGCGCCTGAAACATCCAGACTCCAGAGAAACTATCGAAGGGACCATCTTTCAGAGTTAGATCGATTCGTTCGAAGGGGGTCAGAACGTTGACTGTTGTAAAACTATGGGCGAAGCCGCCTTTTTCCAGATCTAATCTTGCTTCCATCGAGCCGCTATCGGAGTAAAGAACTTCCGTAGCCACGCATCCGTCCATAAAGTTTGGGTAGGCTTCTACATCGTTCACTAGTTCGAACATTTGCTTTGCAGAGTAGTGAAGAAGCGCATTTCGGCTAATGGTCGTCATCGATATCGGGCAATTGAAATAAGGGAAATGGAGTGTTGCTTAGGGCACGAGCATCAGCCAGAGCCATGCGATACAGATTAACGGGATGCTCACAAAACGCACAAGAAAGTACCACAGTCGAAAGAGGATTTCGGGCTCTCTGGCGAGCTCTTTCCGCAATACTGCAAGCGGCATTCTCCACCCAACAAACAGCGCGAGCATAACCAAAGAAGCGGGAATCAAGCCGTAGGTTGCCGCTTGATCAATCTGCATTACCAATAGGCTGCCGGCATCACTCTGGGAAAAACCTGAGATGAGCAGGGCACCGAATAGCCAAATCACGACGCCACAAAGCGCCGCCGCTTGCCACCGATTGAGTCGTGTCTGTTGCTCAAGACTCGCGACCAACGGCTCCATTAAAGCGACCGCAGAACCCAGCAACATGATCGCGAGAACGAGAAAAAATAAGCCCCCGTAGAAATCTCCAAAGGCATGGTTGCCAAAGGTGTAGGGCAAAGCGATGAACAATAGGCTTAGGTCCCTATCAGGCAAGAGATTAGCGGAGCTGGTCAGTGACAGTACGACGACGGCCAGCGCAATCGAGACCACGACATCAAACAGCGCAACCGCAAGTACTGATCTGACCAGCGGAATCTTCTCGGGAGCGTAGGCTCCATAGCTCAATCCGACCGCAACACCTGCGGTGAGCGTGTACAGCGCGAAGCCCATCGCCGCGAAAAAAGACCCGCCGTCATAATCCAGGGCCTGCCACTTAAACAGGTAATTTCCCGCTTCCGCGAGATCGCCCTGCTCTATCGCATAACCGATTAGCGCACCCAGTAGGGCGAGCACGGCAGGCAGTGCAATCCATACGAAGGTGCCCAAGCCACGGCGGGCACCTGCGGCGAGGGCTGCCGAGATAAGCAGCGCAAAGACAAAGGACCATCGCAGGACGCTTCCCGGTGACTCTATTCGGCGTTCCAATTCCGTTGCCGTCCCTGGCAGACTTATCGCGGCGAACTCCCCAAGCTGCAGCTGGTAGGCGTAGCTAAGCACCCAGCCTCCAAACACGACGGAGACAATCAACAGTAGAAAAGCCGCGAAACACGTCAAAGCGGCGATGAGTACCCACAGCTGAGAAGCCCCAGACTGCTGCGCAGCCCAGCGTAAGCTGATAAAAGGAGACCCGCGCCCATGGCTACCCAGCGAAAGTTCAGCCACCAAGAGCGGTACAGATACGCCAAGTAGGCACAGCAGGTAACTCAGCATAAAGGGCGCCCCGCCGTTCTCACCTAACAACCAGGAGAACCGAGCGACATTTCCAAGACCAACCACGGCCAGGCATAGGGCCAAGACAAACGTAGTCCGCGACTGCCATCGATCGAGCGACAGCGGTAGATTCATGAAAGCTTCCTACTTACAAGACACAACTAGCCGAAGGCTGATACCGCTGTCTTGGCGCTTGAGAAGAAGTTGTAAAACTCGACCATTAAATGATCGCACTTTCTCCGGGCTTGCGATCACAATTTGTGCAGCGAGCCAGTGTGAATAGTTCCGCTTTAACGGATCACCGGCGCTACTCTATTCACGCGGTAGAATAGTGCGATGAGCAAAAAGAAAGCAAAAACACCGGACAACAGCATCGTTCAAAATAAACGAGCGCGCTTCGACTACAACCTGCTCGACACCTTCGAAGCGGGTATAGCTCTAGCCGGCTGGGAGGTTAAGGCGCTTCGCTCTGGAAAATGCCAGCTCACCGATTCCTACGTGCTCATGAAAAACGAAGAGGCGTGGTTGCTAGGGGCGCAAATCACGCCGCTTGAAACCGCGTCAAGTCACGTGGCGACAGATCCAATCCGCACTCGTAAGCTACTTCTCAACAAAAAAGAACTTGCGAAAATACTCGCAGCGACAAGCGCCAAAGGCCAGACGTGCGTCTGCACTCGTTTGTATTGGAAGGGCCACCTCGTCAAGGCGAGCATCGCGCTTGCCCAAGGCAAGCAAGCGCATGATAAACGCGACGCACAGCGGGACAAGGACTGGGACCGGCAAAAGCAGCGAATCATGCGCCAGGCCAATCGCTGAAAAAAGCCTGTAACACCGAATGCAGGTTAGCCGCTGCTTAGCCCCTCAACGACACGCCGCTGTCTAAAATTCCAACCCAAGCCGCTAAGCCGCGTTTTCGAGGCCCATTCGACCCGAACGATAGAGTCGGCCGGGATAACGGCCAGTCAGAGTATCGTGCTCGAGCACCGGCTCACCATTCACCAAAATCGCGCGATAGCCTCTGGCTTCCTGCAATAGTCGCTGTCCCCCGGCCGGTAGATCCGACACCATACGGGGCGAAAACAGCCGTAGTTGATCATAATTGACGACATTTATGTTGGCCTTTAGCCCGCATTTGAGCCGACCGCGATCACTCATGCCGCAATAGTCGGCAATATCTGAAGTGAGTCGGCGTATCGCCTCGGCCAATTCGATCTTGTCTTCGCTTTTCCTATCTCGCGTCCAATAGCTCAAGAGGTAGGTTGGAAAGCTGGAATCACATATCGTACCCACGTGAGCACCGCCGTCTGACAACCCCATAATCGCTTGCGGGTGCTGCATCATGGTGTACACATTGTCAAAGTTCATTTCCGTGTAGTTGTAGATTGGAAAATACAGGAGAGCTTGACCGTCATCCTCGAGGAGCAAGTCATAGATCATTTCCAACGCTGACACGCCCCGATCCTGAGCCATGCGCAAGACCGACGTCTCGGCGGATTGCTCGTACTCTGGATTGTCACCGAGCAGAAACGTCTTGCTAGCGACGTAGTCAATTGCAGCCATTAACGCATCGACGATCGGTGGTACCGGTGTTCCATCGCCGGCGAGCTTCTCAGACTCTTCGCTCAATAGCTTTTTCTTGAAGTCTGGATCGATCATACGAGCCACCCGCTCATGCACGGCGAGATGGCTGATCGCTTTATAGCTGGGGAAACCTATAAACGGATGGAAGGTGCATTGGAGACCGGTGATAACACCGATTCCTCGCGGCGCGGTCTGCAGACGCATGGCTATTCCTTTTTGCTGCGCTTTCTCTGCTCGATCTAAAATGCGCCGCCACTGATTCGGCGCAAAATCTCTCTGCATCAGTGATAGGGAAAAGGGGCGACCGGCTCCACCCTTGGCCATCGCTTCAAGAATATCGAATTCCTTATCGAAGGCATCTCCCTCCCGCTCGAGGTCGAAATCGTTTACCGCCTGCAAGACACCATGATCAAGATCCGCTAGCGCGCACGAAATCCCTGCCAATTCCTCGGCAGTAGCCTCCGAAGAGGGTGTCCAATCGCCATCCGCACTGCGATGAACATCGGAACGACCGGTCGAGAAACCGATCGCCCCAGCCTGCATCGCTTCCTGCGTCAGCTGTCGCATCTTGGCTATATCGGTCTCTGTGGCGTGCTCGTTCGCCACAGCTCGATCCCCCATTACGTATACCCGTAATGGGTCGTGGGTAACTTGGACAGCGAAGTCGATCGAGTGCGGTTTCGCGTCAAGCGCGTCCATGTATTCGGGAAGTGTTTCCCACTCCCAAGTGATCCCCTCCGATAGAGCGATACCCGGAATGTCTTCAACGCCCTCCATTAACCGAATCAACCTGTCTCTATCCGCAGACCGTACTGGGGCAAAACCGACACCACAGCTGCCCATAACGACCGTACTGACGCCGTGATTAATGCTCGGTTGAAGATTTGCATCCCAGGAAATTTGGCCATCGTAGTGCGTGTGCAGATCGATAAAACCCGGGGTTACGATGTGTCCCTGCGCATCCAGAAGATTCTTCGCGTCACCGGGGCAGTCGCCTACCCCTACGATTACGCCGTCGCGAATCGCAATATCGCCCTGAAAAGGCTCTCCGCCATCTCCATCGAAAACAAGGCCACCGGTTATTTTTAAATCGTACTGCATCCTTGAGACCTCACTTTTTATCTGTTTTTTGTGCGGGTGACCAAAGTCTATGCGCGACGCCACGGGGCTGTCTATGGCCGACTGTGACTGAGGGAAACGCAGGGTTAATCAGAGCTGTAAGCTCTATGCGCAGAGACCGGAATGGTTGGAGTCGGCGCTGCACCATGAAATGCAATTCGTTATCATTTCGCAAAATGTCTCGATGGTACCTATGAACACCGCCACCGCCCCGCAGCAATCGGCCGCCCAGGCAGAGCGAGCACGCAAAAAGAGCCTGCGGAAACGTTTGTTCGCTTGGCACAGCTGGGCGGGTTTCCAGTTGGCCTTACTAACTTTTATTGTCATGTTGTCCGGCACCCTTGCGGTGGTCAGCAACGAGATCGATTGGTTGTTGGACAGAGATCGGCACGTGCAACCTCTGCAAGGCGAACCGCGGTGGCAAGCGATGCTGGACAGCGCCAAAGCCTTCTATCCGGACGCGCTGATCGCGGGACTTCAGTTAGGAGAACTGGACGTGATGGCGGCCGAGGCCCTAGTACTCACGGACGACAACCGGAGAATTCGAGTCTTCATCGACCCAGCCACCGGTGAGGTTCTCGGCACCGGCCACTGGCTAAATGTTCAGCGCATACTGCGCGATTTTCACCGCTATCTCTTTATCGTTTTGAAGGGATTGGGTTTGCCCATCGTTACAATCGCGGCCGTTGTGCTGGCCATTCAGCTATATACGGGGCTGGCAACAACCCGTAAATGGCTTCGCGGATTGATCACACTCCCTCGGCGCAAAAACGCACGAGTATTTATTGGCGATCTTCATCGCTTTACCGCTCTGTGGACAACCTGGTTCACGCTGCTGATGGTGATCACGAGCTTCTGGTATCTGGCGGAGTGGATCTTACACAGCGCTGGAGGGCGCGCAGCGGCACCGCTGCTCGCGGTATCTGCGCCAAAGGACGGCGTCGCACGTGAGCTCGATTCGCTTGAGCCACATCTTTCGGCAACAAGAGATGCGTTTCCCGAACTTAGAATCAGTTCTATCAGTCTGCCGACACCCTACAGCGAGCAGGTAATCATGATTGGGCCATCGACGGACTGGTTGCTCCGACCGCGAGCGAGCCGAGTTACCCTAGACGCGCACAATGCAGAAGTGCTCGCCGTTCAGCGACCGGAGGATCTCACGGCACTTCAGTATGTCGCTGACCTGGCCGATCCATGGCACTTTGGGGATGTGGGCGGTCTTCCCACGAAGCTTTTATGGTTCGCCTGCGGCGTTATCTTAACCGGCCTATCCGCTACCGGCGTATGGTTGACCTGGCGCCGCACTCGTCAAAACTTTGGACGATGGCACATAGCCACAAGCGTGGTCATGCTGGTAAGCGGCGTTTTCGGTTATGGCTATATCTCTTTTCAGCTTTGATCGTCACATGCGAAGGATTTCCCTAGTGCTAGCATGAATTTCCGTCCGTAAGGGTCAGCGAAATATGAGCTTCTACGAAAACAAAATCCTTCCACGCGTTATCCACTGCACTTGCGGCAGCAAACCGGTCATGAAGCAGCGGCAAAAGATAGTGCCCGCGGCCGAGGGAAGGGTATTGGAAATCGGTATCGGGACGGGCTTAAATCTCTCCTACTACGATCAGAGCAGAGTCACTCAATTGATTGGTTTGGATCCGTCGCAGGCGTCCTGGGAGCTGGCAAAGCGGCACGCGCAGTCGCTCTCGTTCCCGGTTGAGTTCATCGCCGCATCGGCGGAGGCCATAGAGCTGGATGCGGCTAGCATCGACAGCGTGGTCGTCACTTATTCGCTGTGTACGATCCCCGATCCGGTCTCAGCACTAGAGGGAATCCGCCGCGTTCTGAAACCGGACGGAAAGCTTTTGTTCACGGAACATGGACGTGCTCCCGACGAGTCTGTCCGCCGTTGGCAAGATCGTCTCAATCGGGTTTGGGGACTTATTGCGGGCGGCTGCCATTTGAATCGAGATATCCCAAACATTCTTGAGCGTGGGGGTTTTCAAACGAGGTCTTTAGAAACAATGTACCTGCCCAGAACGCCTCGCTTTGCCGGATTCAATTTTTGGGGAATGGCCCAAAAAAAGTAGGGCTTTTGGCCCTTTTTTTCTTCGCGCTTCCGGCTTGCGCGGAGGCTAATCCCTCTCCACAATGCGGCGCGATTTGAGTCAAACCTCTGAGCGATTGGTTAAGGAACATCATGGCAGCAATAGCCCCCTTTAAAGTGACTGACGTAAAGCATTGGAACGAGCGTCTCTTCAGTTTTAAAACAGAGCGCTCACCGGAGTTTCGCTTTGAAAACGGCCACTTTACGATGGTCGGTATGCGCGTGGACGGTAAGCCACTACTGCGTGCATACAGCATTGCTAGCGCCAACTACGAGGAAGAACTGGAGTTTTTCAGCATTATCGTAGAGGACGGAGCGCTGACATCCCGACTCCAACATATCAAGGTTGGCGACGAGGTTCTGCTCGGTCGCAAACCGGTGGGTACGCTGCTGCTGTCGGATTTACATGCGGGACGAAATCTTTATTTCTTTGCGACCGGTACTGGACTTGCGCCGTTTTTATCTCTGATGCGCGATCCGGAATGCTACAGCCGCTACGATAAGGTCGTCCTTATTCACTGCACTCGGCGCAAAAGTGATCTAGCTTACTTTGACTACATCACCGAAGAATTGCCAAAGCACCCGCTTGTCGGGGAACAGGCGCAGCAACAATTTGTTTACTACCCCACGGTCACCCGCGAAGAATCTAACTACACCGGCCGAATCACTGATCTCTTAGAAAACGGCAAACTCGAAAAGGACCTCGGCGAGCTTGGGGTAGAGCCTCTCGACCCGGCGAAGGATCGAGCCATGATCTGCGGCAGCATGGACATGCTGCGAGATATCTCTGCAGTATTAGATGCGCGCGGCTTCCAGATATCTCCCAGCCAAGGAACGGCGGGTGACTACGTGATCGAACGCGCCTTTGCGGGCTAAGGCTCCTAGAACGCTGCGGGATCAAAACGCTCGCACCAGCTCTCGTGGGCTAGCGGACAAACTCCAGCGCGGGGTAGGAGCACCCATTGAGCGATCTGTGCAACAGTGATGAGTTACTCATCTTCTGGTTCGAAGAAGCCGGTCAGAACCGTTGGTTCAAACGCGACAAGAATTTTGACGAACTTTGTCGTAAGCGCTTTCTAACCAGTCTAGAGGCCGCGTCTCGGGGCGAGTGTTGGCGCTGGCGAGTGACACCGGCCGGGCGCTGCGCGGAAATCATTTTATTAGACCAATTCTCACGCAATCTCTACCGGAACACCGCTGCATCCTTCGCCAATGACGGGGTCGCACTAACCTTGGCTCAAGAAGTCGTCGCCGGTGGCCACGACCATGAGTTGAGTGCGGATGAGCGCTATTTTTCCTACATGCCTTACATGCATTCGGAGTCCTTGTCGATTCAGCAAGAGTCCCTGCGGCTGTTCGAGAAGCTCGGCCAGCCCGAAGCGCTTCGCTACGCGCACGCTCATTTTCGGCTTATCGAGCGTTTCGGTCGCTACCCACACAGAAATAGCGTGCTTGGCAGGACAAGCACAGAGGCGGAGCAGGACTACCTGAAAGACCACAAAGGCTTTTGAATGGCGCATGCAAGTCAGAACGAGCCCGCTGTAACTGAGAATGATTCTGTTTTATAATCGTGAATCCTTCAACAAGTGGTATCAGCAAGAAGAAGCTCGCGAGCGACTCCTCACAGATGACACGCAAAAACTCCGGGATAAGTTGGTTTACAACAACCTTAACAACCCAGAGCTGCGCTAGAATCGCGCCTCCCCATCAGCAGCAGAAGATTGAGTTCCAATGAGTAACGACACACGCATCGAAAGTGACAGCATGGGCGAGGTCACCCTCCCTGCCGACGCCCTTTACGGTGCTCAAACGCAGAGGGCTGTCGACAACTTTCCGATCAGTGGAAGGCGAATGCATGAGGGCTTTGTGCGCGCCCTGCTCATGCTCAAACGTGCAGCTGCTCAGGTAAACGGTGGCCTGGAAACTATTGAAGCCGAGACAGCAACAGCCATCGAAAAGTCTGTGGATCAGCTCTTAGCAAAAGACGATCTGATGAGCCACTTTCCGATTGATGTATACCAGACCGGTTCGGGCACAAGTACGAACATGAATGCGAACGAGGTGATCGCCCACGTCGCTAATAGCGATGGTGAAGCCTCGGTCCATCCGAACGACCACGTAAACTTTGGCCAAAGTAGCAATGACGTCATTCCCTCAAGCATTCACTTGAGTTTGGCCAGCGCCCTCGACCGGGAGTTGCTTCCGGCCCTGGCTGCGCTCATATCGACAATCGATATCAAGGCTCAGGCGCTCGCCGGCATCACCAAGACTGGACGAACGCACCTCATGGATGCCATGCCGGTACGCTTCGATCAGGTACTCAATGGATGGAACGAACAGCTAAAGCTTGCCGAAACTCGCCTAAAGGCAACTTTGCCTGAGGTTCAGTCCATCGCCCTGGGCGGTACGGCGGTGGGAACCGGTGTGAACACTCATCCAGAATTTGCCGCATCCGTCGCCGAAAAACTGTCGTCGGTACTGGGTCTTGAAATTACCGCGGCGGAAAATCCATTCCCGCTCATGGGGAGTCAAGATACGGTGGTCGCCGCATCCGGTGCACTGAAGGCGCTGGCGGTGAGCCTTATGAAAATCAGCAATGATCTTCGTTGGATGAATTCCGGCCCGTTGGCGGGTCTTGGTGAGATCGTGCTGCCCTCGCTTCAGCCCGGCTCGTCAATCATGCCAGGCAAGGTGAACCCGGTAATTCCGGAGGCGGCCACCATGGTCTGCGCGCGCGTAATTGGTAATGACACGACGCTTGCTGTAGCGGGCCAATCGGGCAATTTTGAACTCAATGTGATGCTGCCCTTGGTCGCTGACACGATTCTTGAGAGCACCACTTTACTCACCGGCGCTATGCAGGTACTCGCGGAGAAAGCGATTGCCGGTTTCGAAGTGAATCATGCGCAGATTGAGGATAGGCTCGGCCGCAACCCGATTCTGGTTACAGCGCTTAACCCAATTATCGGTTATAGCAAAGCCGCGCAAATAGCGAAGCAAGCCTATGCGTCGGGCGCGCCAATCATAGACGTGGCGGCGGAAGAGACCGATTTGTCGAGAGAGGAACTTGAGAAGCTGCTCGACCCGGCGAAACTCACGGAGGGAGGGCTTTAAAGGGCGGAATTCTTGCGGAAACGATGCGCGACGGTTGCGGTCAAAAAGTATACAGACGACCTATCAGTACAAAGCTGACGTCAGAATCCGCTAGACTCTGGCGTCCGAAAATCTCAGCGCTACGTATAGGGCATTGGAAGGTCTATAGGTAGAGCTGATAAAAGTAGTAACTATGGAGAAAGGCATGACTAATAACACTCGGAACAAAGCGGCGCTGGGTCGCAAGGCAATCCTCGGCGCGGGCGCCGCGGTGTTGACTGCAGCCGCCTCACTCGGCACTTCGCAAGCGATGGCAGCTGAACACGTGGTGCAGATGCTAAATCAAGGACCCGACGGTGCAATGGTTTTTGAGCCTAGCTACATAAAGGCCGATGTTGGTGACACCGTTGTGTTCCAACCTACGCAGCGCGGCGGCCATAATTCTAAGTCAGCTTACGTACCGGACGGCGGTCCGACCTGGGATAGCGCTCCTGATACGGAGACGCGTGTCGAGCTAACTGCTGAAGGTGTTTACGTTTACATCTGTAAGCCCCATCTGGTAATGGGAATGGCTGGCGTGATTCAGGTGGGAGACGCAAGTAACCTGGATGCAGCTAAAGCAGCCGCGGAGCAGACCGCGGGCGGTTTTGTTATGAATAAAGACCGCTTGAGTACAGCGCTAGCACAAGTCCAATAGAGTTAAATTCAATGCGCTAGTCTCACTAGCAGACTAGCGGCTCGGAACGACGAGGTTTTGGTGGGGTTCCCCCACTTAAGCTTCGTCGTTTTTTTATGGCTGAGGATAAGTTCGTCTAAACGAAGTGAATATTCACATGCGAATGGTTCTCTTTTTTATTTAGTCCCCCATTGACCTATAATCGCGCCCGCCAACGACACCTCATGTCGTTTGATCCTACGTTCTTTGGGGGAATTCATGAATACATCGAGCCGTGTAGCCTGGCTAGATCGCAAAATGCTGCTGGCCGCACTTGCAGCGTCTACTTCAGCCGTAACGACCATCAGCCTTGCGCAGGAAGCGCCTGACTCTGGTGTCGAAGACAATTACACGGAAATCGAAGAGGTACTTGTTACCGGCACACTTTCGCCATTTGGCGCTGTAAAGACCGACACACCGATTACCGAGCTGGCTCGCTCTATTTCTATCGAGACGCAACAGGATTTACTGAACAAAGGTGCACTGAACCTCAACGACGCCTATGTGTACTCCGCGGGTGTGACGGGGGAGCAGTTTGGATTCTCCACCCGCGCGGATACCTTAGCGGTACGGGGCCTGTCAGTTCCTGAGTATCGCGACAGTCTTCAAGCCCTGTTCGGCAACTTCAACAATGCACGCCCTGAGATCTACACTGTCGAGCAGGTCGAAATTCTTAAAGGTCCGGCCTCCGTCCTCTACGGTCAGGGCACGCCTGGTGGCTTGGTCAACGTCGTCAGTAAACGGGCTCAAGCGGATCTGCCTAGCGAAATCGTCGTAGAAGCGGGCAACTTCAATCGAGGCCAGTTGGCGGCGGACCTCAATGGCTCTATTAACGACCAGCTCCACTTTCGACTGGTTGGCGTGTACCGAGACACCAACACGCAGGTCGATCAGGTATTCGAAGAGTCGCTGACGCTAGCGCCATCCGTTACCTGGACGCCTGGAGAAGATACGACGCTGACCCTGCTTGGCAACCTTCGGCGCAGCGATAGCGACACCGCATCGCAGTTCCACCCGATCGACGGCACGTTGAGACCCGCCCCTAACGGTGAGCAAATTCCCTTCGATGCGTATCTGGGCGAACCGAGTTTCAATCGCTTTGATACCGATAGCGATTCAGTCACGCTATTGCTGGAACACGACTTCAACGAAGTCTGGAGCGTGGAAAGTACCGCTCG
>JBCBZV010000087.1:0-17772 GCA_039815155.1 Pseudomonadota bacterium
GCGCGCCTTGGACCAGTTGCCCTCGACAAAGTTAATCAAACCGCGACTGGTCAGGCGTGCTGACTGATGAACGCGTCGCTCGCCCGCCCAGCTGAGTACACTCGACGGTGAGCTTATTAGCCGCGCTAGCAGTCGCAGGAGCAGATACAGGCCAAAAACGACGCCGGTAATTAAGGTAATGCCCACCCAGAAACTGGTTTCTACGGTGTAGCCACCATAGGCAATGAGCAGATAACCAGGCTCGGTCTCGATCAGCGCAACAATGCCTACGCCGCCCAGCAGCGCGATAAGTGCAATCAGGAAAATGCCGCCCATGTCTATTCGCCGCTTCTCGCCAGGCGAGCCTTCATGACTTCATCCAGGGCGCGCATCGACGCGCTGACATCCGGGATCAGTACTTCGACCCGTTGTTCTCGCAGCTGAGTCAACTCCTCACTCATGGCCACCGCTGACTGCTCGTCGGCCTTGAAGAACTGGCTAACCCAACCTTGGGCTCGTTCCAGGCTTTGTCGATAGAGCAGCTCGTTTCCGGAGATCATTGCGACCTGCGCCTGCTCCAACAACATGCGCATGTTCTGTCGCACGAGGCCTTCGTATTGCGGGTCCATCAAGGTCTCGACGGGCGCATCGCGGCGACTGACGACGATGTATTCGGAGAGTTTTTGCAAAGCAACTTCGTAGCCTTGTACTACACGATCTCGCCAATTGCCTGCTTCAACAGGGGCACGTTCGCTTTGCCTCTCAGGTAGCTCGAAAAGTACGAGCGCGTCTGTCTGCCGTATAAGAGCATCTAAGCGAAGGTATAGCCCCTGGATGTCGAGTTTCGGAACAGCTCGTACTGCAGCCAGATCGCTTGCTAGCGCAGAGCGAAGTCCGTGCAGGTCTGCGTTATCGAGTTCACGCAGTATGTTGTCGGCGCTGCGGAGCAAAGCTGCTGCTGATTCCGTGTCGCCTGTCATAATCAGGCGCTGATTCGCCAAACGCAGAAGGTATTGCGCTTCGGCGAGCAGCCAGCTTTCCCGGTCATCGGTACTTAGCTCGTTTAATCGCTGCTGCTGATCCTGTTGCGCCTGTTGCAGCGCACGAAGCTGCGAATCAGTGTCTTGCAACACGGAAGTGGCAGAGGCGTCGATTAACTGCTCAAGCCGCCCTAGCGCCCGCTGCTGATCTTCTTCCGTTCGCTGCTGGCGGCTGCGTAAACCTTCGATCTCCAACTCAATCTGCCGCTGAAGGTTGTCCCGCATCTGATTGAAGGTCGTGTCATCCTGACCGGACACTGCTTCCAGGCCCTGCACTCGTTGCAGCAGGTCTCCCTCGCGTCGCTGCATATCCAGCATAAGGTAAAAACCACCGCCAGCGAGTATCAGGACAAGCAGCAGCGCGAGCCACGCAATCGGACCTGCGGATGAACGAGGCGACGGGGCTTGCATCGCAACCGGGGCAGGCGCGGGTTGGGGCGCAGCGTCGGAGACACTGCGGTCTAGTTCCTGGGCTGCAGAGTAGGTGCTCTGCCGTTTTTTTGCAGGTGTTTTCTTAGCCGGTGGTTGCTTACTGGTTGCTTGCTTGGCGGTAGGCTGCTTTGCCTTCGAAGCACTTCCAGCGCGCGCCTTTTGGGCGTTACCACTGCTCTGCGGATCCTCCGCTCGCCCTGAGACCTCATTCGTCTTGGTGCTGGGATCATCCGCGCTTTGCTGCGCTTCACCGCTCGGACTAGCAGCGTCGTCACGCTGTTGGTCGTCACTCATTTATCTATCTCCAGATTTGCGTCCACCGCGAAACCAAACTTCATCCGAACCCTATCTAACAAATCAGCAACCTGCTTCGAAAACCATCGCGAAATCTTAAGTCTTAGCCGCATCCAAGGTCTGCCCGCGCCACTCCTCAGCGGCGCTCAACATACAGGCGTCTGCGGCATTTGCGACCGTTCTAACCTGCCGCCAACCCAGTTCGTTAGCGAGCTTCGCCACGCGGGGCGAAGGTGCGATAACAACGTGATCGGCTAAGTTAGTGTGTTCACGAGGCTGAAGCAAACGAGATAGAAGCTCTACCCCTTCGCCACTGCTAATAAGTAGCAGGGTTGGTACTTCCTCATCCAGTCGCCTTATCCAGACCCGTGAATCGTGAGACACCGACGAGCGTCTGTAGGCATGCAGCTCGCTCACCCTTGCGCCTCGGTTTTCCAGGGTTGTCGCGAGTAAGCCTCTACCGCCTTCACCTTTGACAATCAAAATTCGTTGCCCGCTAACTTCCTGCAAACCGGGGAGCGCAAGCAAACCCTCACTGCTCATGTCGGTTTTCGGGCGCACGGCCGTAAACCCCTTTTTCTCCAATACCTGTGCGGTCGCTTCGCCTACCGCCCAAAATATCTGCCCTTCTGGGTGCTGCGGCCAAACATCGCTAAAGCACTCCAAACCAAAGTGTGCCGCATTCGCGCTTACGAAAATCAGATGCTCGAATAGGTCTAAGTCGTAAACGGTTTTTTTGCTCGCCGGAGCTAGTGGTTCAATCGCTTCCACCCGCAACATTGGCAAACGAAGTACGCTAAAACCGGCGGCTTCCAACGCGCTGACGAGAGAACGCGATTGTTGCTCCGGGCGTGTGACAACCACCCGTGGTTTAATGGCTGTACACCTCCGCCAGAATTTCAGCAGCACCAGCCTCGAGAAGTGAATCCGCTACCTTAACGCCGAGGGCTTCTGGATCGGCAGCGCTTCCTCGTGCTTCTGCGCGTAGCGTGTTTTGCCCATCCGGTCTGCCCACGAGTCCGCGCAGCCAGAGTTCTTCACCGTCGCGAACGGCGTAGGCAGCGATTGGGACCTCGCAGCCCCCCTGCAAACGCCTGTTTAGCGCGCGTTCGGCGAGAACCCGCTCGGCCGTAGCCGGATGATGGAGCGGCTCGAGTAAGGCTCGGGTTTTTTCATCGTCGCTGCGAAGTTCGATCCCTACCGCGCCCTGGCCACCCGCGGGAAGAGACTGGGTAATGGGAATTCGCGACCGAACGCGATCCCCCATGCCGAGGCGCATCAATCCCGCACACGCCAGGATAATCGCATCGTATTCGCCCTCATCCAGCTTGCGCAGACGTGTATTGACGTTGCCACGCAGGAACTTGACCTCTAAATCGCCCCGCTGCTCTCGCAGCTGACACTCGCGCCGTAGGCTTGAAGTCCCCACCACTGAACCTTCGGGCAATGCGGATAGACTGTCGAAGCGATTGCTTACAAATGCATCAGCGGGTTCTTCGCGCTCGCAGATCACGCCCAATTCGAGTCCCTCAGGAAACTCCATGGGTACATCTTTCATGGAATGAACAGCGATGTGGGCACGGCCCTCCAAGAGTGCCGTTTCTAGCTCCTTTACGAACAGGCCCTTGCCTCCCACTTTCGCGAGAGGCACATCAAGTACCTGGTCACCTCGACTGGTCATTCCGAGCAGGTCAACGGTGAGACCGGGATGAGCGCAGCAAAGTGCATCGCGCACGTAGTGCGCCTGCCAAAGCGCAAGGGGACTTTCTCGAGTGGCTATAACGACGTCGGCGCTCATGGAATTTTTAATTGGAGTAGATGTAGGAATGGTCTCGGGGCGATGATACCACCTGACCCTGCTATTGCTCGGCCCGGCTGCTGATCGCCTCCTTGACTGTACTTAGGTGACGTCGGCTAACTTGCGGACTTATCTCCATCGCATCCAGATCGGCGTACCAATTGCCAGCGCGGCGAGACAAACCTCGTAAGTGCGCCAACGACACCAGAGCATTCCGGTGTACACGCACGAAGGCTTGCTCATACTTTGCCTCAAGCTCTTTCAAAGAAGCCGACAGCAAGAGCTCTGCCTCCGGCGCGCAGGCTCGCACGTACTTATCTTCTGCCAACAAACAGCGTACTTCACCTAGCGGCATCGTTTGAACACCGCTATGGCTTGTGCTGACCAGTTCGCTCGCCGTTGAGAGCGGCTCCGTCTCATCGAGCTGCGCCAGAGCGCTGATTTGTGCTCGATTCAGGCTAACCGCGTTGGCAAGAGCCTTCTCCAAATCTCGCTGCCGCACCGGTTTCAGTAGGTATCCAATCGCCTGGTGTTCCAGAGCTTGGAGCGCGTACTCATCGTAAGCGGTGCAGAAAATTACCGCAGGAGGCTCGTCGTGCTCCGCGAGCCGAGCAACGACCTCTATTCCATCAAGCTCAGGCATGCGGATGTCGAGAAGCACGATCTGCGGTTTTTCCAACTCCGCAAGCTCAAGGGCTCGCGCCCCGTTCTCCGCATCAATCAGTTCCGCCTCTGGTCGTACCTTTGCGAATAAGCGGTGAAGGCGCTGACGAGCCAGGCTTTCATCGTCTACAAGAAGGACTTTCATGAATCCGTATCGATCGGGATAAGGAGTTTGACCAGGAAGTGACTATCGCGGTTTTCGACGAGAAAGCTCCCGGATTCACCATAGGCTGCTGCGATACGTTGTCGAATATTCTCTAAAGCCATCCGATGCCCGTGCGTTGCTTTAGTCTGTGAAGCGGTGGGGACAGGATTTTCGACTTCGATTTGCAAGCTGCTGTCAGCTTTTTTTGCTCTAAGTTCAACCGTACCACCCTGCGGGAGCTGCGCGATTCCGTGATAAACGGCGTTTTCCGCAAGGGGCTGTAACAGCAGAGCCGGAACGCGCACCTTGCTTAGAGATTCGTCAATGGTCCAGCTCACTGCAAGCCGATCCCCCAAGCGTAGCGCTTCTATGGCGAGATACAGCTCGCATAGGTGCAGCTCATCGGCGAGCGTGGAATCTCGGCGGTCTCCGCTAAGCGCAGCACGGAAAAGCTCTGAGACATCTTCTATCGCCTGCTCGGCACGCTCCGGCTGAACCGCAATCAGACTGGCAATGCTGTTGAGCGTATTAAATAAAAAATGGGGACGAATGCGTGCCTGCAAAGCATCAAGTCGTAATTGCAACTCACTTCGCTGCTGCAGAGCAACCCGCTGCTGTAAGTAGGCGTAGCGTAGAACGACAGCAGCAATGACAACGGCCAGTATCGTATTGCGAAGACTCAGGTCGGAAAGTGATGCGGACGTTAGCGTAGTCGGCGCAAGACTACCCAATAGCAGAGTCGTGCCAGCAGTGACGCCTGCTACCAGGCACAGGCAGCCGGCAGTCGCATTGAAAGGGGATAGTCCGTTCAGCTGCGGGCGCAGACGGCACAAAAGTGCGAGACAAAGCAGAGTAATCCACTGCACTAGCAGCGAACCGACGGCCATCGCCTGCCAATCAAAGAACACCAGTGGACCCAGTGCCAACACGTGCAGGAATACCACAAGCTCCGCGAGCAGAACCGCGAAGAAAACAGCGGGTGCCGCACACAGGTCGGGAATGAAAAAAGCGTCGCTACCGTCGCCGGCTGCCGCCCTATCCACGAGTGGCTTCTCAGCCATAGCCTAATGCTCCAGAACATGGGAAAACCAAACCGCATTTACCGCTGCGAATCTGATTCCAGGGCGAACTCTCGCAAGCTCAGCCGCGAAGGGCAAGATCGCTGATTACGGGCGCTGGTATACTCACGCACCGGAGCGGGCACGCAAACCTTGCACAAGCACCGCAACCGTCACTAGCGCACAGCAAGGCCTACGCATGCCTGACCAGGAAAACACAAGCCTCTGGGGCGGTCGCTTCAACGAAGCGACCGACGAGTTCGTCCAGCGATTTACCGCCTCTGTTGCTTTCGATCGCCGTATGGCGGAGCAGGATATCGAAGGTTCGCTCGCGCATGCACGCATGCTCAATACAGCATCACTTTTGACCGCCGCAGAGCTGGCGCTGATTGAAAGAGGGCTCGAACAGATCCGCGAGGAAATCAACAGCGGGGAGTTTCACTGGTCTGTGGAGCGCGAAGACGTTCATATGAACATTGAAGCAAGACTGACCGATTTGATTGGAGATCCGGGCAAAAAGCTCCACACCGGACGCTCTAGGAATGACCAAGTAGCCACCGACATTCGCCTATTTCTCCGCGCGGCGATAGACCAAATTGCTGGCGAGCTGGGGCGCCTTCAGCGCGCCTTAGTTCAGCAGGCTGAGCGTCACGCAGCTACGATCATGCCCGGTTTCACCCATCTTCAAAGCGCCCAACCAATCACCTTCGGCCATCACTTGCTGGCCTGGAACGAGATGCTGGAGCGGGACTTCGGCCGCTTAGCCGATTGTCGCAAGCGTCTCAACCAATGCCCGCTCGGAGCAGCCGCATTGGCGGGAACTTCGTTTCCGATCGATCGAGAACTCACCGCGTCCGCCTTGGGATTTGAAGCACCAACCAGAAATTCCCTGGACTCCGTATCCGATCGAGACTTTGCAATAGAATTTTGCGCATTCGGCTCTCTTCTCATGACGCATCTCTCTCGGATGAGCGAAGAACTTGTGCTTTGGACATCGGCACAGTTTGCATTCATCGAGCTGCCGGATCGCTTTTGCACCGGTTCTTCGATCATGCCTCAGAAGAAAAACCCAGACGTACCTGAACTTGTACGTGGAAAAAGCGGACGCGTGAATGGACATCTCATCGCTCTGCTTACGCTCATGAAAGGTCAGCCGCTGGCGTACAACAAAGATAACCAGGAAGACAAAGAGCCATTGTTTGACTGTGTAGATACGGTTCACGACTCACTCCGAGCCTTCGCCGACATGGTGGGGCATATTGAAGCGAATGAAAGTCGAATGCGCGCTGCAGCGAAAAGCGGATTCTCTACCGCTACGGATTTGGCAGACTACCTGGTGCGCAAAGGGCTGCCCTTTCGCGACGCCCATGAAGTAGTAGGGCGAACCGTTAGCCACTGCGTTGAACAGGAGCTGGAGCTGGACGAACTCACTATCGACACCCTTCAGCACTTTTGTTCGTTGATAAAAGAAGATGTTTATGCAGTGCTCACCGTAGAGGGTTCGGTGCGCGCTCGCGATCACCTGGGTGGGACTGCGCCGGAGCGGGTCCGTGCAGCGGCGCTCGCTGCCAAAGAGGCGCTAATTGCGCGCGGGAATAATAGTGTTTAAAGGAGCAATCGCGGTGAGCAAATATTTATTGAAGGCATGCTTCCTACGCACTACACCTCTCGTGCTAAAAGTTCTCGTGCTAGTAGTCGCTGCGACTGCATGTACACAGCAGCAGATTTACGAAAAAGCACAGCAAGACCGAGCCTTAGAGTGCCAAAAGTACCCAGACAGCCGCTACGAAGAGTGTATGCGAACGATTGAGCAATCCTTCGACGACTACCAGCAAGAACTTGAAGCCGGATCCTCCAACAATCCCACGCTACCCGCTCGCGACGCGGTAGAAAAGACAACTTGAAACGAATGATCTTTGCCCCAAGTCTAACCGCAAGTTGAGTGATCACGGACGCTGAAAATGTCATCTTTTACCCGAAGCGGTTGTGTACGCAGCCAAAGGCTTTCTGTCTATCACAGAGGTTTTCGAGGCTGCTGCGGTCGCCCTCTCACGACGCTCCGATTTCCGATGATCGGGCTGGTATCGATGTTCTTGCTTGCCTGCGGCCAGACGGGAGCGCTGTACCAGCCGAACCAGGCACCACCGTCTAGCAATCAACAAACCCCCGCCGTTGCTATCGAGAATAACGCCTCCGCCGGAAAAGAGTCCGTAAGCGACAGAATGGAAAGAGCTGACAACGCAGCACGGGACGATGAGCAGGAAAACCCGGATGAGCTTTGAATTTCGCAACGACTACCTCTACGCGGAAGACATAAGCTGTTCCCAGCTCGCCGATGAGTTTGGGACTCCTTGCTATGTCTACTCTCGAGCGGCGTTAGAAACGGCCTTTATGGAATACGAAGAGGCGCTGAGCGGTTGTGAGCATCTAATCTGCTACGCGGTGAAGGCCAACTCCAACCTTGCGGTGCTCGACGTCCTTGCGCGCATGGGCGCTGGCTTCGACATCGTATCTATCGGGGAACTGGAGCGCGTGATCGCTGCGGGGGGCGATCCGAGTAAGGTCGTTTTCTCGGGGGTAGTCAAGCAACGGCGTGAGCTAAAGCGAGCACTGGAAGCGGGTATCCGCTGCTTCAATCTGGAGTCGGCCGCAGAACTCGACGTGCTGCAAGAGGTTGCGGCGGAACTTGAACTCATAGCACCGATCTCGATCCGCGTTAATCCAGACGTAGATGCGCAAACCCACCCCTACATTTCAACCGGGCTCAAAGAGAATAAATTCGGCGTCGCCATCGAAGTAACCAGCGAACTACTGCGTCGAGCTAACGTCATGGAGAATATTTCGATTGTTGGTTTGGATTGCCATATTGGCTCGCAGCTTACAGACATGGCGCCGCTGCTTGAGGCTTTGGAGCAGCTTCTACATTTGATCGATGAATTGGCGCAGGAAGGTATCGCAATCCACCATTTAGACCTGGGCGGCGGGATAGGCATACGCTATCGCGATGAGAGTCCACCGGATGTAGCTGACTACATTGCTGCGGTTCGAGAGCGGGTCGGCGAGCGTAAGCTCACCTTAGTGTTTGAGCCTGGAAGGTCAATTTCCGCCGCCGCGGGAATTCTGCTCACAGAAGTGACCTACCTAAAGGAGAGTGCAGCAAAAAACTTTGCCCTAGTAGACGCCGCAATGAATGATTTGCTGCGCCCGGCGCTCTATCAAGCCTGGTTGAATATACAACCCATAGCTCCGAGTACGGCGGCAGAGCGACGCTGGGACGTAGTAGGGCCGGTGTGTGAAACCGCTGATTTTCTCGGCAAAGAACGATCACTGGCGCTGGAAGCGGGCAGCCGTCTAGCAGTCTATGACGCTGGCGCCTACGGTTTCGTGATGGCGTCAAACTACAATACGAGGCCCCGGGCGGCAGAAGTTATGGTCGATGGTGCTAGCTACTACCTTGTGCGCAAGCGTGAGACCATCTCGGATCTCCTAAGCGGCGAGCATCGGCTGCCCGATTGAATGATAACTAGACCCTAGCTATGGCTATTCAATTCACAAAAATGCACGGCGCCGGCAACGATTTCGTGATGCTCGATGCAGTTAGCCAGCGGGTAAAACTTAAGCCGAGGGACATACGACGTATCGCCGATCGACGGCGAGGGATCGGTTGCGATCAGGTTTTGATTGCGGAAGCGCCGTCCAGGCCTGACGCAGATTTCACCTACCGGATATTCAATGCGGACGGCAGCGAGTCAGGGCAGTGCGGCAACGGGGCCCGTTGTTTCGCCCGCTTTGTGCGGCACCGCAAACTCACGCATAAACGCGAGCTGCTCGTCGAGACAAACGCGGGGTTGATGGAATTGGCGATGCGGGACCATCACGAAGTCGAGGTCGCGCTGGGGGTGCCAGTGTTCGAACCGGAGGCGATTCCCTTTCGGCGCGAGCAAAGAGCTGACTCGTATCAACTTCTCGTCGATGGAGAGCAACTCGCCATCGGTGCTTTGGCAATAGGCAATCCCCACGCGGTGGTTCGTGTGGATTCGGTATCCGACGGCAGTCTGGAACGGCTGGGTGGCAAAATAGAGTCTCATACAGACTTTCCCGAACGAGTGAACGCCGGTTTTCTCGAAGTCGTCGATTCGAGCGTCGCCAAGCTCCGAGTTTATGAAAGGGGCGTGGGCGAAACCCTCGCATGCGGTTCAGGAGCATGCGCTGCGGTTATTTACGGCAGGCTGATGGGTTGGTTTGCCGGTCGGGTGACAGTGCAGTTGCCCGGCGGTAAGCTCACGGTCGATTGGCAGGGAGAAGGCAGTTCGGCGGTTTTGCGCGGCCCCACATCGATCAGCTTCGAAGGGTCACTGCGTTTGTAAACGCGCCACAACGAGAATCTAAAAAGATAGGTGCGTCCAACAAAATAAGCGCGCCGAATCAGTTTCGAGTGCCAACAGGTGGAGACCAGCATTGGACGAAGAAGACATACGCGATTTCCTGGTTGCTAATCCGGATTACTTCCTGGAAAACAAAGAGCTTCTCGGGCTAATCAACATTCCGCATAGCTCTGGCGCGGCCGTCTCGCTAGTCGAGAGACAGGTGAGTGTGCTCCGTGAACGCAATGTCGATCTCCGCCATAAACTCCGCGATCTTGGCGCCTCGGCTCGCGAAAATGAGCAGCTTTTTGGCGACGTGCGCTCGCTGGTTCTTAGCCTAGTTCCCGAAGCAAGCCTAGAGGGCCTGCAGGCCTCGATGCTGCGTGTGTTTCGCGATCAATTTGACTTGGAATATGCGTCATTGACGCTTTTTGAAGAGCAGTTTTCGGCGGCTGATGCGATTAAGCTCCGTCCAGAAAGTCAGATCAAAGGTCGCATGAGCGCACTGTTGGGGACTCGCGGTGCGGGGTGCGGGCCGCTGCGGGCCGAGGAGTTCGATTTCCTTTTCCCTGGGGCCAAGCTCGTCGGCTCCGCCGCCGTAGCGCTGATCGAAGTCAATGGTAAAGGCTTGGGTCTATTGGCCGTCGGCAGCTCAGACGCAGGTCACTACGAGAGCTCTATGGGCACCTTGTTTCTCGAGTTTGCGGCCGAAGTCCTGGGGCTCCTACTCCTACGTACCCAAAACGCCTCGGAAGACGGCTAGGCCGGGCGGCGACTCGTGGCGCATTCGGCCCAAATACCAGCGTGGTATACCGATGCTGCAAACGGATTTCTTCAATATTTGAGTGCAGTGCGCAGGCTTTCGCCACATACGATCAGCGCCTATCAACGGGATCTCAACGACTTCGGTTCCCATGTGGCTACTTTGGGTCTTCAAGACTTTCAGCAGTTGGTCGAAGCGCACGTACGCCAGTGGCTGGGACGCGGAAGACAAAAAGGACTTGCGGCAAGCAGCCTGCAGAGGCGTCTTTCGGCTTTGAGGAGCTTTCTGGACTGGGTTGCCAATCGACAGGGTACGCAGCACAACCCAGGACAGCTCGTACGAGCGCCTAAGCGAAAAAGAAAGCTACCGAGAACCCTCGAAACAGACCAAGTCGGCGCCTACCTGGTCCGTGCACGCCCCGGCAAGGATAGCGATTCAGTCAACTCGCTGCTCGAGTTGCGAGACATCGCAATGGCAGAACTCTTTTACTCCTCTGGCTTACGCCTCGCCGAGCTTCAATCGCTAGAAGTTGGCAGTATCGATTTTGCCCAGCGATTAGTCACCGTGCTCGGTAAGGGACGCAAAACTCGGACCGTACCGGTTGGGCGCAAAGCAATCGAAGCACTACAAGCCTATCTGTGCCTACGGACAGACCTTGAGGAACAAACAGCCTTGTTTACCTCGAAGCAGGGAAAACGCATTAGCCCTCGCAGTATTCAGGCCCGTCTTCAAAGACTGGCCAAGCAAAATGGGATCGGCCAGCACGTCCACCCGCATCTTCTTCGCCACTCGTTTGCGAGTCATCTGCTGGAATCGAGCGGAGATCTCCGTGCGGTCCAGGAACTTCTAGGTCATGCGGACATTGCCACCACGCAAATCTATACGCACTTGGATTATCAACACCTGGCAAAAGTTTACGACGGAGCGCATCCACGAGCCCGTAAGCGAAGTTCGGACACGGACAAATGACCATTAAGTTAATCACCTTTGACTTGGACGAGACGCTATGGCCTGTGGAAGAACCCATCCGTCGCGCAGACAAAGCGCAATGGGCATGGCTAAGGCAGCACCGGGAGCGGGCGCTCGCGCTAAAAAACTCAGACTCGCTGAACGACATTCGCAAAGAAGTATGGACCGAGCATGCGCAGAACGTTCACGACGTATCGCTGATGCGACGTTTATTTCTGGAGACCTTGCTGCGCCGAGCAGGCTATGGAGCCCAGGAGGCAGAAGAAGGTGCTGAGGAAGCGTTTCGTGTTTTCCTAAAGGAACGGCAACAGGTTCGTCTCTTTGAAGGCGTGCTTGAGACGCTCAGTAACTTGAGCCAAGGCTTCCGCCTAGCCGCGCTCACGAATGGAAACGCAGACGTCTTCAAGAGCGAAGCAGCCAGCCTATTCGAATTCGCTCTTCGAGCGGAAGAAGTAGGAGCAAAAAAACCCGAACCGGCAATGTTCCAAGCCGCACTCGAGCAATCAAAGCTCACACCTCGAGAGGTGATGCACGTAGGTGACCACCCTCGCGATGATGTGCGCGGAGCGCAGGCGCTTGGGATAGCGGCAATTTGGATAAACCCCGCTAACGACGCATGGACTGAAGGGCAGGCGCCCGCCGCCACAATTGCGAGCGTTCGTGAGTTACCCGAGACGCTTGAGACACTGCTGGCGACGTACTAGTACGGTTAAAAATGCTCGGTTCGAGCGACGATAGTTTTATTCGTTCAGAAGTGACCTGACAGACAATGTCAGTTCTGGTCGAGCTTCCTCGTTAGCGGACGTGCGTGGCTAAGTCCGAAAACAGCCGCCATCGGCCACAACCAGACGCCTCAGTTCTTCGTATGATGTCTTAGTTGCGGTTCTGGATCCACTGAGAACTCCCCGTAAGCGGATGCTTTTCAGATCGACTTTTGACGCTTCGCATATTGGGGCAAGCATCCCAAGACGTTGAAACCCTGTTCATGCCGTGTTGCTAGGAAATGACTTTTTGCGAAAGACGCCTTGTATAACTAGAAGACGTAGAGTCCTTGTACCTCCATGTTGTCAAATAAAGTCATTGCGCCGGCTTGTGCACCGCAACCCCAAGCATGACAAGGAGCACACCAATGACATCACTCGCGCTCGGTATCTGCGCCAAGACAGTGACGCCGACAATGGTGGCAGTTGCGGGAAGCAGCGCAAGGAGCAACGCGAAGCTAGCCCTGGGTAATCGCGACATGGCCAGCTGATCACAGAGGTAGGGAATAACGGATGAACATAGCCCAACCCCTATACCTGCGAAAATGAGTTCAACTGAGCTAAACGCCTTGATCGCCTGAGCAATACCGAACGGCATCACAAAAAAGAACGCGATAGCCATCGCCGCGCCGAGTAGCTGAACGCCACCAGCAGCGCCCTTTTCAGACACGCGGTGTCCCAAAATGATATAGCCAACGAATAAGGCACCGTTTAGAAACGCCCAGAAAAGCCCCCAGGGGTCACTTGACCATTTCACATCGATCAGAGTAAACACTCCCAACACGGCCAGCATCAGGGCAACAATATTGCGACGCGTGCGCAGTCCGTACACAGCAACGCCAATCGTACCGACGAACTCGATTGCAGCCACCAGGCTCATTGGCAACCGATCCAGTGCCAGATAGAAAGCGGTGTTCATCACGGCAAGGCAGGCACCTAGTCCGACCAAAAGTAATCGGGTCTCTCTATCGGAAACGCGCCATGTGTCCCATGGCTTTGTCCATGGAGCGAAGATGAACGCGGCGGAGGCTATACGCATCCATGCTACGCCGAGAACGCCGATAATCGGGAATAGCAGGACAGCAAAAGCCGGACCGAGGTAGTGAAAGACTGCACTGACGCCGAACCATGCGTGGGGCGGTATCGCTTTCGATGTCTTGTCCAGGGCAGATGAGGTCATTGTGGTATCACTCGCCATGGGTGGCCAGCTATTTGTATTGCCAAGAAGATATTTTATAAGGCATATTTAGCCTTTATAATTCTTTTTTAGCTATATTATCGATTTTTCAACGTTTTTTTGAAGGCTATTAACATGAATAACCTTAACTCGAATAAATCTGCTATCGATGCCATCGATGCACAGATACTCAGCGCACTGTTTGAGAACGCTCGCGTTTCGACTGCGGAGCTATCGCGGAAAGTTGGTCTTTCGTCCCCGAGTACCGCCGAACGAGTCAAGCGCTTGGAAGAGTCTGGTGTCATCACTGGCTACCGCGTGGAGGTCGATCCGGCTCACCTTGGGTTGCCTTTGCCGGTGTGTCTGCGCATTCGGCCAGTGCCAGGAAAAATGGAAAATGTGGCAAGGTTGCTCAATGAGATCCCAGAAATTGTAGATTGCGACCGCGTCACGGGCGATGACTGCTACATCGCCCGAGCGCACCTGCAGTCAGTTGATCAGATGGAACGCCTCATAGACAGATTGACGTCGATCTCCATGACCAATACATCGATTATTCAATCCTCGCCATTGTCCAAACGCCTTCCTGCATTTGAGTCAGCTCCTGAGTAGGAAATCGACTCTTAATACAAACCGCGCATAGTGTAAAAAGTCGCCCAAGATAGGGTAAGAACGTCCGCTTTCATGTGGAAAGAAACACAACCGGCACTTCGATGAATCCACACGATTGACGGCGCCGAATGTCTCTTGTGGGTCGAACTGAGACGATCGGCATCTAGCTTGCAATCGTCCGCTTTTCTGAGTCACATCTGACACTGTCTGTCAGGTGAAGCCCAGGCTCGTGCAGATAGTAATTACCCCGAATTCCCGGCCATCCATTAATCACCGCTCAGTTTCTCTCTGTTTCTTTTCCGTGCCTTTTCAATCTCCTGTCACGCTGCGGCTTGTCACGCCTGTCGCGAGCACTTGCGGAAGATCCATCGGGTAAGGAATCGATCAGTTAGGGCCTACTTTCCTATATAGCGCGCCCTAGGTCGTATCAGTCGTGCGTTAGGCTCAAATTCCAGTGCGTGCGCTAGATAGCCATACACCCTAGCCATCGCGAACATAGCGGTAAAAAAGTCTCCGGGTAAACCTAGCGCATGAAAAACAGCGCCCTTATAGAACTCGACGTTCGCGTGGAGTTCGCGCCCAGGCTTAGCCAACCGCTGCCGGCAACTCTTTTCGATAGCGACCAGCGTCTCGAACAAAAAAGCGGCTTCCTCGCTCTGAGCACAAAGCTCTTGCGCCATGGGTTTTAGGAGCTTGGCTCTTGGGTCGAGAGTTTGGTATTCGCGATGACCGATACCCATCACACGCCCTCCTGAATGAAGTACGTCAGCGACTGCGAGATCCGCCGCCTTAGGATCGGCGACTTCCTTAGCGAACGCCAACGCGGCCTCATCTGCACCTCCGTGCAAGGTTCCAAACAAGGTGCCTATCGAGGCAGAAATACTCGACTGCAGCGGAGCGCGAGCACCCAAGGCTACGCGACCTGCAAAAGTCCCAGCGTTATAGCTGTGCTCCAGTTGCAGAATTTGTGTTCGCGCTAGGGTTGCCAACGCAAGCGAATCAGGCTCGGAGGCGTCTAAGCATTCGAGAAACGCCGCAAGAGGATCCAAGCTTCGACTCTTTAGAGGCCACGCGAGGCCCAGCTTCTTCCTTCGCCAAGACGCTATCAGTGTCGGAATTCGTGCTGCTATAACGAGGCCTTCGAGTGCCGTTGGGCCGCCAAAGGGAATGGCTAAGTCAGCGTCAGTCTTAAGGTCTAGAAGTGGCACTAGCGCCTGTAACATCAACATGGGGTGTGTCTGCACCGGTAGTGCGTCCAAGATCGATTGCTCGCTGGCGCTCAGGTCTCGATGTGCCATGAGAAAATGCGCGAGTGCGTGCTCCTCTCTGACGCTTGGTTCCTCTCCAAAAAGGAGTAGCCACACCACGCTCAAAAACGGCCAGTTTACGAGCTCCTCAATACCTACCCCGCGGTAGCTAAGCTCCCCCGCGCTACCATCTACATTCGCGATAGCTGTCTCGCCGATCACAACGCCCTCTAGCCCCAAGTCGATCGCTTCCACCAAAATCTCCTATCACGCTGGTTTCAGATCGTGAGTATTGGTTGGCTCGATTTATTAGTGAAGGTAATATTAATTATATTTCGATAAGTAATAGTTAATCATAGTGATGCGGATTGAAGTTCGTGAGCTGCAGTTTCTAGCTGCGGTAGCAGAAAACAGGGGTTTTAAGCGTGCAGCAGAGCAGTTGGCGATCAGTCAGTCTGCTATCTCGCAGGGAATCACGGGACTCGAAGCCAAGCTCAATCAGCGACTTCTCCAACGGAGTCCTTTTGCGCTCACTGAAGCGGGTGAGCGTCTGCTGCTCTATGCGCAGAGCCGTGCCCACGAAGAACTCATCGTTTTGCAAGACCTTGACGATATTCGTCGCGGGGAGCAGTCAAAGCTGTCGCTGGCAGTGAACGGGTCAATCAATCGCTACCATGCTCCCGAACTCGTCCTTGAATTTTGCCGAAGCAATCCGAATGCGCGACTTCAGTTGGAAGAGCTACCCTCTCGTCAGGTATTGCAGGCCGTCGTCAATGGTGGCGCGGAGCTGGGGATGGGTCCGTTCCAGCGGCAAATGCCTGCGTTAAATTCTGTTCCCCTGTTTGAAGAGATTCGTACATTGGTAGTGGCTAAACACCATCCAATGATTGCGCAAATACGCGAAAGGCCAGAGGCCGCACTCGCGAAGCTTCCCTTGCTGGCGTCCTACTTGGACGATCCAGAAGAGCGACCGGGAACTCGGAAGATTCGCGATTACTTTAAAGGTGTATGGGAAGTCCGATCGATCAGCATGCGGCTCCATCTACTGGCAGAGGGACACGCAGTTGGCTTTGTCGGCGATCAGATTCTGGTTCAAGAAGCCTTATGCAGTGACCTTGAGGAAGTCCGAGGACTCTCTTTTTCGCGTATTCAACGCAGGGTTGGCCTGGTAATGAGGAGAGATAGTTCGCTGTCGGCGGGAGCCCAGCGCTTTGTCAAATTGTGTCGAAAGCGCTGGCCAGATTAAATGGCCTGATCTCCACTTTCACCGGTACGAATCCTGATAACCTGTTCCAGCTCAGTTACGAATATTTTGCCATCGCCGATCTTTCCCGATCTCGCCGCGGCAACAATCGCTTCTACCACCGCGTCTTTTTGCTCATCGCTTACCGCTACTTCGACCTTTGTCTTGGGAAGAAAGTCGACTTGATACTCGGCGCCCCGGTAGAGCTCCGTATGCCCTTTCTGCCTCCCAAAGCCTTTCACCTCAGCCACGGTGATCCCTTGTACGCCAATATCAGAGAGCGCGCTGCGAACATCATCCAGCTTGAAAGGTTTAACAATCGCGGTTACGAGTTTCATAGAAGCAGGGCCTGCAGCAAAGTAGAACCGAATACTAGGAGCTTGCCCTGGGGTTTCGCAAGTTGTTGCAAAGGATAGATCCGCGCCCCAAAAGCGGCGAGGACGTTCGATTGATTCTATTGTTTTTAGAACACAGTGAAACGGACAAAAAAAAGGGTCAGCAAACGCTGACCCAAATCCCACTAAGCTTCGCAGTCACGCAGGGTCCGGAAATGCCCGAGTAGGGAATCCGGGTTAGTGGTTCGAGGAGATTGAAACGACACAAACGGTCTCTGCCTCAATCAATAGAGACATACTAACCGGAAATGCAAACGAGAACAATTACTATTTGATTTAATTTAGCTTATTTTTTTGTAGCCCTGGAAATAATTAGCGCTTGCGCTTAGTAAACGTGCAAAAAAAAGGGGGAGCAAAAGCTCCCCCAAACAACGCATCTCACAATGCGCCCGCAAGATGGTTAGACTTTGACAAACTCCGGATAGGCTTCCAAGCCACACTCCGACAAGTCAACGCCTTCGTACTCTTCCTCTTCGCTGACACGGATACCCATGACCATTTTGATGATGAAGAACACGATGAAGCTGGTAATAAACACCCAGAAGAAGATAGTTGCCGCACCGATAAGTTGGCCGCTAAAGCTGCTGTTCTCGCCGTTGGTGACGGGCACCAGCAGAAGTCCAAGAAGGCCAACTACGCCGTGAACAGAGATTGCGCCAACGGGATCATCGATCTTTAGCTTATCGAGGGTGATGATAGAGAAGACAACCAAGATGCCGCCCAGGCCGCCGAACAGAACCGCCTGAAGTGCCGATGGTGTATCGGGACCTGCAGTGATCGCTACCAGGCCCGCCAAAGCGCCATTGAGAGCCATCGTAAGATCGGCCTTGCC
>JBCBZV010000103.1:0-14470 GCA_039815155.1 Pseudomonadota bacterium
GATTGAATTCAAGATCTGCAGCATAGACATCACTACCGGTTACAAAATTCAAGAATATTCTGAAATCAAAATTCTTATATCTCAATTCACTGTTTAATCCTCCAGTCCAATCCGGAATACCTTGTGATAAAAAGGCTTGGTGACATAGTCGTCGGCTCCAGCCTCCAGGCCGCCGACTTTGTCTTGCCAGTCAGATCGCGCGGTAAGGATGAGTAGCGGGAGTTCTTTTCCTTCTTCCCGCCATGCTTTGATCAAATCAATCCCGGAAACATCGGGTAGACCAAGATCGACGATTGCGACGTCGCTGGGAAACTCCTCCTCGAGATAGCGCGCATCTTTTGCGTCGGCCGCCTGGTCAACAATCCAGCTCGCCTTTTCAAAGTGCGAAGCAATCTGTTTGCGTAGGTGCGGGTCGTCTTCAACAATGAGTAGACGCACGCTTACTCGCTTCCGTCCACAGTAGTAACGCGACCGTCTGAAAGGAGCAGCCTAACCAGATATTGGTCGCCGACTTTTCGTACCGCAAGGGCTTTGCCGCCGTGGCGTTGCTCGGCCCTACTGGCGGCTTTCGCCAGGTTCGGGTCACGCTGATCTGGCGAATAGCGATAGCGTTCGTCTCTTTCCTTGGATCGTTCCCTATCGGCGTTTGCCTTCTCTGGCTCGTCGTAGAGCGCTTGCACTAACCTGCCTTGCCACGAACCGGGGTCGTCACGCCGCGCCAGCGCAGGCTGCGACAGGAGCGCAATGAGAAAAAGCAATAGCAGTCTGTGAAACATGATCGGGCCCCATTCAGAGAGTGAGCCTCGCCAGTTTGCTTCCACGCCTTGTAAAATCCGGCCGCGATCTTAAGAGAGAGGCTCCAGGCTCACGCGTACCGCAATCGTCTCACCCGGATCGCGTCGTGAAAAGGTCTTGTATACACCGCCAGCATAACGGTAGCTGACTCGATAACCGTTGACCCGTTCCTGATCCCGAAGTTCATACTCGGTGGTACATACGTCTTCCGTTACATAGTAGCCGTTACCATGCCGCCGATTTCGGCCTACATCGTTCCCAATGGAAGCTCCCAAAATAGCACCTGCACCGGCGATCACGTCCCGCCGTCGCGAGTTGTTACCTAACACACCCGCTACCGTACCGCCGACCACGGCCCCTACTAAGGTCGGCGTCAGAGATCCGCGCCTATCGCGCTCAACGACGCGGACACGCTCCTCCCGGCAGATTTGATGAGGAATTCGCTCGGTTACTGTTTCATAGATAGGCTGCACTGCTACGACCGGCGCTTGCACTATTGTGCTTTCGCTCCTCGCCGTCACTGGGGCCGCCAGCAAAGTTCCCAACATAACAGCGCTAAAAAACTGTTGGGCCTTTACTAATCCACAAGGGGATTTGTTCATTGTTGCGTTAAGCATGACATGCTCCTTTAGCTAGCTAGGGCGCGTCTCTAACGCCCGATTCTCATAAAGCGCAGTCAGACTAGCGAAAACGCGCTGAACCTCAGCTGAACCAAAGGTGGAAATACTGTGCAGGTCGTTCAGCTAGCGTTCAGGAAACGTTTACTAAGCTGGATCCGTGTCACAGAACAGGAGACATTGGTCATGCGAAAACAACTGTTTTTAGTCGGCGGATTAGCGGCACTGCTTGCGCTTATTCCTTTAACCGCGTCGGCGGATCGAGGTCATCGCAATCACGGCTGGGACCATCGAGGAAATTGGGATCGCTGGGATCGACGCCACTACAATTTTCAACGCCGCCAGTTTCGCCGCTTCCACAACCGAGCCTGGAGAAATCGTTGGTACGTCTCTCCTCGTGTTCGCTACGACTATTATCCGCTAGGCTGGCGTTCGGGCTTTGCGACAGGCGCGTTCCTGGGTTCGACCATCAATGTTACGCGTTTTCACAACTACGGAGACCATCGCTACTGTGATCACGCACCGACTCGACAGCGAAGCTACAACGGCGATGAAATCAGTAGCTGTTTCCGAGTGGAGCGACTGCCCGACGGATCAGAGCGACGCATAGAGTTACCCCGCTCCGAGTGCTACCGATAGCTTAGGCTCAGCCCCCTTGCTCGGCGATGACCCGATCGGTCAGCGCATGGAGCTTTTTGAGGCCCTCGCTAAGGTGGGCCTCCGGTAGCGCAGAGCTAAAGCGGATATGATGCTCTCGTCCGAAGTGCGCCCCGGGAACCACTAACATGTCTTCTTCGAGTAGCAACCGCCCGACCAATTCCTCGGAGCTGATCGGTAGCTGGTAGCGCACAAAGCTCATCGCAGAAGCCTGGGGTGGCACAACGGAGAAGATTTCGGGGCGCTTCGCGAGCGAAGAGGCAAGCGTTTCGAAACCACGGCGAATCAAAGTTCTCGCACGAAACGTAAGCTTGTCACGAACCTCTGGCACCAACGCGGCACTGGTCAAACGCATCGACATATCACTGGCCGCGATCGATGCGTATTCGTGTCGGCGCCACAAAGAACCAATCAGTGATTCCGGCGCAAGCAACCAGCCCAGGCGAAGACCCGGTAACCCGTAGGCTTTGCTGGTGGAGTTGATCGCAACAACCCGTTCATAGCATCCCCAAAAACTCGGGGTAGGAACGTCGGTATCGCGCTCCGTACCGGCATAGACCTCATCGGCCACGATCCACGCACCCACCCGGCGCGCCTGTGCAATTACCGCGTCACGCTGATCCTGCGAAAGAATTCGCCCGGTTGGATTATTCGGATTAACAAGGTGTATAAGACGAGTCTGTGAATCGACGGCGGAGGCAAGCGCATCAAGATCGATCGCCCAGCCGTCCTCTTCACGTTGCGGAACCCAACGCACTTCGTGACCACGATTATGTGCGTTACCTGCCAGTTGCTCGTAGGTCGGGCTAAAACATACTAGGTTGTCGCCCGACTCCAGTAAGGTGTTCGCGACGAGCGTATTCGCTTCTGTGGCGCCGACGGTCACCAGCACGTTGGATGCGGTCGCAGCGTTGTATAGCGCCGCAATACGATCTCTTAGCAGCTCATTTCCGTTGACTTGAGGGTAATCAACTCGCTGCGCCAGCAAGTCTTCTAGCTCAATACCAGCAAGCTCAATAAGTTCTCCGTAGCGCATCGGGTGAACACCGCTTTCGGAAAAGTTATAGGTAACTCCATGCTCGCACTCAGAGAGAAACTGCTCCACAGCGAAGGGACGAAAGGCCAGTGTTTCTTTCGATGTGTTGATCTTCAAACTACCTGTTCCTTTGCCGCTTTAGGGGCCTACCGGAGCGGCCAAATCATACTGTATTGGATCGTCGAGATGACATTGTGTCTAGTGCCTACGATTTCGCTCTCGTTAACCGGATCGTCGCTGCAGCCCAGGTGCGCCTTGCTATGGGAGCGGCCACCAGCCGCAAACGGACAGCGCTTTGCTTCCAGTGAGGATCGCGACATACTCCGACGCAGGATTGTGCGGAGCAAGCTTGGTGAAGGAAATCTTCCGAACGGTGGTTACAGCACACAGCACCCAAGGAGCGGATATCCTTGGCTCTTTAGCCGGGGCACAAGCGGATGCTCGTTGCAGTTCTCTACAGCGCCTGTTGAAGACGCTCCGCTTCTGCTGCGGCATTGTGCTTGCGCTGACAGCAGTAAGCTTAATAACCTCCAAATCAGCACTTGCACAGACACCGAGCATTGTTGTGAGCGGACTGCCCGCCACGCCGCTTATCGGTGAAGAAGTCTGCACTGACATCAGTTTTACCAATACCTCTGCTACGACCGGTTTCGGGCCCTATCTCCTGCTCGTTTTAGATCCGGAGCTTGCAAGCATCTCGGCGGATTTCGTGGATATTGCTCCGCCGACAACGCAGATCGGCGTGTTCGACGTAAGTGGTGTATTAGTGGACCCAATTACCGGCTTGAACATCATGGGCAATGCAGGTGGGAGCGCTTGGTTGCTGCGTTATCCGGTCGGCTCCATCGATCAGGGGCAGCCCGCATTGGTTATGGAAGTATGTACGTCGTCGCCGCCTGGATCAGAAATCGGCGTTGCCCGCGGCTTCTCCGTCACACCGGGGTTTGAGTTTGGCGATACGACCGTGGGCACCAACGGCCCCATTACGGCTAGCGCCACCAGTTCGACCATCACTCCGCAAATCGCCCGTATTCAAAAAGCGAATTCTGCGCCGGAAAGCGAGCGACCACCGGGTCCCAGCCACCCGTTTTTGTATCAGTGGACCGTAGACATTTCCGAAGGCGTTACTCTCGACAATGTCGTTCTAACGGACAACCTGCCCGCGCAGATCCAGTGGACTGGTGACCCAATCACCCTGAGCGCCCCCAGCGGAGTCGGCTGTGCGCTGAGCCAGTCGCCAAATAGCCCTTCTACTGCGGGCGGTACTGCCGAGGTTACCTGCAGCAGCATATTAGGCACCGGCGCGAGCGACGACGTCGCGGTCGCAATACCGGTTTACATTACCGATGTGTTGAATGAGGCGATTCCCGATAGCCTACCGATCAGCAATACGGTCGACCTTGACTATGACTTTCAGGGCACTGGCTTTAGTGCGGACAGCAGCAGCGCGCTAACCGCCGTGCACGCGGCTTTGCAGAAGCGTGTAGCTGGCACAGGCTTGCCCGGTGGCACCTTGACCTACTCGATCAACTTTCAACTAACGGATTTCCCAGACACGCCAACTAGCGCGGGAGCTAACACTTTTATCGTTGAGGACATTTTGCCCGATGGCCTGGCCTACGACGACACAATCGCGCTTGTGGTCGATGGTGCCACGGTAGCCATCAATCCCTCGGTAGTGCCCAACCCAAGTACAGGAGAAACCGCCCTCACCTGGGATATTGCCGATGCAGTCGGAGGCACACTAGCCAATGGCGCAAACGGATCACTCACCTTTCGCACTAACGTATTACTAAGCTACGCCAATGGTGACCCGGTACTCGCCTCCGACGTATTTACAAACCAACCTGAGCTAACCTACACCTTAACGTCAGGCGGAAGCGGTACGGACGACTCTTCCATCTCCCAGTCGATTAATCCGAACGTCGCAAATAAAACCATTTTTAGCCCCAACCCTCTCCCCCCCGCCCTTGAGCCAGGAGAGGAGGTTGTATTCGAGCTGTCCCTGGACATACCAGCCGGCAACACGGCAGACGTGGTATTCGTAGATTTCTTACCCAGACCCGTATTCCGCGTTTCAGACTTCAACGCCGCTAGCGACATTCAAATTCTGCCTCCGTTCTCCGGCCTAACGCCAGCCATCAGCACTAGGACTAGCGACAACTCAGTCACCATCGACTTTGGTGATATCAGCTCGACAGCCGCAACGGCGCTTGTCGTTCAAATAACTGCGCGCCTGGTCGGTGATCCCTTTGCAGATAGCCTGTTTCTGACGAATCTACTGCAGACCAGCTATACAAACACGAATGGCGATACGATCAGTGACCTGCAAGCCGCAGGAGCTACAGTAGGCGCGCCGTCACTGGTGATCACCAAGGGTGTCATCGAGGCCGCCAATCCCAGAGCGACCATCGTGCCTGCTCCTCCGGCAGATCCTAGTGCGGCTACTGCCGACAGTAACGCCAACGGCGTGGATGCGGCCGACGATATTACCTTCCTGATCACCGTAGAGAACGTGGGCAGCACGGAAGCGTTCAATGTGACCATCGATGATCCGATGAGCGCGCCGTTTTCATGCGATGAGCCTGCGGCGGGCGATATCGTCAACGGCAGCGGAGATACGCTTGCGTTTAGCGGCACTTTGGCGTCTGGCATCCAACTAAGTGCCTCTCTGCGAGGCAACGACGGTTCTGTGGGAGCGCCCTACTCGACTGATACGGCGCTTATGACCCTTCGCTGCTCACTGGATGGCAGCGTAGAGCCTCGTCAATCCTATGCCAATGAGGCAGGCGTCATCTGGACATCTGTACCCGACCCTGCGCTGCCGTTTACGCGAATTAGCGACACCGCAGAAGTCGTCATTGCGGACCCGGAAATCTCAAAACGAGTTGTTACCATCGCCCCGGGCTACAGCGCTAATGCCCTCGAGGCGCACATTGGTGAACTGATCACTTATGAGGTGGTTATCGCCGTTCCCGAAGGCACATCCAGCAGGGTACGACTGCAAGACATTCTTCAAAACGGACTCGCGGCCGTCGATGTACTTTCCTTAAGCACGAGCTCCTCTACGCTCAGCACCAGTGAGGGAAGCTTCACGGACGTATTGGCCAATCTTGGCTTTAACAGCCAGGGTGGTGGGGTCACAGCCCCTGATCGACGCCTCGTGTTCGGGCCTGCTAATAACGATAGCGGCTTTGGCACGATCACCAACAGTGATACGAACAATGTTACCGCAGAGACGATCACACTCCGTTACCGCGCCCGAGTGCTAAACGCGTCTATCAATGTACAGAATCGGCGAAGGATCAACCGCGCCCGCTGGTTATGGCAACCGACCGGCAGCGGTCGAAGAAATGTAGAAGCTCGGGCCGATCGGGTCCGTATCGTCGAGCCTTCTTTAGCTTTGAGTAAAAGCCTGGCTCCGGATGAAGGAGACGTAAACTCACCTCCGCGGGTGACCTTGAGCTTTGAGCACCAGGGTGGATCTCGTGGCGATGCGTTTGATGTGGAGCTGAGCGATGCGCTGCCAACAAACCTGTTTGTAGACGGGGCCATCGACACGAGCGCCTGCCCTAGCCTGCCGGACTTTCCCGGTTTCCTGCTTAGCTCAGCCGCAGATTCCTTAAGCGCCTCTTGGGCTGAATTCCCCCGGGGCGCTAGCTGCACGATTAGTTTCCAAACGCGCTTCGATACGAACCCTCTCGCTGGAGAACGATTTACCAACTGCGCCAACTTGCGCTGGGAAAGCCTGCGCGATTCTGATCAGCCCCTCGCCACCCCACCAAACAACACGCTTGGTGTGGAGCGAACCGGCGACCCGTCCGACCCAGGGCAGCAAAATAACTACAATCGAGAAGCCTGCGACGTCTTCGCTGTGTTTGACGTGGGTATCAGCAAGAACCTGCTCAGCACCGATCAAGCACATACCGATAGCATCAACGGCACGCCCCCGGGCTTTGAATCGCTGACCATCGGCGAACTCGCGACCTTTGAGCTGGTCATAACCATTCCCGATGCAAATGTGACGGAGTTGCGAGTCACGGACCTGCTGCCAGTGACCGATAATGTTCTGGAACTCGTGTCGACGACAACCACCTTCGTCGGTAGCGATCTAACCGCGGACTTCCCTAGCGGGAACCCGGTGAGTTCCGATAGAGACTCGGACGGTGTGCTAGATCAAGCTTCTTTCAACTTCGGCAGTATTACCCAGCTTGCAGACGGCTCAACCGATGAGGACGACCGTATACGAATCGAAATCGTAGCGCGGGTTAAAGACCGGCTGGTCAACGAGAACAACGATCAAACCGCGAATGATGCGGTGGTCCGCTTTGATGGACTGACCGCGTCCGACCGCTTTGAACTGGAAGTAGTCGAACCGGTACTTCTAATCAGCAAATCCGGAGATCGCAGCGAAGCTGAGGCCGGCGATGCTGTCACTTACACAATCCTGGTTGAACACTCCGCTTCCTCACGAGTGGACGCGCAGGATGTCGAGCTCGAAGATTTGGTGCCGCCGGAGCTCAACGTTATCGCGGGCTCGGTCACCCTTGGTGATACCTGTACCAGCGCTCCGACCAGCGGTCCAAGTTTGAGTGCAGGTACGGTCGCTGCAAGCTGGACGGCTCTACCCCTTGGCGACAGCTGTGAGATCGAATTCCAAGCGACCGTCGACATAAGCGCCATTACCGGTCAAAGCATCACTAATGAGGCGGAATTGCGTTGGACAAGCCGCAGTGGAACAGGGGCCTCCGATGATCGGCAATACGACAACAGCGATTTCTGGTTGATAGGTATCAGCGAACCTGGTTTGGAAAAGGCGCTTACGGCAACAGACTTGGACGCCACCGATTTCACCCTGGGTGAACCCAGCCAGGATCTGAGTATTGGTGAAACCGCTACCTTCACTTTGACCGCCGATTTCAGTGATGGGACTTCGGAAAACGTCGTCTTACGCGATCAGCTGCCAACAAACGATGTGGTGCTTGAAATCACCGGCTCGCGCATTGTCTCCATAGGCGCAGACTTGAGCATCGCCAGCGGGCTTACGGTGGGAGATCCCGCAGCGGATTGCTCAACCGGCACGCCACAAAGTTGCGCGGAATGGGTGCTCGGAGATGTGGTCAACCAGCCCGACGTGCGCCCGGAGCCGGATTTAGATGACAGCGTCGTTGTTGAGATAGACGCTCGCGTTGTCGACGACCCTTCAAACTCCGGCGCCCCAGGGGAGGACAAGAATCTACTCAATGAGGCTCGCTTAAGCGGAACCAACATAAACCTGCTTGCCACAGAAAGCTTTGACCTGGTTGAGCCGATACTCGAATTTTCGAAGTTCACGGTGAATGGTGCACTTCCGGCCATCGTCGTTGCTGGAGGTACGCAGCGCTTCACCTTAGAAGTACAACATGCGGCCGAGTCCACCGCAGCGGCAACGGATCTGTTGTTCACGGACGTTCTGGACGCGGAAATCTTTTGGGTGGATGACAGCACCGTGGCCTCTGATTGTCCGGAGTTCACAATCGACAGCAGTCCGGCACCCGGAACAACGGGTACGGTAACTTTCACGGTTGATGAACTGAGCCTGCTCCAGGGTGGCTGTGAGATTTCTTACGATGTGCAGGCCGCGCCCGGTTTGAGCTTGCCGGGGACCTTTCCCAATAGCGCATCGCTGACCTGGTACTCTGCGCTGGCGGCCAATCCGGAGTCTCGGAGAGGCGATCTTGTTGCAAGCAATCGACTCATCAGCCTCGTCTTCGCAAATTTGAGCAAGGTCGTGACGGGAACCTCGGTACCCGGCACAGACGATGCGCAGCTGACTGCCGATGTCACAGATTTAGCGATTGGTGAGCGAGTCAGCTACCAGATCGTTGCCGCCTTTGATGAAGGAACGACAAATGCGGCTCAGCTCGAGGACACTTTTGAAGAACTAGCTCCGAACGGCCCTAGCTTGGAGTTTCTCGCGGGTGAGGTGATTTTTGTCGGTGACAATGTGTCCACATCGAACCCGGTACTTAGCCCAGCTCCTGTTGGAAACGTGGTGAGCGTCGACTTTGGCACTGTGGTCAACATCGCCGATCTAGTCTTAGATCAAAACGATACGATCGTCTTCGAGCTGGTTGCTCGAGTCGCCGACTTGCCGGCCAACGTGTCGGGGGTGAGCCTGAACAACAGCGTCGATTTGGATTTCGCAGGAGGAAGCGCGAGCACCGATATTAATGTGGAAATCGTCGAACCGGTGCTGGGCGTCGTGAAAACGTTCACGGACCTGACGGAGGGAGTTGCCACAATTGAGGTTGTGCTCAGCAACAGCGGTAATTCGGCGGCTTATGAACTGGAGTTCGAGGATGCCTTTGACGAAACGTTCTGGACTGCCGGCAGCCTCGCAGAAATCACAGTTCCCCCGGGCTTTACGCTAAGCGAAAGTTCCTCCGGAGGCACGACTACCGTCACTCTGCAAACTGAAGGTGATCCGTCAAAAGCGGAGCAAGTACTCGTGCCCGGCGAGACGATCACCGTTGTCTTCACCATGACTCTAAACGACGGTGGAATCGTTGGGGTTACGCAAATCGACAATACAGTTAATGCCTCGACAACCAGCCTGCCAGGTATCGACGCCGCAGAGCGCACTTACCTGGCTGACGCTAGCGCCAGTTTGTTTTTTGCGGACCTCAGCCTGGAGAAAACGTGGAGCGGACCGAACAACCCGGCTATTCCGGGAGACACGCTGGTGTATACACTCACCCTTACGAACAACGGCCAAGCCGCGGCCACCAACGTTTCGATAGACGACACACCGGATGTTATCGCTGATTTTGTAACGGGCTCCGTGAACCCATCCGCCGGCGGAACAGTGCTAAGCGGTAATTCACCGGATGACGTCGTTGTGAGTGCGACCTTCCAGACTGTTGCTGCAAGCTCCAGCGTCACGGTGGAGTATGAGGTTCAGGTACCGCTTCCCTATCCTGATTCGAACCAGCCAGAGCAATTGCAGAACCAAGCCAGCGCCGATTCAAAGGAACAGCGAGGCATCTTGTCCGACGATCCCTCGACCGCAGATCCACTGGACCCCACCATTGCACCTGTCGCTGCCGACCCAATCATGACCATCGCAAAAGATGATCAGATTCTGACCACAACCGCCGGCGACACAATCGAATACCTGATTCAGTTTGGTAATTCGGGTAACCAAAACGCGACCGGCGTTGTCATTAGCGAGACCGTGCCAGCCAACACCTTCTTTGATGCCACTAGCAGCAGCGCAGGATGGAGCTGTCCCGGCGGGAGCCCCGCAGGAACGGAATGTAACCTATCGGTGGGCGACGTGACCGTCGGTGTCGGATCGGTGATCTTCGCCGTGCAGGTAGCTGATCCACTACCACCGGGCGTTAGCACCATTAACAACAACGTCGCTATCAGCGACGACGGTCTGGAGTTTGACAGTGGCGCACCGGTCATCCCCAGCACTGCGAATGCAAATGAGGACACGCCGATTAATGGTGCATTCCCAGAACTGCGAATCGAAAAAGACGATGGCGGTACATCTGTTTTCCCCGGGCAAATTTACAGCTACGAAATAGCTTACTCGAACATCGGCAACCGAGGTGCCACCGGCATCGTCATCACGGAAACGGTTCCCTTGGATGTGAACTTTGATGCGACAGCAAGCTTACCGAGCGTGTGGAGCTGCCCCGATGGCAGTGCCGCCGGCACCGAGTGCTCGCTCACTGTACCGCTCTTACTGGGGGGAGAATCGGGACAAGCGCGCTTCGGCTTGGATGTGCTGTTCCCGGCAGCAGCCGGCGTGGATCTTCTAGTAAACGCCGTCGCCATCGAAGACGATGGTAGTAATTCCGTGATCCCTGCTAGAGACGAAGATGTTGACGATACGCCGCTGGTCGCCGCTCCGGACATCTACGTGACTAAAGCTCCTGACGTGGGTGCTACGAACGTAAACGAGTCAGTTATCTACAGTGCGGAGTACGGAAACCGCGGCAATCAGAACGCCACCGGTGTCCTGATTCAGGAAACCGTTCCCGTAGGTGCAGTGTTTAACGAAGAGGCCAGTCTTCCGAGTGCTTGGAGCTGCTCCGACGGCGCGGCCGCGGGAACCGTGTGCAGCTTCACCGCGGGGGCGGTAGACGTTGGGTTTATGAATTCTCTCACCTTCGCAATCGACGTGGTTACTACGCCGGACAATCGGCAAATTCTCAACGTGATAGAGGGTAACGACGACTCGAGCAACGGACCGGATTTAGTTCCGGCTGACAATATATTCCAGGTCGCGACTCCATTCCCAACGCTTGATATCGATACGCTCAGTCGCGGCGGTCTCTTGTTACTGGCAGCCTTGATTTTGATCATGGGAACGCGGCATGAGCGTTTGAAAAGGCGTCTGAACGTGAAAGAAGCGCTCTAGTGGACTCAGATTCCTCCTCTCCGCAACGGGTAGTTTGATCGGTGTAACCACCACGATAGCCGTGTTTGCGCTGCTGTGCGTCCTGACCTATCTCTGTTTCGCATCGAGTACGCGGACATTGAAACTCATCGGCCCAAGCGGCCTGTCTATTGTCACTCGTCTGCTGGGATTAATACTGGCCGTCATCGGCACGCAAATGCTGATCGAGGGCACCTTGGACGCGTTGGCTTCGGCGCAAAACGCCCAAGAGAAATTTAGTCAGCGGTCATCTCGAGCACTTTCCGTAACGTGTTGGCACTTACGTTACCTCCACACACGATAACGACCACATTTTTCCCACGAATCTCTTCTGCCCGCTCGAGCATCGCGGCCAGAGCCACGCCCGCGGCTCCTTCAGCTAGTTGGTGCTCATGCTCGATAAACGCGACCATCGCGTCCGCAATGGAGCGCTCGTCGATCAATACGTAGTCATCGACAAGAGCGCGACAAAGATCGAAGGTAATTGCCTCATCTTCAATGCCTCCTGCGGTGCCGTCCGAGAGGGTGCTATCACTGTCCATAGAAACAATTTCACCAGCTTCAATAGACCGAGTCATCACCGGTGAGGCCTGAGGCTGACACCCCAGAACACGAACTTTAGGATTGTGCTGCTTTAGAACCGCGGCGACACCCGAAACCAAGCCACCGCCGCCTATCGCAACAAACGCGACATCGACCTCCGGTAGCTCATCTACGACTTCTACGCCACAGCTACCCTGTCCAGCGATAACAACCGGGTCGTTGTAAGGTGAAACAAAGATCTTGTCACTGTCCAGAGCAAAGGCTCGAGCGTGCTCTTCCGTATCGAGACCGTCAGTGCCGTATAAACGTACTTCTCCACCATAAGCTCGAATAGACGCTAACTTGCTCGTTGACGTGTGCTCGGGAACGAAGACTATTCCTTCCATGCCCAGGCGCTTAGAGGCAAGCGCTACACCCGCTCCGTGATTGCCGCTTGAGGCAGTGATACATCCTCGCGAGCGCTCAAGCTCGGAAAGAGCCAGCAGTCTGTTAGTAGCTCCGCGAAGCTTAAAGGAACCGGTGTCTTGAAGATTCTCGAGCTTTAGCCAAACGTTGGCCCCGGTCGCGGCCGAGAAATGAGGGGAAAATACCAGCCGCGTCTTGCGTATATAGCTCGCAAGACGGGCCGCTGCATCTGCTGCATCGGCAGCGATTTGGGTCGCAGACAAACTCATGGACCGCATCAACGCAGATTTAGACGGTAAGGATCAAACCGCTGCAGCGAGTATGATCCTAAAGACAGTCCGATCAGGGTAGCGCGGCGACCCAGGAACTGTTCTCCAGCCACTTTTGGCGCAATCTGTTAACGAGGCCGGTGCCTTCGTAGGTTCTCAGGAAGTTTTGGACCAGGTTGAGAAATTCGGGATCATCAGCGGGCACCGCGATTCCATAGGGCTCTACCGTCAGCGGCTTATCTAGGGTAACAAGTCCGGCATCCGGATTACGCAATACCTGAAGCTTGCACACAGGCGCATCGGCGACCATGGCAGCGACTTCGCCGCTGGTGACTAGCTCAATCGCCTCATCATAATTCTCAACCTCGACTAAAGTGGCCTTCGGTGCCGCTGTCTGTACGAAGGTAGCGCTGGTTGAGTTTTGCAATGCCGCCAGCTTCACTTCCGTTTCGCTAATGCCTCCAGCGGCGATCTGGTCAAGCGCTGCTCGGGTAGCAAGTATGGATTTTCCTCCCATCATGTATGGACCCGCGAAGGAAGCTGCTCGAGACCGGTCAGCGGTAATCGCCATACCGGAAATCACCAGGTCCACCTTCCCCTCTGCGAGAGCTTGAGTCAGTTCTCCAAACGGCATCTGTGCAAATTCCGGCGTCGCGTACATGGCATTTGCCATCGCTTTCGCCAGATCAACGTCAAACCCCATCAGCTCACCTTGCCGATTCAACATATTCATAGGCGGTTGATCGCCAGAGATACCTATAATCAGAGCCTTGCTCTTGACGACCCGGTCAAGAGTGTCTCCCGCCAGTGTCAGCGGTATATTCAAAAGAGTGAGCACAAATAGTGCCGAGAAACAAAGTCGTATGCCGTTCAACATAAACCGCTCCATCATATTCCAAGGGTATTTCGCGTGGGCGCAAGCGCAGCTCCGAATCCATCAGAGTGTACGCTTAGTAACCGACGAATTGACAGTAGCGGTTCCCGCCAGGCCATGTCTGGAGAAAACACAATCGGGCGGAACCGAAAAAGAATTTCTTGCAGATCGATGGAATCGCTCGGTTTGAACAAAACAAGCGTCACCAACTCAGATAGCCGAATGGTCGGGGCGGCCGGATTTGAACCGACGACCACCACACCCCCAGTGTGGTGCGCTACCAGACTGCGCTACGCCCCGATTTGAGAACTCGACTTGCTATGTAGTGGGAGCCGAGCAGGTCGCGCATTATACGCGAGGTCGGCGGTGTGACAATTGCTATCGCGTGAGAGCGAGCGGGCAGACTCGTTGAATCAACGCCCGGGACTGGGCTTGAGCAGCTCGAGTAATTCTTCGAGATCTTCAATCGTTTCTTTAATGACCGCTGAAATCTGCTGCGGATGGACGCCGCCCGTTTTCTCATCGGTCATGCGTTGCCGTGCACCACCGATGGTATAGCCATCGTCGTAGAGCAGAGAACGGATCTGGCGAATACACAGCACGTCTTCGCGCTGATAGTAGCGTCGGTTACCGCGTCGTTTGACGGGTTTTAACTGCGGGAATTCTTGCTCCCAGTAGCGGAGCACGTGAGGCTTGACGGCGCACAACTCACTGACTTCACCGATGGTGAAGTAGCGCTTGCCAGGGATGGCAGGTAGTTCGTTATTGTGACTCGGTTCCAGCATATGCTTCGACTCTGGCTTTCAGCTTTTGCCCAGGTCGAAAGGTTACCACTCGTCGAGC
>JBCBZV010000241.1:0-3654 GCA_039815155.1 Pseudomonadota bacterium
CAGGGGTCTGCATCTCGAAGTGTGGGTAAACCCCCACACAGGCGACTATACGGTGATCGTCGTTACGCCCGGGCTCTTGATCTGTGTGATCGACTATGGGAAGGACTGGCGTGGGCCGGAGCCCGGCGACGTGAGTTAATCGCGCGCACAAAGGTGATTGAGATCCGAACCGCTGGCCGAAAGGCCGGCGGTTTTTTCGTTTGACCTCGCGCGATCCAAGCGTCGGCTCGATCACCATTGGATGGTCAGTGGTCCACGTGTGGTGCGAGAAGTGTCCGCAGATAGGAACCTATCGGGATGAGGCGAAGGGTGAGTAGATGCTGCGAGAAAGTCTTCGGAAGGTCGGTTTCCACCGCGCCGAGTGCGGGTGGGGCTGGTTCGGTCCGACACTTGTCAGAGGTCGGCTTAAAGCCCACACCTCCCGAATGCGGCACGGTGCCCGAATGGCTGCTCTCGCTCATCAGCCGCTCGCCATAACTTGTCTATAGACAGCACAACTGCCAACAAGAGAACTGCTGCACACTTTGCCGGATGGTGAACGAAGCCACGCAGCATCTACGTAGCAATGGACTTACCAACATTCTTTGTCCTATCGCTAATCCGAGCCTGAAACGAGGCTCCAATAGAAGAGGTCCAGAGACTGGGAGATTCGATCTCGGTCGAAAAAGTCAACAAAACTGCGCACCAAAATGGAATCCGATCCTTTGTGGATCTCAATCGATAGTTGCCTCAAAAATGCAAGAGTCAGCCGGTCAACTTCATTGAAGCCATCAGAAATCGAAACAAATACACCGTACCGTTCTTCCGAGAATACTTCAGGGTCGATTTTAACAGGACAATTAAACCCCTGAGACTGAACGCTTGATATGGCAGACGCAATAATCTCCAAATCTCCAACAGAAAAGTAAATTTCACCTGAACACAGCGCGCGGGCCATTTCTTGGTGGTTCGCATAGCTTCTTACAACGAGAGCCCTATCAGGTTGGATATTGTTAGGGTCTGCATACTCTGCCAACAAACCTATATCCACATCTTCGCTATCTTGCATTGCGCTGAAGCATCGCTCAATTTTAGCTCGATCTTCGACGGTCAGAGTTACTTCGTCCACTATTGGGTAGGCGCTGACTATAGGGGTAAAGGTTTCATCAAATCCAAACTGTTCAGCTATAGAAATCACGGATCGGGTTGCCGTGGTGCCTCTAACCACTCCGACCAATGGCCCGACACATGGCCAATGCCCCGGCCAGAGCCGACCGTCGTAATACGCCCGCCCAACTCCTGACAAGTATACTGGAGGAGACACTAAAACTGTGTCAACTTCCAAACGAGCCCTAGTAATCGTGGCAGGGTCGCAAAGAATATTAATATTGCCGCTACTCAGCTCCGAAAACCGATGAACTGCTTCCACTTCTTGCCATCGAACAGAAAAATCGAAACTCTTTCGCATTTCACTAATAACAGACGCGCACAAGCTTGCCATATACCCGGAGTAAACTAATCCATCAGCGTTGGGTTTGGAGTCTTCCGTCAAACGTCCTTCCAGGTCTGGAGTGACAAGCGAAGAGAACGGCATCGTTTCCCCTCTAACGCCAACAACAAGCTCTACTTGCGCCTGTAGTCCACTTGGAGAAATGGCCAAATACCCGATAGAGAGCGCTACTATCGCAAGTCTCATTGAGAATGACCTGTTTTATGTACCGAAAACATAGTTATTACCCTCCTCACAGAATTTGCTTCCGAAAGCTCTGCTACTGAGGCATAGATTATCAAGACGATAATGAATGGCAGAGAGACCAAGAAAGCCATGTTAATTGGGCTCAATCCAGTACCAGACGGCGATCCAATTGAGAATAGGTGGGTGCAAGAAACTGACACTAAAATGAGGAATACGCCGACTAATAAGGCAGATATCAAAGTTGCATGCCAGCGCAAATTGTCATGTCGATCCGAGGTAAACAAAAGACCAAAGGTAAAGAAATATGAAAGGCCGAAAATTCGCGGCAATTGCTGTATCTCGCTGCGAAGGAATTCGAGTGCCCGGGTGACCATTTGCCCAGCGTCACCTAACATCGCGAGCCTAATCACACCATCTGCTGCAAGTGATGTAATTACTCCGTACGAGATAGTTGCGATAAGTGCTGGCCAAAACCCTGCCTTCGCGTAGTCCCAAAATGGAACCTGCGCAGTTCGTTTCTTTGACCAAGTCCCCTGATCCACCCGCATATGGCGATGAAAGATCGTCATAAATGATAGCAACGCAAGTGCCGGAATCAACGGCATCAGCATTGCGGTTGCAGTAGTGCTCGAGAGAACAGAAGAACTATCGCCTTTGAGGATTTCGATCGTTGCAATTACGACCAAATAGCTAAGTACTGAACCAAGAAAAACGGTCACGGTGATGTCATGTATAGACTGCGCAGTATCTTCTTCATTGAGTTTTCTCAGTATTTCGCCAGTTGGCGTATTCTCAAGTGAAGCGGGAACTTTTTTCGACCTAACGGCATAGAGTCCAAAATAGCACTGTATTGAGTCACAAAGTTCAATGGATTCTTCGTGCAAGGACTGCAATGATTCGATATCGACTGTAATCGTTCGAATGCTCTCTGCTAGCGCGTGATACCTTCGGGTCAGTTCATCTATTCGTGACAGCGGTGCATCGTCAGTGAACAACTGCCTAAATGCCGTGCGTTGCGAGCCAATAATAGGAAGTTGTAATAAGTCAATACAGCGCAACGAAGTTTCTGTGCTTTGAATTATCCCTGCTAAGACTTTGTCGGAGGAACTCTCGTCAATTCGCTCTTTGAAAGAGCTAAACAGAGGGAGCTCGTCTGAACTCCCATACTTACTGTAATCAAAGCCCTCTAGTACTTGAAGTAACCTAAAAATGTTTCGCGGAACACCTGCAAAGTAGTAGGCAATTGCGCGAAATCTTCGCTCGATTACTTGAAAAGTTGGTGAGGTTGCGCCCAGTGTTATTGCGATCGCCAAGGCAAGGGGGAGACTGGTATCAATTGGAGCAGTGTTACCAACAACCTCGTTATCAATTACATTTACGATTGATCGGACTTGTACATTCGCAACGTCCCCATCATCTGAACTGAAGTTGTCAAAAAAAACGAAGGTATCAATTACTTCTGGGAAAAGTAAAAGTATGCCGTACAATACAAAAAAAAGAATTACATAAATTAATCGCCCACGCTTGTTCTCTGGGTCGGTAGTTAGAGCCGACATCCGAACGTTCTCTAGCTCTTTTCTTGACGACTGGTTGTTAGATTTAAGATTATCTAAGGCGTCGGCAGTCCGATATTCCTTCAGCGCCTCAAACAGCAAGATCAGACAACCTAACGCGATAGCCCAGAAGGCGTAGTTTTCCATAACGCACTCCGTCCGAAAAGTACGAACTGCAAATTAACTTACCACGAACAATTTTCAAATCTTGGGTTGCACGAAGTGTTCGCTGAAGAGGCGGAGGTGACTGCCGAAAGAAGCAGTGCGAAAATAAACAAGCAAATCAAATTTTTCATTTCTAAGCCTCAAAAAAAATACCATGGATGCCAGGGTGAGTATAGCTCGGTTAGCGATGGTAGGCAACTTCTTTGTGCTTCGGCCGTAGTCGAGTACTTGTGACCGACGCCGAAGGTTCCACTGTGATCG
>JBCBZV010000260.1:0-2612 GCA_039815155.1 Pseudomonadota bacterium
ATCACTACAACCAGTACATACAGGACGAGCTTGCGCAAACGGTCTGGGTGACAAATTGTGAAAGCTGGTACAAAAACGAGCAGGGTAAGGTCGTGAACAACTGGCCGCGGTCGACGTTGTTCTACTGGTGGCACATGCGGCGTCCTTCCTACGTGGAATTCGATATGCGCATCTAGCGCCACTGAAGGTTGATGATAGACACCGGCGTTTCCAAGCTTAGGCCTCTGATCGTACTGGACGTTCAGCGGGCGATCGATCAGCCTGTTTGGAACGGCAAAAACAATCCAGGCTACCTTCACGTTATCCAAGCCCTGCTTAAGCACTGGCGCGAGCAGCACTGGCCTGTTATCCACGTCAAACACAACGAGGCGCATCCCGCATCGACCTACCATACTCATGGCCCTTGGAACGCATTCAAAGAAGAGGTGGCGCCGCTAGAGACCGAGTCCGTGGTGAGCAAGGCGCAAAACTGCGCATTTATCGATACGGAACTGGACGCTCTGCTGCAAACGCTGCAGGCAAAAAGCTTTGTCTTAGTCGGCGTAGTCGTTCACAACAGTATTGACGCTACTGTTCGCGCTGGGAAAGCGCTTGGTTATGAAATCCTTCTCCCGGCCGATGGCACCACGGCGGTACCGGTTCAAGGCCGTGATGGAAAGCTTTGGGACGCAGCTACTGTCTATGAGCTGAGTCTGGCCATATTAGACGGCGAGTATGCGCAGGTTATCGACTCAGCGTCACTCATCGGCTAAGAAGCAGATCCTCTTACTCGCCTCTTCTCAAATCAGATAGTGCGCTAGCTTAGGGCACTGCCTTAGCCTAAGGGGACATACCCAGGCGTTTTTTCTATCGCGCTGACCCACCCTCTTATTTGAGGATAGTGTGTTAGATCAAAGCCACCTTCATGGGCTACGTGGGTGTAGGCGTAAAGACTGATGTCTGCCGTTGTCATCGTCTCGCCAACCAAGAACCGTGTTTGCCCGAGTTGCTCTTCGATGACCGCAAGCGCTCGATGCCCGCCCGCTTGTTTCGCCTCGTATTCTTCAACTCGGTCTTGAGGCATTCCCAGATACTTGGCGATGAATCTTGCTACGGCGATGTAAGGCTCGTGGCTGTACTGCTCAAAAAACTGCCACTGGAGCACTTTCGCCGCGTCAAAAGGATCGTCCGGTATTAACGGGCTTGCGGCAGCGAGGTAATTGATAACCGCATTGGACTCAGACAAACAGCGCCCGTCGTCGAGTTCTAGAACAGGAATTTTCCCGTTTGGGTTTTTACCAAGAAAGTTCTCTTGCGAGGTGTCTCCGGCCAGAATGTCGACGTTCTCCCATTCGTAGACCAGATCTAACAGCTCACACACTAGCTGGACTTTGTAGCAGTTGCCGGACCGCTTATCGCCGAAAATCTTCAAGAGTGTTCTCAAAATAGCTATATAAGGAGGGGAAACCGATTCGAACGGCGCGTTGGACACACAATCGAAGTTAGTAACTTAAAAGCTGTAAAGCAACTTTGCTAGGTACTTACCGTCGGTATAGGTTGGGATTTTCACCGACTTGCGTCCGGCTGTTTCGGTTTTTCGACTGGAGCCGTGCACGAAAGGTCGGAGTCCAATCCCGTAAACAACCTCCTACTTCGATCATGGCCATGCGGCTTCTTCAGCAGGTAAGTGTTAACGACGCCCCCGCTATTGTGCTCCTCAAAGTGGCGGAAAAGTGGAGGCGTCGTTAACGCGATGCGGCATTGTCACCGGAAGATGACGTTAGTTGCTTTTCGTGGATAGCTTCCTCCTGGAAGCAGGGATCAGCAACCCGAGGCTAAGTAGCAATAGAGAAGAGGGTGCCGGAACACGATTGGGAACATCGTCATCGGGTGTGGCAACCTCAAAGTCGAGGTTGAAGTCCCAATGACCATTGGTGATATCGGGGTTATCTAGCCAGACTGAGCCCCCGAACGCCGTTTTACTTTTAGCACTGGCACCAACGCCAAACTGGAACACGTAGCCGCACCACCCGTCTTTGCAGAATTCCACGTCCACGTCCGTATCATCGCCGGCATCACTGAAAAGTATCGTTCCGCTTATCTCTGAGAAGAAATCAATGTCGTTGTTCCCAGGGTTCGCAAAGTCGTTGGGGTCGTTTGTTGAGTCGGCGTAGGCGATACCGTGTTCTTTTTTGTATTTGACCTCTGGATCGCCACCGGTCTCATCCTGAAATCCTGTTAGCGTGATATCGAATTCTGCTGTATATCCGTCACCACCTTGCTGCGTCGCGCTACCAAATAAGTAGCCCGTAATCACGCCATTGATGTCATAAATTTGGAACCAGGTATCCGGGTTAATAGAGAACTGGTTGGGCGTGAAATCGGATTGATTACTGGTCCATAGCCCATGACCGATATCGTTACCATTTTTTGTGGCGTTACTCACCTTATAGCTAACGATTGGTCCCGCGAAGGCTTCGCCCGCCAAAAGTACGGCCAGCGCTGAGGTCGCGATGGTTGATTTTAAAATGTTCACTTTCTGTACTCCGAACGCTTTAACTCATCATTTTGTCCGGTTACAAATGCACGCATTGAACCTAAAAGATAATTTTTAGAAAAATCAGTGACATAGG
>JBCBZV010000188.1:0-5971 GCA_039815155.1 Pseudomonadota bacterium
GTCACGATTGCCAGTGGTTCTTCTGTTACATGCTGAATAAGCGGACTCGCGATGGCACTTGGAAATTCACTGACCCTAGAGTCGACCCAGTGAACGCGTAAGGGAAGCTGAGCGAGCATCGGCGCCAGCGCCCGTCCCACATGGCCAGCGCCAAATAGGTAAACTTCACGCGATGCTGGTACAAATGCTTCAAACAGAAGACTCACGCTACCCCCACAGCACTGCCCCAACTTCTCGCCAAGGGGAAAGTTCTCTACGCATTGGCGTGGCTCTGCGGCCAAAAGCAGCTCGCGTGCTTTCGCCATCGCGAGGTACTCCAAGCGTCCTCCACCGATCGTGCCCAAAAGACTAGTGCCCTTAGCGCCATCGGGAGCCAACAGCATTTTGGTGCCTTCGCCTCTTGGCGTTGAGCCACGGGCGGTCAGAACAGTCACTAAGACGTAGGGATCACCCTTTTGCTCACAGGATCTAACCCACTCGCTCCAGTGTTGCTGATCAGTGTTCATCGGATTCGCTCGGAATAGCCTGCGCCTCTGATCGCACTGCCTCGCAGGCCAAGAGCACACGTTCTGGCGTAGCGGGTGGGTCAAGAGGAGGGTGAAGCTTATAGTCGGCAAGGCTGGCAACCGCATCTCTCAGCGCAGACCAGACCGAGATCGCTAGCATCAGCGGGGGCTCGCCAACCGCCTTAGAGCGAAACACAGTCTCTTCCGCGTTCGGGCTGTCCGGTAGAAGCTCAACATTGAAAATGGCAGGCGTGTCGCCAATCGCCGGAATTTTATAGGTCGCAGGGCCTGTGGTAAGTAAGCGTCCCCGATCATCCCAGGCCAGCTCTTCGCTGGTAAGCCACCCCATTCCCTGCACAAAACCACCTTCTATCTGGCCGATGTCAATCGCTGGATTTAGCGAGCGACCGACATCGTGGCAGATATCTACGCGCTCTACCCGATACTCACCGGTAAGCGTATCCACCACTACTTCTGAAACGGCAGCGCCGTTGGCGTAGTAGTAGAAAGGACGCCCACTTGCCGCTTGCCGGTCATAGTGAATCTTCGGCGTCCGATAGTAGCCCGTAGCCGAAAGCTGCACGCGGTTCATGTAAGCAAGCTCCACAAGCTCTGGAAATGGCATTTCCTGGTCGCCAATGAGCACATGATTTCGCGTGAAAACGATGGCGGTACGAGCAACATCAAAATGCTCGCTGGCGAACGCTTCTAATCGTTCCCGTATCGTTCTAGCCGCAGCCAACGCAGCCATGCCGTTTAAGTCACTGCCGGAGGATGCCGCGGTCGGCGAGGTATTGGGGACCTTATCGGTACGCGTGGCTGTGCAGCGAATCGTATCCACATCGACCTGGAGCTCGTGAGCGACTATTTGTGCAACCTTTGTGTACAGGCCTTGGCCCATCTCAGTGCCGCCGTGGTTGATCTGGATGCTCCCGTCTGTGTAAACGTGAATTAGGGCCCCCGCCTGATTTAGGTGCTTAACCGTAAAGGAGATACCAAACTTCACCGGAGTCAGAGCCAGTCCACGTTTCAAGATCGTACTCTGAGTGTTAAAGGCGCGTACTTGCTCTCGGCGCTGCCAATAGTCAGAGCTGTGCTCAAGACGATCGATAAGCACGGGTAGTACGCGCGTATCTACGGTTTGGCCATAATGAGTAACGTTACGCTCGCCTTCCTCGCTGTAGAGATTGCGCTTTCGAACCGTCAACGGGTCTTCGCCCGACGCTCGGGCTACAGCGTCCAAGATATCCTCGATCGCCACCATCCCTTGCGGGCCACCAAAACCGCGGAAGGCGGTATTTGAAACCGTATTCGTTTTCACGCGGTGACCAACCACTTTCATTGTTTCAATGAAATAAGCGTTGTCCGAGTGAAACATCGCTCGATCGACAATGGCATCGGATAGATCCGGTGACATCCCACAGCCGCCGGCTAACATGAGATCCAGTGCGTGAATCCGACCAGTATCGTCAAAGCCTACCTTGTACTCGCTCAAAAAGTGATGGCGCTTGCCGGTAGCGCGCATGTCCTCGGCCCGCGCTAAGCGAAGCTTAACAGCGCGCCCAGTGCGACTCGCCTGTATGGCGGCAAGACATGCCCATTGGTTTGCATGGGTTTCCTTACCGCCAAAAGCACCGCCCATACGACGCGCATCAATCGTGACCTTGTGCATCGGCACATTCAGTACTTCGGCAACGAGTTTTTGTCCTTCAGTGGGATTTTGCGTGGAGGAGTACACCAACATACCGCCATCTTCTTCTGGCACGCAAAGCGATACTTGTCCTTCAAGGTACATTTGCTCTTGTCCACCGATCTCTAATCGACCCTGTAGACTGCGTTCAGCGTTTAGGAAGCCTTTCTTTAAGTCGCCGCGCTGTTGCGTGTGCGCCGGGCGGACAAAGGACTCAGCTTCCAAGCCCTCTGCTATGGACAGTATGGCCGGCAGTTCCTCGTAGCTGACTTGCGCAAGCTGTGCGGCCCGACGTGCTTCTTCGTAGCTCTCAGCCGCAACGCAGAATAAGACTTGTCCGTGGAACTCGACCTCGTCTCCAACAGCGATCAGCAGCGGGTCGCCCGGAAAAACCGGTCCAATGTCGCGATGGCCGGGTATGTCATCCCGTGTTAACACGTCAACGACACCGGGAGCCTCTCGCACCTTTGCTAGATCCATAGCACTGATTCGCCCACGGGCAATAGTCGATAGACCTACATATGCGTGCAAAGTATTGGCAGGGGCCAACATGTCGTCGATGTAGGTGGCTGCACCGGTGACATGCTTCTCTGCGCTTTCATGGGCCGTACGTGTACCCACAGAGCCCTTGGGCGTTCCTCTCGCGACTGGGATGGCGTTTGGATCGTTCAAAGCTGTCTATCCATGGGCACAAGCAAGCACAACTGGATGCGTGCGGGTGGGCTGCTCATCAGCTAACTCAACCGCTAAACGGCGGAGCAAATTGGCAGCAACGGTACTTCGATAGCGAGCGCTGGCCCGCGCATCGCTGATCGGCGTAAATTCTCGCTTAAGAAGTTTCGCGGCATCGTCGATTAGCTCGGGCGACAGCTGTGCTCCTTGCAGACATTTCTCGACCTCAAAGGCCCGCGTCGGTATGGCTGCCATACCTCCGAAACCGATTGTAACCTGCGATATTTGTTGCTCATCGAGCGTCAGCGCGAACACAGCGCATACGCTGGAAATATCGTCTTCGTAGCGTTTGCTTATTTTGTAAGCTCGCAAGAAAAGTCCGGGAATACGACGAGGTATTTTCAGCTCACGAATGAACTCACCAGGTGCTAGCGCGGTTTTCTTATAGTCAAGAAAGTAGTCACCAATGGGCAGCTCGCGAGTGGAATGCGCCGACTGAAGAACCAGTGATGCTCCGAGAGCGATCATCACCGGTGGCCAGTCCCCGATCGGAGATGCATTGGCAATGTTCCCGACCACCGTACCCTGGCTTCTAATCTGTGTTGATCCAAATCGCTCGATCAGCTCTTGTAGCTCCGGGTATTCATCAGTAAGCGGTTTTTGCGCGTCTGTGTGGGTGACCGCCGCGCCGATTCGAAGGTGAGTCTGATCGACTTCAAGGTGAGCAAGCTCGGGCACGGCTTTTAAGTCGATTAAAAAGGGCAGTGGGCGCAGCAGCTGAGTATGTTCGAGAAGTAGGTCTGTGCCCCCCGCGATAAGGCGGGCCTCGGGAAACTCCTGCAGCAAGAGGGCAACTTCCTGCGCATTGCGGGGACGGAGGTAGCGCGTATCCTCACAGCTGAGCCCAAGCGATGAGGAGTCTTCAGCCTCGATTAAAGCGAGTTTTTGCATAGTCTCGCGCTCAGCCATTTCGAAGCAGTCGCGGCCGTCGTAACTCAAGGCCTGATGTGCGGCATCAACGATGGGGCGATAACCGGTGCAGCGGCAAAGATTTCCCCCTAAGGCTTCGTGGACAAGATGATCACCCGTATCCTTGCTTTCTCCGCTCTCTTGTCCGACACCGTTAATGGATAATCTGCGCTGATACAGCGCAAACAGCGACATCACAAACCCCGGCGTACAAAACCCGCATTGCGAACCGTGGGCGTCGATCATGGCTTGCTGAACCGGGTGTGGCCGCTCTTCGCTTAGCTGTTCCACGCTGATTAGTTGCTTTCCATGGAGGCTTCCCAGCGTAGCTATGCACGCGTTCACTGGCTCATAGCGCAGTTCACCAGCCACTTGCCTAGTGGTGACGACGGTGCAGGCGCCGCAATCACCGGAAGCGCAGCCTTCTTTTGTGCCTTTAAGATTTCGTTGATTGCGTAGGTAGCTCAAGACGGTGGTGTCCGATCGAGCTTCGCTGATCGATACCTCCTCAAAACCATGCAAAAACCGAATCATTTAGTGTCTCAAGCAGCGGGATCGAGCATGCCCTCGCGGGCAATAAAGTCGATAACGACATCCAAACCTTCTTTCGCTTTGAGATTGGTAAAAACGAAGGGCTTGGTATCCCGCATGCGCTTCGCATCCCGATCCATAACGTCCAGGTCTGCGCCTACGAGCGGCGCAAGATCCGTCTTGTTTATGATCAGTAAATCCGATTTGGTGATACCCGGCCCACCTTTCCTGGGAATTTTGTCTCCGGCCGATACATCGATCACGTACAAGGTCAGATCGGACAGTTCCGGTGAAAAGGTCGCGGCGAGATTGTCGCCGCCAGATTCGATAAATAGCAGCTGCAGATCATGGAACGCTTCCTGAAGCTGGTCGACCGCGGCCAGATTCATAGATGCGTCCTCTCGAATCGCCGTATGGGGGCAGCCTCCCGTCTCAACGCCCATAATCCGTTCCGACTCTAGCGCATCGTGCCTCAGCAAAAATTCCGCGTCTTCCCGGGTGTAGATGTCGTTTGTAATCACTGCCACGCTGTATCGATCGCGAAGTTTTTCGCACAGCAATCGAACAAGCGCGGTCTTCCCCGAGCCGACGGGTCCACCAATACCGACCCGCAATGCGGGTTTTCTTGCGACCGATTCCGTTGGTGAGTTACTCGCAGCGTTTTCTTGGTTCATTGTCTTCCAGCTTCAAAAAGGCCCTGGCGATCCGTTTGCAGAAGTTCCGGCTGTCGATTCAAGATCTAAACAGGCGCGTATGCTGATACTCGTGGCTTGCCGAAGCGAGAGACAGGCCAGGCAGGCTCAAGCCTAGGGCCTCATCCGGTACAGTCTTTGCTCGGTCGCAAGCATCGGGAATGCATCTCGTAAGCTTTAATAGTAGCCGCTGTGCGTCGCTTTGACCCAACGGCACCAGCTTCGTTGCCGCAGTGACTTGGTTCTCAAGCCAGCTGTAGCAGTATCCAAGGCAGGCATCATCTGCATTTATCTCCCTATAATGCGCTGCAACCGCATAGATCACTGCATAGGCTGGCTTCTGACGAAAAGTCGGAGTCTTGACTTTAAGCGCGTCAAGCAGGCGCTTAAGGGCATTGCCTATTTGTTGATCTTCCAACAGCAGTTCTTCCGTCTCGCGATAGGCGAGGAGTTCATCGTTGAGTGCGTCGAGGCGAACTTCATCATGCTTATCAAGTGCAGCGAAGGCGCGGCGTATGACGGGCAATTCAAGGTTTGCAAGACCAAGCTCAAGACCGTCACGCAGCCAAGCGCCAAGCCCCTCCCGATCCAGTCTCATTTCTTCGATGGCGAATTCCAGTCCCTGCGAGTAAGCATAAGCACCCACCGGTAGAGCGGGGCTTGCAAGATGCAGCAGGTGAAGTAAAGGCAGGCGCTGGTCGCTCATAGTCATGTGCCTTGTGTATTAGTCGCGGCTGTTGCGGAATGTTCATCCGCGTGCGCATGCTCATGGGTATGACTGTGAGCAACATAAGCTCCTGATTCGGGCGTGAAAGCGTCGTCAACAGAACGCAGGTTTAGGCCTAAACCCTCGAGCATTTCTTCAAGCACGTGATCGAAACCGCTTTGCCGGTCGTTCCGCTGGCGCCGCA
>JBCBZV010000168.1:0-7519 GCA_039815155.1 Pseudomonadota bacterium
CACAGCGATCTCCGCCGCGATGTACCCGCCGAAGGAAAAGCCGCCCAGATGGACTCGTTCCGCGCCTGCGGTCATCTCGTCCACCGCCGCATGGCAAAGCGCCAGATACTCCTCCTCCGGCGTTTCCCACGGCACAGCGTCGGAGTCGCCATAGCAAGGCTGGTCGATCGCGAGTTTTCTCGTGACCTAAAGGCCTACTTCGAGACACGGAATAACCCATCGAAGGTGTTGGATTTAAGCGCTTTGATTCGCTTCAATCAGCAACATGCAGAGCAAGAGCTCGCTTACTTTGACCAGTCTATCTTTCTGAAAGCGGCCGCGCTCCCAGACACCCAAGCGGACTATGAGCAAAAAAGGGCCGCAACAAAAAAAGCCATGAGTACGGATGGTTTGGATCGGCTCTTTGCTGAACATCGCCTAGATGCATTGATCGGGATCACTACCGGGCCCGCCTGGAAAATTGACTGGGTGAACGGAGACGCCTTCTTCGGACCGTCCATGGCAGGCCCTGCGGCCGTCGCGGGCAACCCCCACATTACCCTGCCCCTTGCAGAGGTCGACGGATTACCGCTAGGAATATCCTTGATAGGACAGCGCCAGCAAGACCACCGATTGGCGGCCCTCGCAAAGCTGATTAGTGATAAGCATGGTGCGATTGACTGGCGTGCCCGAATTAGGGAAGAGTTGAAACAGGAGAGTGACTAGACCTACCGCATCTCTGGCGAAAAGGAGCAGGTGTTAGTAGGGACACCTCTAAGTTACACCGACCGTCCCTTACGTAGACGCGGTGGCCGCTTGATCACCGATCAAAGGCGCTGTAATCAGCGCCCAAACTCTGCGGGCGACAGGGTTGCGCTATGCTTACGCGGCGGAGTGTGTCGCCTCGATCTTCGCCTGGAGGTGCTCCCCTGCCGTTGTAGTCGCAAACCTCGCCGGCCTATCGGGACCAACACAAGACGGCAGCGCTTCGACCCTTGTCGCGCTATCTGGGTCAAGAAACAGTGCGATCGAATAGCGATCGCAGTTCGCGTTCTGTGGCAGCACTCGATGCCAGGTGGAACGGTAACGGCCATTGCTCCAGACTTCTAGTAGATCGCCCGAGTTGATCACTATAGAGTCGGTAAGAGGCGGAACATCATGCCAAACCCCGTTTTCCGATTTGACCTGGAGACCACCAACGCCATCCTGAAAAAGGAGCGTCAGCAAGCCATAGTCCGTGTGCGCACCCGCCCCCATCTGCTGCGCATCGACGGAGGATGATCCCATCGGCGGGTAATGAAGGAGGCGGAGGGTTACATTTTCACCATTGTGGCAATCCACGAAGAATTCCGCATCGATCTCAAGGGCCAAAGCAAGCAGGCGCTGCAACCGTTGCGCTGCCTGCATAAGTTCTTTATAGAAACCCTGGACGGCGACTCGAAACGGCACACTAGGCCATCGATCATCCGCTATTTTGCCACCTCCAAGATCCCGCATCGTGAAGGTCTCCTTTAAATCCGCCGGCTTGCTCGGATCAAGAGATTCTTGACCAATACTCTGATAACCAAAGTTCTCGGCAGCCGCTCCATAAGCGCAGCGTGTTTTAGCCGCTTCTGGACCGCTGAAGAACTCTTGCGCACTAGCGAACATCGAATCAATCGCAGTTTGAGTCACTCCTAGGTTGCGAAGCTGCATGAACCCAATTTCGCGAAGCGCCTGGTCGATCTCACGCGCGATGGCATGATCGCTACGAGTAGCATCGCAATCTATACTAGGTATGTGCATGTCCATTGTCCTGATACTGGTCTCCTACGCTCTTACTCTTACTCTTACTCTTACCCGCGATTATTCAGGGCCTTGAGCGAGTTTCAAGCCTAGAACCCTCACACTTCCAACTGAAAATTGCGGCTACATCGCGTGCCAACCCGCAAGCAAATTTGCATAGCGCAGTAAGCCGAGCAACTATGCTGCGATAGAACAGTGTAGAAGTTTGAACTAATCACAAAGTGGTCCATCAAAAGGAGTGCAGCACAAGGGTGATCAAAGTACACAAAGTCAACATCAATCACGGTAGTCGCCCAAAAGCATAGACCGAAGGCTTGAGCACAACAATCATGAACAGCGCCAGCATCAAAACCACTAAACCCTGCGGTAGAAATTTTTCAACGCGTCCCTTGCCGATTCAAACCGTACTGCTTGTATTAAGTCTGGTCCTAGGATTCAGCAGAATGGGTATGGCAAATGAGGTAACACCGTCCTTTGATCAAGAACATCAAGCGTGGAGTGCGTTGCTCTCTGAATGCGTGATTATTTACCCCGATGGACTGGCAACCGCGGCAGACTACCAATGCTTCGACAAGCAAAAAGACAATCTCAAAAGTTATCTGAGTTCGCTATCGGCAGTGAGCGAAAATAGCTTTCAGCAGTTTTCGAAAGCTGAACGCCTTGCATTTCTAATCAATGCATACAACGCATGGACTGTTGAACTGATCCTTACGGAGTGGCCTGAGCTCGAATCTATTAAAGATCTAGGGAGCATATTTCGCTCTCCCTGGAAACGAGAGTTTATTCCTCTATTCGGAGAAACAATTAGTCTCGACGATGTCGAGCATGGAATGATTCGCGAGAAAGGAGTCTACGATGATCCGCGTATTCACTTTGCGGTAAATTGCGCAAGCATCGGGTGTCCTGCCCTCCTTGAGACCGCGTATCTCGGCTCACAACTAGAGCAGCAGCTCGAAGCGCAAACCACACGCTTTCTGAAGGATCGTACGCGCAACCGATTAGCCGAAGGAGAGCTGCAGCTATCTCCTCTTTTTAAGTGGTACCGGCAGGATTTCGAGGCCGGGTGGCGTGAATCTAGCACCTTGGGTAAGTTTCTCGCTCGCTATGGAGACGCTTTAGCACTAGACGATACGCAGGTAGAGTCGCTCGAGTCAGGCAAACTAGAGATTGACTATTTGAACTACGACTGGAACCTCAACGATCCCCCATAGGCCGCAGCATTTCGTTAGCTCCGAGTATTATTTCCCAACTCTCAGGTTTGTTAGAGATGCGCAACAGTAAGAGCTTGAGGCGAGTATAAGAACGAAAGATCCTAAATGGCTTCGAGCGCCGGAAGCCGCCAGAGCAAAAGCTGAGATGCCATCGCTAGAGTCAAAGAAGTGAAGGCGGCAGGGGCAATACCGTACGTGATAAAGGGCGCAAGAGCGGCGGTAGCTGCCGCAGTTAGTAGCATCACATACAGAACGACCAGCGCGGCAGCCCTCGTGTCATCACCATTACTGGCTTTTAAAGCACCGTAAAAACCTGGCGGTCCGCGTAGGCCAAACCCAAAGTTAAGCGGTATAAACAAAACCCAGATACTCCATGGCTTTACCCAACCCAGAATTGCCAGCAACAGCAATGCGGCTGCGGAGAACAACATGAGTGTGTTCCCAAGGTAAAGAACGCGTTCAGCTCCAATCCGCGAGACGACAAATCCAGAGGAGTTGGCAGCGATAATAAAAGCGCTAATCCCCAACACTTGCATAACAATAAAATCGCTTATCTTTGCACCTAAGGCCTGAACAAAAACACTCGGCATTGCGAATACGAAGGCAAGCAGCGCAGCTAGGCCTAGACCGTGGCTTAGAGCGTAGCGCTGAAAGACGCCACTGCGGATGAGAAGCTTGTAGTTTCTGTCATCGCTATGCGCGACAACAGTAGGCATAGTGGCACGCGTTAGATTCACTACAAATGCGAGTAGCACTGCAAGAACTGCCGTAGTCCAAAAAGATGATGTCCAACCGTAGGTGGAAAAAAGCGCCGCACCAATAATTGGCGCAACCGCCGGGGCAAGCGACTCAACGCTACCCAAAGCACCGATTGCTCGCAGACCCCGTTCTTCATCAAATAGCGCGCGAACTAATCCCGGTGCGACTACAGCGGCACAAGCGGCGGCTGTGCCCTGAAAAAACCGCAATGCAATCAAGGCGTCTAGGTTGGGGGCCAACGCTCCAAGGGCCGACAGTACTGCATAAGCGAGAGTGGCTCCTACGAGCATGCGCCCGTTGTCCCAACGAGAACCCAACTCCCCGAAGAGCAGCAATCCAAAGCCAGTACCCGCGGTAAATGTTGCTAGAACATACTGTGACTCACGCAGCGTGCCTCCAAGGGCATTGGGTAAGTAAGGCACCGCTGGTAAAACAAGATCTGTACCCGCTAAAGACAGCACGGCGCAGGTAGCGAGCAATAAAGCGAGTAACCAGGCTTTGCCAGGGCTCGGGCGCGTGTTGCTTCTCTGGACAGGCGAGAAGTCTGGGCTCTTAGAATTCACTTGATCGCATTCCGATTGCATAGGCACGAGCTAACTTACGTCTAAGGGGCTACTGGCGAGCAGATCGCTTCGCCTCTATGCCTTTAACAACGAAGCGCTCAGCTAAGCCAACTCCCACAAGCACTATAAATTTGGTGAGGGCGGGAGGAGCGTATCCAAAAACTCCTGGAACGCCGCTGCTGGATCCGTGGCGTCACAAAACAAGGTATTTGCTGTTCCTTCTCTCTCCACTAGAACACCGGCGCTATCGGCCGCCAAGTGCCTGCGCTGCTCGCCGGTTGCGGTAGTCGCGGGAATCTCTCTATCAGAGGTGGGCCACCAGGGATCGTCCGTCTCTTCGAAGAGCACAGCCAAAGCGAGTTGCTCTCCGCGGCAGTAACGATTGCGGTCAACCACGGTTAGGGCCGCTAGCACGTCCCAGAAGTAGTATTCGCCGGAATCGATAAACCAATCGTTCGCATCAAGCACCCGATCCCAGAAATCAGCCGCTGGGTTGTTCACTCGTTCTTTAATCTCAGCTGCAAACTCCCGAGTGACTTTCACGTCGTTGGTCACGTCTAAGGCAACTAGCTCCAGCGGCAAGGACGAGCGAAAGACCTTGTCGGCTGCGATGGGGTCGACGTAAAGGTTCCACTCAGCCTTGCTATTGGGATTGTCATCGGTAAATCCAGGAACAATGATATTGCCAGGAACCTCGAGGGCACCGCCCATAATTACGACTCGCTCCGCCTGGCTCGCGTCATCCGGATAGCGATCCAGCCATTGGGCAAGGTTGGTGAGCGGGCCCGTCGCAAGAATAGTCACGGGTGACGACGCCTCCTGCAGAACATCGTGAATCAGATCCACCGCATGCCGCTGGTCGCCGACGCTGTGGCCGTCCGGCACCGTCGCACCAGAGAGCCTATCCATATCTTCTTGCCAGGCAACGGGGAACACAAAGTAACCATCTGTTGGATAGGCGTCGCCGCAGCTAACGGGCACTGAATGGTGAGGATCCACAAGTGCCAAAAGAGCGATTACGTTGCGCACCCCCGGTTCACAGTGTGCTTCGCCGCTGCCGGCTACCGTAACCGCCTTTAGATCAATCGTCGGATGCTTAGCGAGAAAGAGCAAAGCGGCCCAGTCATCGATCGCCATATCCGTATCGAAAACCACCGGTATCCTTTGTTTAGGCTGTGGAGTCTGTTCCGAGTAGCGAGCCCAGCCTCCAATCAGCGAATCGACCACCTGCTGCCCCAAGCGCTGAGCGCTGTCTAGGGCGCCGAAACCGCCGTCAGGATACTCAGCGGTCGTACTCCAGGCCGCGCTTTTTCCTGGTGGGGGCATCGTATAGTTGCTGGCGGTACGCAAAACCAACACTCTTGCCGGATCGACCAGTCTCTCTCTCGCTAAGCGATAGAGTGCGGTTAGTGTTCCGGAATCTTCCATGTTTGAGGTCATGAAGATGCCCGCGTCGTCGCTATAGGCGGGTACCCAATCATTTGCCCAATTATTCAGCAGTTCTCCGTGCCAGTAGGTACTCGCTGATAGCGTGTCGCCCTTTGTTACAAAAGGTGGCCTTACCGCTCGACTGCTTGAGTCAAACTGCTCCCGGAACGCGCGCATGGCGGGGCTATCACTCAGAGGAATATTGCGAGTTTGCTGGTAGGCCCACTCAGCAAGATCCTCATTAAGAGAAAAGCTGATCGTATCCAGCGTCCAACCAGAAGATACGTCCTGAGGACCCTCTGCCGGTTCACTCGCGCCCAACGGAATAAAGCCGTAGGGCCAGTTTTCTGGGATCTCGCGCGCGTCAATTTCATAGACCAGGTCCCCATCGACAACATGGCTCGCCCATGCCGCAGAACCCAGGGAAAGATCTTCCGGATCGCCCCCGGCTATACCGGCGATGAGCCAGTAAGCTTTTTCTAGGTCGAAGCGCACATCTAATCCCAAGGCCAGTGTCGTCGCAGTGGCATTAGGTATGCCCCCACCAAGGCACACGATCAAAAGTCCGTCCTCACGGTAGTACAAGGGGTAATCGCCCAGAGGGAAATCGAGCGGCTGTAAATCAGGGTTGCGCTCGACCCATAGCTGAAGCTCACCGGGGTCATCACCTAGTACTTCGCCGTTTTCAAACATCGTCAGCACGACTACCTTTATCGGCAACGCGGCCCCAGGCTCTGGGCTTGCCAGTTCCGCACCAATCGTTTGAGAGCTTGTTGCAGCCATCAGTAAGACTAAACCGAGCTTGCAAAATACAAGCTCAAACAAGCGCGCTACGAAGCGCCTCGCGCCCGCATGTGAATAAGGCAGCGAGGTCTCCTTGGAACCATAATGTGCGTCGGTTTTTTGAGCGCTGAACGTCATCAGTTTAAATCCTCAATCGTGGGAGTTTGTTTTTCGAACTTGTCCCAGTTCTCAACAAGCGCATCAATGACCGTAGAGCCGACTAAGTAGGCGGACTCAAGCGAGGCATCAAGCCCCGCATATCCTTCATTCTCGGAGAGCAGATTCGTGGCGGCATCTACGCCCGGGGGTGGCATCGTGTAATTCGACGCGGTGCGCAACACTAACAGCCTATCCCGATCTGCTCTGCCCGCTTTGGTGAGCCATGTGAGTGCCTGCATCGTGCCCGTATCCTCCATCGCGGAGGTAACAAACTCGCCGTTTCCATCAGACCAGTAATCCACCCAATCGTTGGCCCAATCGTTCAGGATCGAGCCGTGCCAGAAAGTCATTGCGGCAAGGTGGTCGCCTTTAAGTACAAAAGGAGGTCGTTGCGCGTTCGGGTGCTGTGTGTACAACGCGCGGGTTTCTTCAAGGGATTCGAAGTCGACGAGTTCTAAGTCCTTGGTGAGCTGATAGGCCCATTCGGTTAGCTCCGGATTGGTTCGGAACATCTCACCGGAAGGCTCGGGTTTCTGCTCATCGAAAGGTTCGTCGGTATAGCGGGCAAGATATCCATAGGACCAATCTTCGGGCATCTCACGCGGGTCTATTTCGTGGGCCAAATCGCCGTCAACAAGATACTCGGCCCAAGCGGCGCTTCCTATAGATGCATCCTCTGGATCTACCCCTCACCGCCGCATAATTCAAGGCGATAGCTCCGTGTTGAAGACCGGTCTTTATGTTCTCAATGGTCAATCGGGCGTCATCAGTCCTATATTCTGCATAATACCCAGCACCTTTTAGTATTTTCTTCGGTAATAACGGTTCTAACTTCAAAGCCTCTTTCTTCTC
>JBCBZV010000242.1:0-3627 GCA_039815155.1 Pseudomonadota bacterium
AAGGTTCTGCTCTGAACCGTTTGATCAAAGTCTTTTTCAGAGGTTCACGTGCCGCGGCGGTGACGGCCCTCTTGGGAGACGATGGTGCTCAGCTCACCGACGATGAGCTTGATGAGCTGTCCCGCTTGATCGAAAAATCAAAACGCAGGCGGAGCAATTCGTGAGCGATTTGGCGTCTGCACTAGCTTTGAGCAGTGTTGATTCCAGTGCCTTGCTGGTACTGCTGGTCAAGGGCACGATCATTTGTCTGCTGGGTGTATCGATTGGCTCTGAGTCCGCTGCGATGCCGGCCATCGTGCGCCATCGCATTGCTCTTGGCACAGTGTTTGGCCTTGCTGCTTTACCCTTGATGGCTTCGATTGTGAGCCCTTGGGGCTTGCCTATTCTCTCGCACGAGGCAGGCTCCCCAGGGGCCGACTCTTCCTTGCTGGTCCTTGCACTCATAGTCCTTTATTTGAGTGTTACAGGAACCCTGCTCGTTAGGCTGGGTCTGGATCTTATTCGGATCGCAAAGCTGAGTTACCGCGCTAAGCCAATGGGTACTGCCGCAGAACAGCTTCCGAACCTGGACCATCCTAAAAGCGAAACTCCCGTTAAATGCAGTCCCGAGATCCGGTCGCCGCTTAGTTGGGGTTGGTTGCGCCCACAGATCTTAGTGCCAAGTAACGTAATTGAATGGGATTCCAACGAGATGCGTATGGTTTTGCAGCACGAGCTGGCCCATGTTCTGCGAATGGATTGGGCCGGACATCTACTCGCTCGTTGCATTCATGCTCTATATTGGCCCGTACCGGGAATTCGATTGCTGCTACATCAACTATCCCTGTCAGCAGAACAAGCATGTGATGACCGGGTATTAGCGAGCGGGGTAGCGGCGCCAGAGTATGCCGCCATGCTATTGCGGCAGGCGCAGGGTGTTCGGATTCCCGCTAGTGTTCCTCTTGGCAACAGCTCCGAACTGGGCACGCGGATTCGCTATCTGGTCGTGGAGATAGTCGATCACAGTGCCTTCGCAAATGGTTCAGCCGCAACTTTTCTGAGCAGCTTTTTGCTCACGTCGTTAGTGGCGACCGCGCAACTGACCCAACGACCGGATATCCCGGTGCTCGAGTGGGGAAGCGCGGAACCCAACGAAGAATCGCCGGAATATGTCTACGCGCCACCCACCGTACGCATCGACCCGGCAGTATTGGCCGCCTTGGAGCCTGGCCCGGTGAAACCGCTTCCGCCTCCCGAGCCGCTGAAACCGCCGCAACTCAAGACCCTTGAAAAGCCCACGGTGCCTCCGCCTCCTAGGACCGCACCGACCCAATAAGCAATCCTAGTTTTTTCCACGAGTGATTCAGGTCTCGGGGCATCCCCTTGCCGCCTTTTTCTCTCTTGCTACAGGAGTCAATCATGAGCACGTACGCTGAGAATCCGCAGGCCCGTATCGCTGCACTGAGTATCACTGCTGTGCCGGCAACGTTGGCTACGGCCGCCTTGGTCTTGCTAATGCATAGCTTGATCGCGACTGACACAGTTCCACCGGAAATTGAAGAGAAGCGCCTTATCGACTTCATAAGCACGGTGCCAGAGATCACCGTGATCCCGCCAATCGAACGACCGCCAAAACCAGAGGAAGTCGTTCCGGAGCCTGCGCGCCTGGAGCCCCAGAAAACTTTTGCTAAAGACGATTTCGATGGTTCGTGGCGTCGTGATAACCCACCGCCAGTTAAGGTCAAAGGGCCCATAAGCGCTGGCACCAATATGGTGGTTCCTTTTCTGAAACTGCAACCGGAGTATCCATCGCGTGCACTGAGTCGCGGTATCGAGGGGTATGTGGACCTAGCCTTTGACATAAGCTCAACCGGCGCGACCAGCAATATCCGCGTTGTCGATGCCGAGCCCGAAGGCGTTTTTGAACGAGCGGCGATCCGCGCTCTAGAACGATGGAAATACAAGGTGCCGATAACGAAGGGTGTGCCTCAGGGGCAAGTGGACATGATGACCCGGCTCAGGTTTGAACTTGAGAACTGAGACGCTTTAAAGAGCATGACGACGATGCTGGTGTTTGTCTGGAGAGCGGAATTGAAAAAGAAACCGGCAGAGCCTCGACCGCTAACGTAAACTTCGGGATGCGCCCGAAGAGTCTAATCGGTTGCCAGGTTCGCCAGCTGGCCATCAAGCCCGGGCGGTTTTTCTTTCTTGAGCCGCTCGCTAACAATTCCGCGATCCAATCCACTCGCTACGAATGTTCCCAACACCGCAACGCAAGCCCCGGCCGCACCGACCCAAGCGAGGGCTACGCCCGCGTATACACCACCGCCGATACTTGCGCCCAGTCCCTGTCCGAAATAGAGCATGGAACCGTTGATGGCAAAGGCCAGTGTTGTTGACGCTCCCGCAGTTTTAGCAAGCTGAGCTTGAATTACCGGTGACATGGCAAATAAGGCCGCCGAACCCAGCGCCATCACCAGAAGCAATGCGGGAACCGCTATCGATCCCAAGTCGTAGAGCATACCCAGCGTGAATGCTATTTGCGTAAGTGCCGTTATAGATAGAAGAATCAGCAACGCGCGACGCGCAGAAAGCGTTGCCAACTTGGCTCCCGCCGGAAGGCCAAGCAAACTCCCGATGCCCGTCGCAATCTGAATACCGCCAATAGCAGTACCTTCCAATCCGGTAAACGCGGTAATCACCGGAGCAACAAAGCTTACCGTTGAAAACGTGGCGCAAAAGCCGATTAGCGTGATCAATACCAGACGCTGATTGTCGCCCCGTAGCGCCGATTTGAAATCAGCGCCCACCGCAGCCGCCGTGGCGATTCGGGCTGGAGTCCCAACACTGATCGCGATTAGCGACAGAACAGTGATTGCGCCTGCGAACCAGAAAGATGCCCGCCAGCCGTAGGCTTCCCCAAGCAACGTTGCGATGGGCATTCCAAGCAAGAACGCCAGCGTGTAGCCGGAGAGAACGACCGCAAGTGCAGCGGGTCGCTGGGGTTCAGACACGATCGAGACCGTGATTCCCGACGCCAAGGGCAAGGTGAGCGCTGCAATAAAACCACCAACCACTCGGACTGCAAGTAGGCTAGAAAACGTCGGAGCCAGTGCCGACGCTACATTCATTAGCAGTAGCATCAGCATGACCGTTAGGAGTAGCCGCTTTCGATCGAAGCGCGAGAGTACTCGGGCCAGTATCGGCCCACCGATACCACAGGCTAGCGCAAAGGCCGTTTGAAGCTGCCCAACCAATGGGATGCCTGTATCCAGTCCCTCGGACATCGGGACAATCAGTCCGACAAATGCAAAGGCGCTTGTGCCAAAGGCAAACGGAGCGAATGCCAAACTCAGTAGACGAAGGTTCATAAACGGTCGAGGTGAATTGCGGGTTACAGACTTGCCTAGACGCGGCAAGAACCAGTTAGAACAAAAATACGTCGTCAACCACCGTCCAGATTGCTTGGCTTGGACTCACGCGGCCGCAGTTTCACAAGTGATGTGGGGAACTTTGCAGCCCAGACCTTCAGGCCGGCACCTCTTTGGGTCTGGGCTTAAGGCGCCACAGGCACAAGTGGCTTTACTGACGGCCATCATGCGTTTTGCATTTCCAACGGTCACCAGACGGTTAGAAGCAGTGTTGGTC
>JBCBZV010000003.1:0-72284 GCA_039815155.1 Pseudomonadota bacterium
CGCGTAATGGGAATGGCTATGTCCACCGGGCACTCGCTTAGCGTATCGGTAATTATCTTAATATAAAGATAGTGCCCTTTGGAAAAGGCAAAGAGTGCGAGATGCTTGAGTATAGGCCATACGACCATGGCCTCGGGAGTGTTAAAGGCGCTTGTGCTTGCTGTTGTGCGTGCAATGGCGCTTGCGACGCTGCTAGACGAGCAACATTCCTATAGACCGACTCCAGCGGCCTGCGGTAGAAAGAACCAAGTCCAGGCGACCAACTCTGGATTGGTCAAACAAATCGGGTAATGACTACTGTGCAGCAGCGTTATCTTCACCGTTTGCAGCTGTTGGTTGAAGAGCGGGTTTGTCTGCTGACCGCTACCCCAAGCCTTGGCGGAACATGCGAGCCTGCTCCACCAGCCATGCGTGCGTGGCCGCCACGGAGGGTCGCATTTCTTGCTCGACGGGCCGTACTAGGTAATAGGCGTTGTTGGTTTTTAGGCATTCTGGGAAGGGCGCTTTGATCTGATCTGCATCCAGCATACCCTCTGCGAGCACTTTGCTACCGAGCACGACTCCGGTGCCGTGCGCTGCGTAATCGAGCGCCAACGCGGAATCGCTGAACTTGAAACCCCGTATGTCATCCAGTTCTAGGTGCCCCACTTGGGCGAGCCATGCCTGCCAATCCTCGGTTCGCTCGTCATGAATCCTGTTCTGTCCTGCCAGGTCGATAATTTCCGTAGGCGAAGACAAAGACTGCGCGAGGGACGGTGCAAGCATTGGTGTAAGGTAATCGTGGAACAACTTTTCTGTCTCCAGCCCCGGCCATTCCCCGCCTCCGAACCAGATCGCCAGGTCGACTTCCTGCGCCTTTAAATCATACTGCTCGTCTTCCGTATACAGCCACGGCTGAACGCCGTCGATGTCTTGGGTCAGTCGCTCAAAGCGCGGTAGTAGCCACTTACTGGCAAACGCCGGAGTTGTTCCTATCACCACGCTGCCCGGCCGGTAATAGAAAGACATGCGCCGCTTACCCCGTGCCAGCAGTTCGAGCGCCTCGCTCACTGTCGCGAGAAAATCCATTCCCGCTACGGTGAGTTCCACTGATCGGCCAACGCGGTTAAACAGAGCAAGTCCCAGCGCCTCCTCTAACGCCTTGATCTGATGGGATACTGCTGATTGGGTAATGTTCAGCTCCTCCGACGCCAGCGAAAAGCTCTTTAGACGCGCAGAGGCCTCAAAACCTCTCAGGGAACTAAGCGGCGGCAACTTACCGAAGCGCCTACCCATGAGCATTATTTGGCTTATTCATCACTATTAGTCGTTTGTGAGGACTTCTTTTCAAACCTATCCTACCCCCAACTGTTCCCGCAAGAGTCTTCGCCCGAGAGCGGAAAGTACGTTCCATGAGCACAGCTAAATTGCAAAGTACTCCCACGACGAATGCTACTGCCAGAACGCTCGCGACCAGTGAAAGATGGTCTTTTTGAAAGGCCGAAGGCCCAGCCGCTATGCTTAGACGTCGCAACTTGTTGAAACTCACATTGGCTCTTGGCGTCTCACCCGCGGCCCGTGGCTTTGCGGCCACCGAATGGAGAGCACCGGCGGAGGAACATCCGCACGCGGCTACCTGGATGTGCTGGCCACACAGTGCTTCGATCTATGCGGATCAGAGGCGTTTTGAAGAAACGCAAGTCCACCTAGGACGGCTTGCTCGGGCGATCAGCAATTTCGAGCCGGTATTCATGGCCGCCCATAAAACCGACTTCTCGACCGTCAAGGAACTGTGCGGAGCGCGGGTACTACCCGTTGCTATTCCCACCAATGACATGTGGATGCGCGATAGCGGACCGGTATTCGTCACCAATAATCGCGGCGATTTGGCTGCTGTCGACTTCAACTTCAATGGCTGGGGTGCTAAGCAGGAGCCCAGGGGTGCGGACGGGGAAGTCGCAGCACGGGTAGCCGATTATCTTCAGATTTCTCGCATAGCCACGCCGCTGGTCGGCGAAGGCGGGGGCATTGAGTTTGATGGTGACGGTACCCTGCTACTGACCGATAGCTGCTGGCTTAACGACAATCGAAACCCCGGTATTAGCAAGAAGGAATTGACCGCAGAACTCAAACGCCTGCTCGGCGTCCAGAAAGTAATCTGGCTACCCGGTGTGGCGGGTCGCGATATTACTGATGGGCACATCGATGGGGCGCTACGAGTAGTACGTCCTGGCCTCATTATGAGCAGCGGCTATCCTGGTGATGACAGCGTTTGGGGTGAAGCGCTTGCGGAGTCGAGAAAAATCCTGGCGACTGAAACTGACGCCCGTGGACGACCCTTTACGCTCGTTGACATTCCAAGTGCGGTGGCGCCCCGTAATAGCAGCGAGAAGCTGTTTAATAGCTACGCCAACTACTATGTTGCCAATGGTGCCGTGTTCACACCAAAGTTCTTTGATGGGCGATCCGATGCGATAGCCGTCGAGCGCTTGTCCGAACTCTACCCGGGCCGTCGTGTGGTCAGTTTAGAAGTAGACCGCATCTACGAAAGCGGTGGGGGCATTCATTGTGTGACGCAACAGCAACCGGCCATTCGCAGGACCTGATCCAACGGACGTGGCCCTCAAAAATACACCAATCCCCTTGCTTTGTTCTTAGGGATCCAAGAGCGAGCAAATCTCTTATGCTGCTAGCATAGTCGCTGATGTGATCTTAATCACTTGGGAAGAACCATTCCTGCGGTTGGTCTGTATCGCGCAGCAACTGGCTGAGTTTTTTCTGTAGTTCCTCTCTTTTCGCTGCGAATTTGTCTTTCGTATATAAGTTGACCTGCTCCATATTGTCGACCGCGAGGTTGTAGAGCTGATCGTTATCGAAATACGCCGGGAAGAAAATATGATTGCGATACTTGATCTGCCGAGGGGTTCGCCAGTTTCCACTGGAGTCACGTCTCCAATTCCCGTCCCAGCCGTAAGTACGCTGCTCCGGATCGAGTGATGCTTCCGCCTCGATACGCTCAGCTATCACCCTGGGCGGTCGATGAACAAGGTACTTCCAATCCTTGGTTACGACGGCTCGGGACAGCGACAATTCCAACATCAGGCTTTTGCGTAGGTCGCTCTTTTGTCCTCTTAAGATCGGAGAGAGAGAAATACCGTCGAACTCATCCGATGCATCTCTCTCCGCCAAATCCAGAATTGTCGGGACCAGATCTATGTTCGATACAAGGGCTTGCGAAATTTGTCCCGGTTTTATGACAGCGGGCCAGCGGATAAACATCGGCGAGCGTGCCGCCTCGTAAACGGACTCTTTCCCACGGTTTCCGTGATCGCTGGTGAAGATAACGACCGTGTTGTCCCGAACACCATACTTATCAAGATCTTCTAGCAAGGCACCCACTGCGTCGTCGAGCCAAATGGCCATGGGCCGCCCACTGCGATTCTTGCGATTTCGCTCGTACACGTTCCTACGTGATGGCATACCTGCTGCAGGCGGTGAGTCGAGCACGCCGGCCGGTGTGAGCAGCCTATCCTCGTCATCGCCAATTCTACCCATCCAGCCATGCGGTGCCGTCGTCGCGACGTGCAGCATGAATGGCTGCTGGTGATGCTGAGCAAGAAAGTCGCGCGCGGCAGCAATGATCCACTCCATATTGTGCGGTGCGTCCTCATACAAACTTCTTGGTGCGCCAATGTCCTCAACGTTGCCAGGATAGAGCGCACCGACAAAGTCGAACCCGTGGTTTTCGCGAAGCTCTTGCTCTCGCCGCGCGAATCCTTCCCTTAGTCTTGCAGCTGTTTCCGGATCATTGGGGTCCGCTCGCGTGAATTCGCCTATGCGACCGTTGCCCCTGTTGCTGTTAAGCGAACCAAAATTGTGCCACTTTCCTACGTGTCCTGTGCTGTAGCCAATCGATTTAAGTAGTTTGGGTAGCGTCAGTTCCTGATCGAGTGGCGTGTTGAAGGCGATCAGCGGTGGTTCACCCATCGGGGTGTTCTGCCTAAGCACACGACTGCGAGAGGCGTAGCGACCGGTCATCAAAGAGAATCGTGATGGAGTGCAGATCGGGGAAGTCACATAGTACCGACTGAAAATCATCCCTTCTTCTGCCAGTCGATCGATGTTGGGTGTCACCATCGGGCCGACCTTGGCATACCCAAGCGACTGGCCACGCTTGCCCTGATGCGCGAGCCCGAGCGTTTCTGCCCTGGTATAAGACGGGAGGGTTCGCAGCGCGGAGTCCTCATGATCCCAGTAAATCCCCAATTCATCAAAATCTAGATCGTCTACATGCACAAGCAAAAAATTTGGTGTTGAGTGTGCTTCAGTTTCTGCCGCCTGCTCCAAGCGGTCAGTCGCGGGCACGCAGGCGTTGCCTGCGAGTAATATAGAAACGAACAGAAGTCGAGTTAGCTTAGACGGAAGGGCATGCATCTTAGACTCACGAGTTGAGGCATCAATTAGCTACTGAGAAATGGACTCACGGTCTCAAGGTCAAGCGCGAACGGCGAATAGAGACTACGCACAACGATACGATGACTAGGGACAGTATTGCGATTCCGACCAAGTAGGGAGCGTACTGCTTCAGCAAGCTTGCATAGGTATTGAGGTTCAACTGCTGATAGGGGTCATAGTCTTTCGGCAATGCAACTACACCATTTTCGGTTGCGTACATCGCGTATTGAGCGAGCATCTCAGCTTTCATCTCGGGGTAGGTGTTTGATAAGTCATTCGTTTCCCCTGGGTCTGCCTCAATGTCATAGAGACGCCACTCCGCATCTCCGAAAGGGAGCGTGTTGCGAGTGATTTTGTAGCGATCTCTGAACAGCGCTGAGTTACCGCCTAACTCAAAGCCAACGGAATCCTCCATGCCGTAGACCTCATCGACTTCTCCGCGCAATAGGGGAACGAGACTCCGACCATCGACCGACGGCGCTGAAAGGCCTGCCAATTCTGCAAGAGTTGGAGCGATATCGATAACGTAGGAGCGCGCATGATTAAAACCTTGAGCTGCGATTCCTGGGCCACTGATTATCAACGGCACACGCATGCCGCCTTCGCTTGCAAAGGTCTTAAAAAGGTGCCCTGGCCCCGCCGCAGTACTTGCCCATTCCGCCCCTATTCCGAAATTACTTCCTTGCTCACCAAGAGTTTCTAGATCGTCGTTGTAGCCGTTTTGCTCCATCCACATGCGAAATCTCGTGTCTGAATTCGGATCGGCGAACTCTGGACCATTATCGGATGTGATAAGAAAAACCGTGTTATCGAAGTCACCGATTGCTTGCAGATAGGCAAGCAATCGCCCCAGGTGGAAATCCATCGCATCGAGCATGCCCGCATTTACCATCATTCGACGCTCATAGTGAGCTTGTTCTTCGCGGCTTAGATCTTTCCACGCGCGTACGGAAGCAGGGGCGGCCGGCGGCGTTGAGTCTTTTGGGACTAGTCCCAGCTCTTTGGCACGCTCAATCCGCCGCAGTTTTACAAGGTCCCAACCCTCTGTATAAACGTCTGCGTACCGGTCGGTGAATTCGCGCGGAGCCTGCACCGGTATATGGATGGCCTGAAAGGGCAGATAGGCGAAGAACGGTCGATCGCGGTCGCGGCTTTCTAGGTAGCGGACCATTTGATCAACCAGGAATTCGGATGAGTAAAAATTTTCCGGAAGCGTTGTCGGTTTCCCATCTTCAAACCAAGGTGCCTCCGCATAGAATGGCATGAAGCTCTTCTGCTCATAATTGTCCGCACCGGATGCATCCAACGCGAAGGATCGGTCGAATCCATGATCGTTCGGCAAATCCCCTGGGCCGTGGCCCAGGTGCCACTTTCCGGTCATAAAGGTCTGGTAGCCGGCGGTCCTGAGCCGGTCTGCAATTGTTTCTACTTCGGGCAACAGGTGCTGGCTGTAGGCGGGTGATCTGCGCTGCTCTTCCGTGATGATTTCTGGAAGTGCACCCACCCCAGCCTTGTGGCTGTTCAGCCCCGTTAGCAACATCGCTCGCGAGGGCGCGCACATGGGCGATGTGTGGTAATTGCTAAAGGACACTCCGGCCCTACCGAGGGCATCGACGTTTGGTGTCTGGGCTTCACCGCCAAAGCTGGCAAAGTCCATCAAAGCAGCATCGTCGACTAAAACCAGCACAATGTTCGGTTGCTCCGCATAAGCCGCGCCTAGCCAAAGGTGAAGCATCAGAATCACAAGAATACGGATTAAAAGTGACGGTCGTCGCAAACTTAAGTCCTCATCTGATTTGTAAGTGCCTTCTGAACTCGCCAATAAGAGAGCCTGTTTTGTCGTCGTTCACGTGTATTTCACCAGTGACCGGTGATCGTTCCCTGAACTGATTGGGCTATTTGGGCCTCGCTCATCCTAACTTACCTAAGGGATGAGCAAGGTAAATGGCTGTGCTTACAAAATGTAAACAATTATCGTTTACAAGACGAGCGTGGAATTCTTAAACTCCGTGCTCAGAAAACGGGGGAAAATCGTGAAGCATTCAAGCCGATCGTCGGTCGCTAAGCTGCGCCTGACGTCCGCTGCGCTGTGTCTCGCAGCCATCACCTTCAGCACATCTAGCATCGGCCAGGACGCCGGGGAAGATACGGTAGATAGCGTTTCATCGGAGCTTGAGACCATTCTTGTTGTCGGCGAAAAAATAGAGCGCAGCTGGAAGGATACTTTTGGCAGCGTGGGTGTCGTAACTGCCGAGGATTTTCTCGACTACGATATCTACGACACGCAGACTGCCTATAATCGCCTGGCGAATATTAGGGCTTTCGCGCAAGGCTCTGGCAGTAACAGCATTACCATTCGCGGGCTCAATGCGGATGGGGTAACGCAGCCGTCGAACTCCGCCGCCTTGATCTCGGTGGTCATCGATGGAGTTACCCAATCCAATGAAGCGCTTCGCCGCGGCTCCCGAGGCCTCTGGGACGTAGAGCAGCTAGAGGCACATAGAGGACCGCAATCGACGACCCAAGGTCGGAACGCACTGGCCGGTACGGTCAATATTCGTTCAAAGAATCCGACTTTTGATCCAGAGGCGAGTGTCCGCTTTCGTTACGGAAACCTGGATCGTGGTGAGGCCGCTGTCGCGTTGTCAGGCCCCCTTATTGAAGACGAACTTGCCGTGCGCTTCAGCGCTTCTTACCAGGAAAAAACCAGCGACATTCGGATTATCGATCCGCTAAATGACCCCCAGGCAGAAGACGAGTACTACAACATTCGCGCCAAGGCGCTCTACCAACCGCAAGCGGTGGACGACCTAGAAGTACTCCTAAGCTACAACCGCACCTTTGACTCGCCGGCTTCGTCTAACGTGTCCGGACCGGGTTTTCTTGAACGTGTTTTTGCCGCTGATTCATTGTTTACCGAGTCTCGAGAGATCAAGAACGATAACTACAGTGCAGACATCTCCTACAAGCTGAGTGATCAGCTCACCGTTCGTTCCGTAACCGGTTTTCTCGACGCAGATCTCGCTATCGACAGTGTGCCCGGCAGTGATTACTTTCGCGATGATGAGCGGGTGGATAGTGATCTTACGCAGGAGTTTCGTATAGAACTGGCGGAAGGCGATGGTCCGCTGTCTGGCGTTGCCGGCTTGTTCTACGGATCCTTCGAGGGCGACACAGATACTTTCATCAGTTTTAACGGCTTCACCCTTCAAGCGGGCCGTATCCAAAACGAAACGGAAAGCTGGGCTCTATACGCAGATCTTCGCTATCGCGTGTCCGGGACCGTTTCCGTCCTCTTCGGTGGGCGCTATCTTGATGATACGGTCAGCCAGAATGCAGTGTTCGAGACTTTGTTCGGCCAGGATACTATTGACCAAGAAGTCGATTTTCAGGAGTTTTTGCCCAAACTCGGCGTCGCAATTGAGTTGACTGACAATCAGAATCTGGCGTTCACAGCGAATAAGGGCTACCGGCAGGGTTTTTCTGAGACCCGCGTTGGGCAGGAAGGCGTGTTTGAAGTTGCCCCCGAGTTACTCTGGTCCTACGAAATTGCTTATCGCATTGCGGCGCTAGACAATCGGCTGCAGCTCGGTGCAAACGCGTTCTACTACGATTACACCGACCAGCAGATTGCGGTCCTTGAGCCGAACGCCGATCCACTGCCCTTTACGGCTACGTTAAACGCAGGAGATTCGGAAGCCTACGGCTTTGAGGTTGAAGCCCAGTACCAAATGAGCAACGGTATCCATGCCTTCGCTTCGCTCGGCTTTCTTGAAACAGAGCTTGGTTCCTTTGACGACGTAAATTGTCCTGGCGGTTCTTGTGGTGGTAACTCTTACTCAGAAGCACCGGAGATCACCGGGGCCGTCGGCGCGGATTACCGCGACAGCTCCGGCCTTTACGGCAACTTCGTGGTCACCTATACGGACGAGTTTTTCCGCAACATCGAGAACGATGCGAATCTTGTGGTCGATGAGGTCTTCCTAGTAAACCTAAAAGCAGGCTACGAATTCTCAAATTATCGTGTAGGTCTATTTGTGAACAACCTATTCGACGAGGATTTCCTTACGGCTATTTTTGACAGCAGTCTCGCCGTGGTGGGAGATGGGCGGGCGTTTGGCGTAGAACTATTGGCGAACTTCTAAGGCTCTGCGGCTCTACTAGTTCCGTACTACAAGGGTTTGCCTGTACCGGTAGGGCGCGCCGGCGTTACTGCCAGTTAAACTCCTGCTGTCCTCTCGTGATGTAAGCGACACCTTAGCACTGCCTCAAACTACTTTTTAGGCAGCAACTTTTTAGGCAGCAACTTTTCGCGCCTTCCATGTCCGAGACCTGAATCGCAGCTTCAATCTTTTAGCCTGCGTCCTTACCTTCTTTTTCTACTAATCTCGTAGTTTGTCGAAACCGGGAAAAACTCAAGGCCTTGGTGAACGAGTACTTTCGCCTAGCGAGTGTCGGGTAATGCCGCGGGTCCGATCGACTTATGCCGCGAGCTCACTACCAGTACGCCAACGGGTGTAGGCTGAATCAATTGCACCGCGAACATCTCTGCATGTCAGAAGGTTGTGGTCAATCGCCGCGTATTCACCGGGAAACAGATAGCACTGTAGGTCAGCTGCAAGAGCGGCTGCTTGGTTTGCGGGTGTGTCTTCGATTGTGACCACGTCGGCGGTGCTTAGCTTCATGCGAGCGAGTGCGTGTCGGTAAACCTCAGGATCAGGTTTTTCTTTTTCCACGTCATCTTTGGTGCATACCAGCTCAAAGTCCGCGATGTTTAGTCCAGCGGTATAGCGGCTCAGCGTCTCGAGCATCTCCGGTGTTGTTGTGGTCACCCAGGCAAGTCTTATGCTGTTTGCCCGGCAATACTCCAGAGCCTCAGCGATCCCTGGTCGCAAGCTAAGACCATCACTCGCAAGGCGTTCAAAGTGCGTCTGCTTTACCAGGTGGAGTTCTTCGGCAAATCCTACCGGCCAATCACCCCCGAGCACCGCCTCCAGGCGACGCAAGCCTCCAGGCACCTCAAGTAATTTGCAGTAGGTAGCTACGTTCCAGTAAAGATCTATCCCGAGTTCTTCAAACGCCGAGTTGTAAGCTAAGCGTTGGAGACGCGAGGACTCGATCAGTACACCGATCGAGCCAAAGAAACACGCTTTCATTAGGGACCTCCAGTGTGCATATCTGTGGGATACGCGACCTGTTGACGGAGTAGCTCACGGGCGTCCAGTTTTAGTCTTGAATTCAATTGTTATATGCGAGCTTGCTGGTACTGCGCGAACTCTTCGGCTCACCGCAGCTCTCGACTTTTCACCTAATCATGAACGAAAATGTTAAACGGAACTTGAAGATTCGTCGTCCGTCCAAATTAACGGCACTTCTATACTCTTACTGCACTGCGCACATCAAAGCGTACCTCGGCACGGCCTCCAGCTAAAACCTGTGGTCCTGCTTATCGCTAAATACCAGCACGGTGATCGCGGCCAGGGGTTGTTTGTTTGAAACGCAGTACTGCTGTTCACTTTTTAGTCTTAAGCACTTGCTTGTTAGTCGGCTCGACATCAACTCGGGCGCAGGAGAGCCCAAGTCTGTTCGATTTGGGCGAGCGCTACTTTGCTTCGTTTGAGCAGCTCAGTTCAATCAACGCCGATATTGTTCTGGATATTCAGCAGGACTCTTCTGGGTTTATCTGGCTGGCAACACAAAGGGGCTTGGTCCGCTACGACGGCTATGAATTTAAGCCCTACGTTCACAGCGAGACTGACCCAAGCAGCCTTTCTGGCGACTACGTGCAAGCCATTCACTTTGTTGGTGACAAAATGTGGATTGGCACCTACTCCGACGGGATCTCGATCTACGATCCGGCGCAGGATTCCTTTACCCGCCTGCAGCATGATCCGGAGAATTCCAGGTCCCTTCGCGAGAATGATGTCCGTGCGATAGACAGCAATGATGACTGGGTTTTGGTTGCTACCCGGTCCGGCGTAAGTATTATCAGCACTCATACGGGCGAACTTAAACCTCTCGGCGTCGTGGACGGGTGCGAAGACTTTTTGTCCAAGGGTCTGCTCTCGTCGATTGCTTTTAGCGACCGTAGTTTCTACATCGGATCGAACAACGGCCTATGCGAAGTCTCGCTCTCGAACACCGATTTATCCGCCTCCTTGCTAGAAGGCGTAGAGCTCGAAGCCTTTACGGGAAAGCGCGTGTTCAATATCGAGCCCAACCTAAGCGGAAGTGTATGGGTCTCGACCACCAACAGCGGAATCGCCGTAATCGAGATTCCTTCCGGTCAAACCCGTTGGATTGAAGTGGACGAAAAAGACCCGAGCAAGCTAAACCATGTTTGGATCGACGATACTACTGTTGTGCAAGGGCAGGTGTGGGCGGCCACTGCTGGGGCGGGGATCGCGGTGATCGACCAGAACAAGCTAGATGTTGTCGAACACATCACTCATAAGCTCACCAATTCGAGCGGACTGAGTTTGAATGACGTGAGCGCCATCTTCGTAGACCGCGATGGTCTTGTATGGATAGGCACCTGGGGTGCCGGTATGAATTTGTTTAATCCAGCAAATGGGGCATTCAAAGCGCTACGTCAGAACCCCTTCGATAGGCTCGCGCTCGCCGAGGCGGATATTCGGTCCGCAAAAGAGATGCAGAACGGTGATGTGTGGCTGGGCGGACAAACTCAGGGCGTCCAGGTCATACGACCGAAAGAGGGACTTGTGAAGCGCTATCAACCGGAGCCGGGTACAGCGGGCGCACTCCAAGGTGGTTACGTTCATGCCTTCGAGCAGTCGGTCGATGGCACCATATGGGCGGCTACCAACCAAGCGGGGCTTTTTCGTTTCAACCCAGCCAGTGACAGCTTCACCCAGTTTACAACGGAGGACGGATTGGCGGACGACAGCGTCCGTACCTTACATGCGATCGGTAAAGACGAACTCTGGATCGGTACCGACGCGGGCTTAACGCGCCTGGATCGCTCGACTGGAACCTTCGCTTCTGTCTCCCTTGTCGGCAGCACGAACTCACCTTTCGTCGCTGCAATTGAAACACTGCTCGCCTACAACGGTTATCTATGGGTTGGAACCAACGCCGGCTTGTTTGTCATTCCCGACGACGCAGAACAACTCATCCCAGTGACTACACGCCCCGAACATTCGTTAGCGGATAATTTTATCGTCGATCTTTTGGTGGACGAAAAGAATCGACTTTGGGTGGTTTCTGCTCGCGGTATAGATTTACTCGAAAGCTGGGACGGTAAACAGGCTCGCTTTTCGTCCGTCAATGAGCGTCTCGGCGTCCCAAAGACGTCGCTCGGCGAAGCCATCGTAGAAGACTCCTTGGGGAGACTTTGGGCGCAGTCGACGCTTATTGATCCAAGTACGTGGAGTTATCAGCGCATCGAACGTTCCTCCGGCTGGGACGTGGGAAATCTTTGGATCGGCAGCGATGCGAAATTAGGCGACGGCACGATTCTGTTTGGCGGCACGCGCGGCCTACAAATGGTCAGACCGGAAGACTACCGCCCTCAATCGGTACCTCAGCGACTGGTTATCACACACAGCGAAGTGGACTCTTACACTGTCCCACCAGCGCAGCGAAATCCGCTAATCCTCCAACCGGAGACAAAGACCTTTTCGGTGGAGTTTTCCTCCTTGGCCTTCTCCGAATCAAGTAATCGAAGCTACCAATACATGCTAGAAGGTTACGATGACGGTTGGATCTCAACTGATTCCAGAAATCGCCGCGCGACTTATTCAAGACTTGGCCCCGGCAACTATACGTTGAAGATTCGGTCCCTTCATGACTCGGTCACGAGCGCTAATACGCTCCGCACTGTTGCAGTTCGCCAGTTACCTGATTGGTACCAAACACTCTGGTTCAGAGCGCTGGCTACGTTGATCGTTTTGTATGCCCTCTATCAGCTTTTTCGGTGGCAGGTGGCGAGGCTAGAAAGTCAGAAGCGCGCGCTGGATACGCTGGTCGAACAGAGAACGGAAAACATCCGCCAGCTTGGTCAGGCTGGCCAAGACATCGCTGCGACGCTGGATCTGAACGAAGTTATTCACTCAACCTATCGTCACGTAGGCGAGTTCATGGATGCATCGGTCTATGTGATGGGTCTGGTCAGTGAATCGACCGGTGTGATCGAAGGGGTTTTTCACTATGAGCGCGACCAGCGAGTCGAAAACGTAGACCGCGACCCTGACGACGAACACAGTCCGGCTGCCTGGTGTGTGCGAAACAAGTCGCCGCTCATTATTCCAGACTTAGAACATCCGCCGAGCGAAGTAAAAGGCCTCGAACTTATAGAGCGGCAACAAAAAGTCCTATCTGCCGTGTTCTACCCGCTCGTCTTCAATGAACGGGTATTGGGCTTTATCAGTTTGCAAAGCTTCCAGAAAGCAGCCTATTCGGCAAACGAACTTGAGATGCTGAAAACCATAGCCTCCTACGCGGCTGTGGCAATCGAAAACGCCCGATCTCACTTGCGTCTTAATCGCGCTAAGGCGGAGTTGGAGCAAATAAGCGTCACCGACCAGCTCACCGGCCTAAAGAACCGCCGTTTTCTAGAAAGTCTAATGCCCACAGAGGCTCACCGCCTTAAACGGCTTGCACGTGAAGGCGTTGCCGAACGCCTTGGGATGCTGATGGTCGATGCGGACCACTTCAAGCGGGTAAATGACGAACTTGGTCATGAAGCGGGCGACCAAGTGTTGATTCAGTTCGCCGCTGTTATCCAAGCCGCGTGCCGCGACATGGATTGGGTTGTTAGGTTTGGTGGCGAGGAATTCCTGATTCTTGCCAGAGTGGATAGCCCTGAGCTCTTGCTCACGCTGGCTGAGCGAATTCGTACGCAGGTAGAGGAATATTGCTTTCGGGTTGAAGACGGCGAATCTCTGAGAAAGACCTGTTCGATTGGTATAACCCAGTTTCCCTTCGCAGCCAACGAGTTTGCAGCGGTGAGTTGGGAAGAATCTATTCGCCTCGCGGATACCGCGCTGTACCTATCGAAGAATTCCGGTCGCAACCAGTGGACCGCTGTGTTTGCCAAGGATGGTGCCGATCCCAGGTCAAGCTATGTGTGCGCCGTCGATAACCTGGAACAGTCGATGAATTCACAGTTGGTAGAGGTTTGTGTTTCGCCGAAATGACTTGAGCCTCGCGGGCAAATTCGGCCATGACTGGCATCCAGCGTACGTCGGCGCTGAGGGCTCTTGCGTTATGATCGGCGCCAAGTACTCAACAACCGCGGGGCTGCTTTGAGTAAGCCGTTTCTACTAATTCAGCTCAGGCCAGAAGACGCCGTTGCAGATGAGGAACTGCGGGCGATCGTGGAGCACGCCGGGCTCGCGCCCACCGAGTGGGTTCGGATTAGAGCGGAGGTGTCCGGCCTTCCCGAGATCGATCTCGACGTTTTCTCTGGGATCATCGTCGGTGGGAGCCCTTTTGACATTAGTACTCCGGCTGATGAGAAGTCCGAAATCCAAAGGCGGGTCGAGCTAGACTTCGGCCAGTTATTGAGGAAGGTGGAGGCCAGAGACTTCCCCTTTCTTGGTTGCTGTTCTGGTAATGGATTGCTCGGTACCCACTGCGGCGCGGTCATTTCCCGTCGCTATGGAGAGTCGGTGGGTCTGGCCGACGTTACGCTCACCGAGGAAGGTAAAGCCGATCCCCTGCTGCTTGGCTTTCCGGAGCGATTCCCAGTGTTGCTTGGGCACAAGGAAGCTTGCGATAGCACACCTCCGGGCACTCATCTCCTCGCCACCGGTGCGCATTGTCCTGTGCAAATGTTTCGTCTGCGGAGCAATATTTACGCGACCCAGTTTCATCCAGAGGCCGACGCGGCAGGATTTAGGTTACGTATACAGGTCTATAAGAACCACGGCTATTTTCCGTCGGAGGACGTAGACAGCCTCATCGACGCCGTATCAGCACAGCCAGTACCCGAGAGCAACGAGATCCTGCGCCGTTTTGTAGATCGCTATCGAAGCTGATCACGATCTATCGCCAGCTTAAACGCAGCGTATCTGCCTCGGGCTTGCTAGATCGTTGTCCTGCGGCTCTCGCAGCTACACGCGCTGTATCAAGTCGTTTAATTTGCTCGTTCGTGGGGTGCGGTGACAGGTTTTAAGGATAAGGCTTGCTTTCAGCTGCTCATCACAGACTGGTGTGTACCTTCCCACATCACTTCCGATAAACCTCATTTCCCGCAAAGTACGTGTAATCGACCGATAGCTCTCGAAAACGCTTATCCAACGGTGTCGAAACGGAGCCGTCGAGAACGACAAAATCGGCCCATTTACCCACGCTTATCGAGCCGATTTCATTTTTCCAGGCGGTGATGCTGGCGCCGGCCTGTGTATAGGCATAGAGCGCCTGTTCAAAACTCACCGATTGTTCCGGATGCCAAGGTTTACCCGCATTAAAGCCAAAAGGGCTGGTGCGTAGTACCGCATCTGCGATCTGCACCAGCGGATTCAACGGCGAGGTCGGGTAATCTGCTCCGAACACCAGGGGCACACCGAAGGTCAGCATCGTGCGCCAGACGTAGGCTTGTGCCTCTCGCATTACTCCTACCCGCACGGGGACATAGGCGATTGAGTTAGTGCCGTGGTTCGGTTGCATCGAGGCGACAACACCAAGCCGTCGAAAGCGGGCCACGTCGGTGGGCGCAATGATCTCGATATGTTCAATACGATTGGGGTAGGGCACCTCGTAGGCCAAGGCCGCCTCATAGGCATCTAGTGTCGCATTGACTGCAGCGTCGCCGATGGAATGAACCGCGACGGGAATACCCGCGGCATTGAAGGCGCTAACCTGTTTCTCCAGGTCTTTAGGCTCAGTGATGTACTCGCCCTTCCAGCCTTCCCTATCGCTGTATTCTTCTAACAGTACGGCGGTATGTGCAGACAGCACACCGTCATTCATTAGCTTGACGAAGCCCACTTCGAGCAATGGACCGAGTCGGCCTTCGCGACCTGACTTGCGGACTGTCTCGCGAGTGGCTGACTGGCGACCCAGATAGCTTTTTGTGTCTTCCGAGTAGTCGGCCTTACTACCCCGAGGACCCCATTGGCCGTACCAGACACGAATGCTGGGATCGCCGTGCGCGACAATATAGGCATAGTCCTCGAGATCACCCATCTGATGTAGGCCAGTTATTCCAAAGCTGTTCGCATACTGCTGCATTTCTGCCAGGCCATTACGCCGCTGTGCATCCGTACGAGCGGGTATAACCTTACGAACCAAGCCTTGAGCGCCCTCAAGGAGAATGCCGGTAGGTTTGCCAGTTTCCGGGTCCAGGACTACCTCACCACCGGGTGGTGCTTTCGTTTCGGCGCTAATGTCTGCAAGCTCAAGGGCAATGCTGTTTGCCCAGCCGTAGTGACCATCGATATGGGACAGAAATACCGGGCGATCGGCAACCACGGAATCAATCATTTGCCGGGTAGGGAAGATTGAGTCCGAGAGTGTGTGGTCCCAATAACCGCCAATAATCCACTCACCTTCAGGCATGGTCTTGTCTGCCCCGGCAATGAGGCGCAGCCATTCCTTCTTGTCGACGATGTAGGATAGGTCAACACCGGCAACCTGAGGCGAATTCCCGCTTGTGTGCGAATGCGAATCTATAAAACCGGGCACCACCGTATGCCCGGATGCATCAATGATTTGCGTCTTTGTATCGGCTAACGCCAGGATGGCATCGTTTGTTCCCACTGCGCTGAAACGACCGCTTTCCACTGCAAAAGCTGCGGCGCGGCCGAGAGAGGCGTCGACCGTATAGATGTCGCCGTTGACTAGGATCAAGTCTGGTGCGGCTGAGCTTGAAAAAGTTGCCGAAACGATCAATGAAGCCGACACCCATAAGATGAAAGGGCGCGCTTGTTTACTGGTTCTGAATAGTTTTCGCTTAGGCATGGAGCGCAAGCTTTTGCTAGACAATACAGCGACCTCAGACAGTGGCATAGAAGCGTTGCGATGTCATCGGCTTTCTATGGTGGCGAAAACACCGGCCATCAAGTCACGGGCTCACTCAATACTGCGTCGAGATCAAAATCCGGCCAAGTGAGTATCGCCTGCTTTAGCGCTACGGTAGCGTCAGTGTCTCGCCCTCGCGCTTTCATTCGGCCGATCAATTCCAATACGTCGTCTTTACAGGCTAAGTCCAGTTTCCCAGTACTGTTGCTTCCTGATTTAGTGATCACTTCAGCGGAGACGATCTCGCGATTAACGGCGCCAAGACTGTATTTATAGGGCTCGTTCCCCACGGTGAAGTCATAGCGTTTGAAGCCGTTAGCGATAGCCCAGCGGATGCAATGTGCCTGTAGTAGAAGACCTGCCGATAAATCTCGTACGCTGTCGTCGCGGCCGGCAACGTGAAAGAGCACTTCCCCTTTGGTTTTATCTAGGTAGTTGGCCTGCGCCGCGATCGGCTTACCTTCTCGCCAGAGAATAGCGAGATACACCATACCGTTGGCAAGACCCAGCATCGCAACTTCCTTGAATCGCTCGGCAAGCCGGGCCGCGCGTTTTTGTCCTTTCTGTTCCGCGTGTTTTAGGTACCAGAGTTTGGACAGTATCGTTACATCTTGTGTATAGGTTTCGGGCCTGGATTTACGAATTTTTAGTGTCGGGTCTTCATCAAGCTGGCGTAGCAAACGTCTGAGTTTTTGCCGGGAATTTGCACTTAAGTTGGCTAGGTAGGCGGAGAAGCTTTCCGGCAGATCTACGTAGGGGCAGATCAGGTTGTTGGTTTGACCATCGTTGATAAAGTGCTCGTTGGCTTTGGATTCAAACACAGTTGGGTCAAAGGCATCGGTAAAGGCGCTTAATCGACCGCTGGGACCGCTGACGTAGTTGAGGACGATGCGCGTAAAAGCCATACGCGATACCTCGTTCGCAAACGCTTTGCAGACATCAACCTCGTGGGCAGGATCACACAAGATGCCCGTATAGTCTGCGTCGAAAACATGGCCAAGCATATCCAGCACGTTTGTTACGCAGGCTTTGGGCTTGCTCCACTTTGTTCTCACGATTAACGGCAGCAAGCCGATACAGCGGTTGTCGTCGGACCAGGCCGTCAAAACGCGAAACTTTCCCGCGACCCTAATGGCGACTGCACAGATGAAGTCGGATGATAAGTAGAGGTGAGCATGCGGATCGGTTCGATACAGCTCATCCCAGCTAAGCTCTATCTCAATCAACCGCTCGATCGTTTCGATATTCTCGATGCGCATGTTATTCCATCACACCATTAGGCTCTTTGATTTGCCCCATTGGAGGAATTAGCTGAGTCCAGCTGAGTAGTAGCCGAACGAAACCGCCCCCTTCGACGTGTTTTCGAGTTGCTGCTACACAAAACTTATGTGAAAAAATGCCTAATTGATGAGCTGGAGCGACCCCTGCCCGTAGTGTTACTTTATTACGTATTACCGCAGGCTTGCCTGCGGTCGATTCGATTCTAGCTATCATCCGAAACTGAAAAGGACTATTGATGGATACGTTCCGCAAGTTGTCGCCTGCTGGTCTTCTATTGTTGGGCACAACGATGGCCACCGCGCAGATAAACGATACGCAAAAAGATGCCGCCATTGAAGAAGTGATCGTGCTTTCATCACCGCTTCGTTCCAGCGTGGCGGAAGTTGTTCTGGGAACGACGGTTGTCGATCGCAGCGAGCTTTTGCAGAGCATGAACGGCACGATTGGGGAGACCTTAGCCAGTCAGCCGGGAGTGAGTTCGACGTTTTTTGGCCCTGGCGCATCGCGGCCGATTATTCGCGGCCTTGGTGGAGATCGAATCCGAATCTTGACCAACGATATTTCTTCTTTTGACGTATCGACCGCGAGTAACGACCACTTGGTGGCCACAGAGATGGCCAACGCGGAGCAGGTTGAGATTCTGCGAGGCGCGGCAACGCTGCGCTACGGTCAGAACGCTGTTGGTGGTGTTGTAAACGTATTTGACAACCGAATACCGCGCAGTCGCCCGGAAGACGGTGTCGATCTGGATTTGACCGCAGGTTATTCCTCTGTTGATGAAGGTTATACAGTCGGCGGGGGGCTTGATATTAGCCTTACCGACAACCTGGTATTCCATCTGGATGCCAATGATCGGGATTCTGATGACTACGAGATTCCCGGTTTCGCCAGCGACGAGGCCGAGGAAGAGGGCGTTGAAGGCATCGTCGAAAACAGTAAATCAATCGCAACCTCAACGACTACCGGTTTGTCATGGATCGGCGAAAAAGGATATGTCGGCTTCTCCGTAGGTTTCCAAGAGGGCAAATACGGTTTGCCCGGTGGTAAGAAGAAAGAAGAAGAGGAAGAGGGCGAAGAAGAGGATCTGCTGGCCGAGGAAGAGGGTGAGGAAGAAGAAGGCCCAATCAAAATCGACTTTGAACAGGTTCGATTCGACCTCGACGGCGAGTACAATTTTGACAGCGGCCTTATTAAGCTCGCTAAATTCCGCTTCGGTTTGTCTGATTACGAGCACACGGAGTTTGCCGGCGACGAGCCCGAAACTCTCTTCACCAATGATGAGTGGGAGCTGCGGGCAGAAGCGTTTCTAAATGACTTCGCTATGGGCAACGGTACCGTGACCGGAACTGTCGGCCTCAACATCGCCGATCGAGAATTCGAAGCGGACGGCGACGAAGCCTTTGTCCCACTGAACGAGCAGTTCCGTTGGGGCGTTTTCGGACTGGGTCGCTACACGGTTGATTCTTTTATCGGTGAAGCGAGCCTTCGTATCGATAATCAAGAGAACGAAACTAGCAATCTCAGTTTCGCCGGCGAGAGCTTCAGCGAAGATCAAACAACCTTCTCCGCAGCGCTGACCGGCATCTACGAACTCAGCGATAGCACTAATGTTGGCATCCACCTGGCGCGATCTGAAAGAGCGCCGACCGCCGAAGAGCTGTTCTCAAACGGTTTCCATCCGGCCACCAATACCGTTGAAATCGGAGACGTAAATCTCGATACAGAAGTTGCCTACTCGGGAGAGCTATCGTTTAAGACCACAGCAGGCGCTTTCGGCTTTGGGGCCAACGTCTATTACATCGACTACCGAGACTTTATTTTCCAGAGTCCAACGGGTGACTTCTTTGAAGAGGGTGACCCGTTCCCCGCCGACGAAGGGTTCCCGGTCTTTGCTTACCAACAGGCGGACGCGGAGCTGTACGGTTTTGAGCTAGAGGCCGACTACCTGGCCTTTGAATCTAGCGATTTACAGGTCGCTTTTGACGCCCAGCTGGATATGGCACGAGGAGAAACAAGCGAGTCGACCACCTTTGGCGGTATCGAAAATGTGCGCGATGAGTTCACTCCGCTCGGTACCGGTGCCACCACCGTCCCAGCAGGCGACTTGCCTTTCTTCCCGCCGGTTCGTTTCTTAGGCGGCGTCAACTTTGACTACAAGCCGCTACGCTCTAACCTGCGGGTGGAAGTTCAGCACGTCACTGAGCAGGATCGCGTTGGCGAAGCCCCAGAAGGGAGCGAGGCTGAAATCCCTGGAACGATCGAAACGGATAGCTATACGTTCTTAAACGTCTATCTTACGGTTCAGCCATTCCCCAGCGCAGATAACGTGACCCTGTCGCTGCGAGGTCGAAACTTGACCGATGAGTTCGCGCGTTCTGCGACCTCTTTCTTATCCCAATCGGCACCACTGCCGGGCCGAGACATACGACTCGGGATCAATATCCGCTACTAGCGATTTGATAAGGCGTGGGCTGGGAGTACCCCCGGCTCACGCTCTTACTCTATTGAGTCGTGTCGCCCGTGCAACATGACGCATCTGCACCAATACGCCATTACACCTCTAAACCACTAAACAACTTGACTCCGACGAGCTAATTGATCGCTCAGTAGCTTTTGATCGAACGATCCCAGCTTTACCAATTCCTGCCCTAGATTGTCCCGCCGTTTCGCTTCTCTTTCCTGCCTGGACTTTTATTCTCGCGGCCATCTGTGAAGTCAGCGCCGGCATTCGCTGCGGCCTTCCTTTGCGAAGCACCTGAATATGGGCCGGACGAGAGAGCTAGGGCGTGATCAAGAGACCATTACTCATTTTTAGCTTGCTGCTTTTTTCGGTCACCGCCATTGGTGCCACCAAAAGCGTTGCTGAGACCCCCAAAATCCCCCTTGAAAGCCTTTTTCAGATGATCTCTCCGAGCTGGAGTAACGCGGATTTGAAAACGGGTCGCGCGCTGGATGAATTTCTCGACCTATCCCTGAACAGCGATGAAAACGCGATCGCCTATAACCTGCCTAGCACGCCGAAACACATCATGAAGTCCTATCACGGCGGTCCAGGTACCTACTACTTCGGCGTGCCCATCATCCTGGATATCGAAAAAGACGGTCGTCGTTTCGCCCAGTGTGCGCTGATTTATAAGTACTACTACTTGGAGCGCCGCGACCAGCGCCTCTTCGACCCCATCGGTTGCGACAACGGCTTTGGTGAGGCGCATCCGGAGCCGAAGGCTTTCTTACAGGATCTTGAGGCGAACAGCGTTAGTAACTGTGGACCAGGCTGTCGCTATCACTTCGTTTCGTCGCAGAGTCCAGATAAGGCCGAGTTAGTGCAGGAGATTAAAGAGCTTTATCTGGATGAGGTCTACAACTATGACATGGTGATGCTGCCTAAGGAGCCTGCGAAATACAAAGTGAGCTATTCCGTATACGGCGGTGGCGAATTCCAGTCTGTCGAGTTCGAAATAGTCGAGGAACAGGTGAAGGGGGTCGCTTCCACCTTTACGATCTACCGGCTTTTAGGCCCCTGGCAGAACCATGCGGCCTTGCGCTATGGCGCCGACAAAAATCTGTACTTCCAATACTACGATCAGGCTCCGTTGGGCGTGATGGAAGTGCTTGAGCGCGATGGCGAACTAAGGCGCGATATTCAGCTGTATGTGATCGCCGATGGCCAGATCATCGCACATCAAGATGTCTCAGAAACACTGAATCGAAGCCAATCGATCGATGAGGATACGAAACCTCAGTACAAGCGCAAAAAACCAGGTTTACGCTACGACGGTTTGGATGGACGAGGGGGCAATATTTTTATTGGAGGAAAGGATCAATTTCATCATCTTCTCGAATCGCATAAGGGTGACGTACATTTTGTGTGGAGTGAAAAGACAGACCGTATAGAGTTTGCGCGGGCATGGACCTTTAATTTCTCCGGAAAGACGATCATCCCAGAAGATCGACAGTACGCGCTATCCGGCAAGCTAAGACTCGAAGCAGGCAATGGTATGAGTCAGGATCGTAATTCCGATCGCTACTTTTGGTCCGTTGCTTCTGAAACGGGGGCCAGCGCTCGAAAGCTAATCGCTGCTGCTCAATGGATACCAGATCCCGTCCGCCTAGAAAGGGAGGCTACAGAGGCGCGCATGCAAGCGGATCGGGATCGCAGAGAGCAGGAACGGGCTGAGCGCAAAGCCCAAATTGCCGCTGATAATGCAGCGCGGGATGCGCGACACGAGCAGCACTTAAGTGAAGTAGCGGCACGAGAAAAAGCGGTCGACGGTGAGGTTGCGATAGCGCAAGCGACTGCTATGGCAAAGGCGAACGCCGAGCTGGCGAAAGCGCAGAAAATGCTCAAAGACGCGCACGAGGGGGCGGCGAGCAATAGCGGTTTCCTCGTCAATTGGATCCGCTATTTCACATGCTGGGGCTTACTACTGGGGGGCGTCCTTTATTCTCGCGCGCTTTTATCCGCGAAGCTGCCCGCTTTGGGAACGCTGCTTGACCGCAGCTACAGCCTTGTTGGTGCATTACTTCCACCGCTGGGCGTTGCTTTGGCGGCGAGTGGCTTGCTTGGCTTGGTCATGAATACGTTGAGCGGGGCGGTTCTTGCCAACTTCCTTCCCCAGCTGACCGCCTTAGCACTGGGAGTGGTTTTGGGATCAAGCAAGATGCTCAATCTCAAAGCGACGGCTGAAGCAGCAATGAACAACCGCTCGACAATTTCCGGGAGCGATGCCGCTGCCGCTGGCGAAGCTCCGGAGGAAGGTGGCGCAAAGCTTGGATATTTACTCAGCCTCGTTAACGAAAACAAGGAAAAGATCGGCTTGGCGGCGATCGCGGCCGGCCTTGTAAACCTTGTCTCGGGCGGTGCGCTCTACGTAATTTAGGTAGGCATCTGTATGTCTGCGGCAGCTAAGCGATGATTAAATTTCGCGGCTGCCCACCCAAATCGGCGAAGACCAGGCTCTTTCTTGGATCGTTGTTTTCAAATCTTCGCGTGGGGGCAGCCCTTCCCGGACCGCGTCCCAGGTGGACCAGCGGCAGGTTGGATTTTCGAGCACTCGTACGTAGTAGACGGCCTCCTGCCCGGCTTCAAAAGTCGGATCGCTCCAAACTGAGCTGAGGGTTGCTGCTCCGCTGTCACCGCTGATGGAGCAGTCAGATAGGTCTACGGTAGCCCCGTTGTCGGGACAGCGGTGCGTGTCTGGATCTGGCACGGCGCCATCCGAACAGGCGGCATCAAAAACCATCTCTGAAGGCCCGTTAGCGGTCACGCTTGCCTTGATAATCTGTACTCGTTGTAGCGGAGCGCTCAACGGATCTTGCTCGGCCATTACCAAGAACTCGGGTTTTTCCTCACTAGCTAGCGAAAGCCTACCGCCCATAGGAACGCCTAGATCGTAGGCGAGGCTCCAGGCGCTTGGCGTGCTAAGAATCGTTTCCGACCAGGCATCGCCGGTGGCAAAGAATCGTACTTTCATGCGTGGTCCCGACGTGGCAAAGGTCTCCTTCCGACGCATGGCCTCGTAGATCGCCTCGCGGGTATTAGACTCAGCCCAGACCGCGGCCAGCCCGGAAGCGCCCCACTCTTCATAGCCCGTTCCTGCGACGTATAAATCCCCACCTATCTTCGCAGACATCGTACCGGGAAATATGCGGGCCACTGTGCGTGGTATACCTTCCAGAGGTAGGGATCCACGATCATTTGCAGTTGCGTCCATCAATCCAACCTTGCCGTGATAAATCTCTTCACGGAATGAACCGGCAACTACGTGCGTGTCTGAAGATCCAATGAGTCCGAACTCATAGGGATTAGTGATTCCTTGACGTGCCAGGGACAGCCCTCGGGCATAGGCGTCGCGGACGTAGCTTCCGTTCGGTTTGCTTTCAAGATTGGTAGCCACGCGATAGCGAGCGATTTCGAAGTCGGCCCATTCGTCGTTGGGAGACAGAGCAGGGTGAGTTTCAGACGTACCCTTTACCTGGGTCACCTCTACCAATGGTTCGTTCCGAAGGCGCTGCTGCGCGTATTCATCGTTGATCGCTGCGCCCTGCCAGTCCGTGAGCATGAACATATTGCCGTTCGAACCATTGGAATTGTGGGGTATCGCTAGGGCTTCTATGCCGTCTTCGCGAAGGCCGTCCATCCAATCCCAGAGTCCCTCGGGATTTCTCGAATGGAAGCGGGAGAACGGTTCCGCAGGAAGACGCGCCGTGTCCTTGAAAATCACGTTCCGATGTAGGTTGCCCTGATCATCGCTCGAGGTCGTGAACTCGTAGGCTGCAAAGGTAGTGAGCACGCCCGGCTCGTAATATTCGTCTGCCGCCTTAACCGAATCGACCCAGGCTGTGCGAACTACGGAGGCGAGGTCTTCTTCCTCAACGTCTCCGGACACCACACCCTCGATCAGCGCTGGTAGCGTGCGACCGAAAGCGAGATAGCGATTCATTTGTTCGTGAAACATTGATGACGCGTCTGCATTCAGTGGCGCCAAATAGCGAGCGAAGTCCTCCTGGGACAAAGGATTCGCCGGGTCAGAAGCCGCTTGAACAACCCCTAAAAACATCGCGTGATCGGTAACGGCGTAAAAATCCAGAGGACGGCGCAGCTTCATGTCGTAGCCAAGCGGGTGCTTGATCGTTTCGCCCAGAGCAAACCGATAAGCATCTCTTGGTGTGGTTGTCGTCCCAAACACGTACGCGTCGAAGGACAGCGCCGTATGCACGTGGAGATCGCCGAAGTAGGCGTTTCGCTCCGGATTCGTTGGCACACCGGCTGTATCTTTCGGACCAGCACCTTCTATGACAGCATCGTTGACTGAAATCACCGAGTTGCGCACGTCGGCAAGCGGGTTCGCGCTATCGGAAAGCATGTCGTCGACCTCACCGAGTGTTTGCAGCAAGCCGAGCTGGGGAATCAGGACCACGGCACTTACGCCGACGACTCCCGTAAGAACAATAAGTGCGATCGTTTTTACTTTCATGTTTATGACTTTCCTTTTTGTTACCGCATTGCTTGGATATGTGCTGACGGGCCAGCGAGCCTAAGCCCCAAAGCTTCCCCTAAGAACCGAGTTACGCAGGGTCGCCATTGTAAGCAAGCTTGGCGGAAGGGGAAGATGTGGAACGGTCCCTTTTACTAAAAATTCTCGGCCTGCAGTGCAAGGGGATGCTTCGCCTCTCCGAAGAACTTGCGGCAGCCCTGATAAATGCTGGTACACCAAATGGAATGGTGCTCAGCCCGCTGCCGCGTAGTGATCCGGTGCTAAAATTGAGTTTTATCGCTCATGAATGGCCCTGGATTGGCCACGCAAAGTAACCTTGGGAGCTGAAGTTGGCAAAGTTGTTCGTAGACAACCTCACCGTGATGGACTTTTCCTATCTGGATTCAAACCGGGGCGTGGTTGGCGAGTCGTGGATTGTCGATATAGAGCTGGAAGGCGAGCTAGATGAGCAGGGCATGGTCTTTGACTTTGGTCATGTCAAAAAAAGCATCAAGCGCTTCATCGACGAACAGGCCGATCACCGGCTCCTGGTGCCCATTGACGCCAGCGGATGCGTGACGCGCAAGGAACACGATGAGCTATATGTCGAGTTTGCGATGAATTCTGGCGCGATAGTGCGCCATCGATCTCCTAGCGCTGCAGTATTGCTGCTAGCGGGGGACGCGATTGATCCTGCAATGATCGCCAGCGATTTGCAGACTTCGTTGCTCAATGTTCTGCCGGAAAACGTGCAAAGCGTGCGAATCATGCTGCGCCCGGAAGCTATCGATGGTGCTTTCTACCACTACACCCACGGTCTTCAAAAGCACGAGGGGCAGTGCCAGCGGATTGCTCACGGGCACCGATCACGCTTGCAAGTCTTTATCGATGATCGACGCAGCGAAGAACTCGAGAAGCATTGGGCTGCTCGTCTAGCGGATAGCTATATCGCGACAGAACAACATATCCGCGAGGTGTTTGAGCACAATGGTATCGAGCATGTGCGGCTCGCCTATCGTGCTAGCCAAGGCGAGTTCGAAATCAGCCTACCTCGCACCCAGGTCTTTCCGATGCCGCTCGTCAGTACCGTAGAGAACATCGCGATACATCTTGCAGCACAGGTGGCAAATGAGGTGTCCGGCTCGGTGCGGGTAAGGGCCTTTGAAGGCGTTGGCAAAGGTGCCTTAGGCGAGTCGTGACTATCATCCCCGTGCGTTCAAGCTTGAATCAGCCTATACTCCGCGCCCGTCCCAGTTCGGACGACAAAAAGTAGACTCAATAAACCGCGCTAGTTGTCTTTGCACCAGCAAAGCTTGGAGCCGGTTTTCAAACCAAGCGGCCTTTCGTTGGGGTCGCCACTGATAAGGGTATTCAGCATGCTGCAAGTCACTCTCCCCGATGGCTCCTCTCGGAGCTTTGATCACGCAATCACCGTTCTTGGCGTCGCCGCGGATATTGGTCCTGGTTTGGCGAAGGCCGCACTCGCCGGCACGGTTGACGGGCGAATGGTCGACACCTCGTTCCTGATCGAGAAGGACGCCGAGGTCGCGATCATTACCAGTAAAAGCGATGAGGCCCTTGAGATCATGCGCCACGGCGCTGCACACGTTATGGCACAGGCGGTTCAGGAACTGTATCCGGGCACACAGGTGACCATCGGCCCGCCGATCGAAAACGGCTTTTACTACGACTTCGCCCGAGAGGAGGCTTTCACTCCTACGGATTTGGAGAAGATCGAGGATCGTATGCGAGAGATCGTGGGCCGCGATCTAGCGATCGAGCGAGAGGTTTGGGACCGGGAAGACGCGAAAAAGGTTTTTGCTGACCTTGATGAAACTTACAAGGTCGAGATTATCGAAGACATCATTCCAGAAGGAGAAGAGGTTTCGATCTATCGCCAAGGAGATTGGTTCGATGTTTGTCGCGGTCCGCACATTCCCAGTACGGGGAGGCTGCCAAAGGCGTTTAAGCTAACAAAACTCGCCGGTGCCTACTGGCGAGGCGATTCGAATAACGATGTGCTACAGCGAATCTATGGTACCGCTTGGCGCGACAAGAAAGAGCTGAAGGCCTACCTCCAGCGCATCGAGGAAGCCGAAAAGAGGGATCACCGAAAAATCGGCCGTAAGCTCGACCTTTTTCACTTCAGCGATGAAGCCCCGGGATCGGTGTTTTGGCATCCAAAAGGATGGACGATGTTCCTCCAACTCCTGGATTACATGCGTCAGCGTCACGACGATGCGGGCTATGTGGAGGTCAACACTCCCGATGTGATGGACCGGAGCCTTTGGGAGACCTCAGGGCACTGGTTCAACTATCGGGAAAACATGTTCACCACCGAGACCGAGGATGGGCGTGTCTATGCGCTGAAGCCGATGAACTGTCCTGGCTCGGTTTCTATGTATGCGCAGGGACTCAAAAGCTACCGCGACCTGCCGCTGCGCATGAGTGAGTTTGGCAAGGTTCATCGCTACGAACCCTCCGGCGCACTATTGGGCCTCATGCGGGTACGTCATTTTACGCAAGACGATGCGCACATCTACTGCACCGAAGAGCAAATGGAGAGTGAGTGCATAGAGGTCGTAAAGCTTGTTTTGGATATCTACAAAGACTTTGGCTTTGAAGACGTTGTGATCAAGCTGTCTACTCGACCCGAGAAACGTATCGGCAGTGATGAAGTATGGGACAAACTCGAAGGCGCTCTGAGCAATGCGCTCGAGGTCATGGGTCTGGACTACGTGCTGTATCCCGGTGAGGGAGCATTCTACGGGCCGAAACTGGAATTCGTACTACGTGATGCTATTGGCCGTGATTGGCAGTGCGGGACTTTGCAGGCCGATATGAACCTACCGGAGCGGTTCGATATTACCTACGTCGATGAGACCGGCGCCCGCGATCGACGACCGGTCATGTTGCACCGCGCTTTGTTCGGTTCGCTGGAACGCTTTATCGGCATTCTAATCGAGCACTACGAGGGCAAGTTCCCGCTCTGGTTGTCGCCGGTGCAAGCGGTTCTCCTCACGATCACGGACAAGCAGGATGCTTACGTGAAAGATGTCGCCCAGCGCCTGAAGAAAAGCGGTGTTCGCGTGGAGTCGGATCTACGCAACGAGAAGGTCGGTTTTAAGATACGCGAGCACACGCTACAAGCCGTGCCCTACCTGCTGGTGGTTGGCGATCGCGAGATGGCTAATGACGAGGTGGCTGTAAGGACTCAAAGTGGAGAAGACCTTGGAACAATGCCTGTGGATACATTCATCGAGCGTGTTAAAGAGAAGGTCGACGCACTGCGGTGATGGCTGAGGGCGTCGTCGTACTCAGAACATCTTAATCGGAGGATCCCTGGGAACAGAGGTGGGCGAATACGTCGTCCACCATTACCCCGCAGCGGTCTAGTTCGCCCGGATCGATAAACTCATTGGGTTGGTGTGCCTGGTCGATTGAGCCCGGACCACACACCACGCTACTGATACCCGCACGCTGAAAACTGCCCGCTTCCGTTGCAAAGGACACCTCGCCAGAGCCGCCCTTGCGAACACCGCTCAGTCCTCCGACCCAGTCTTCCGCGCGCGCCTCTGGGTCTGGCAGTAGCGGTGGGACTCGGGCAATCGGGGTCGTTTCAATCGATGCCTGTGGCGCAAATTCCTGCAGGCTGGACAACACTTCCTCGCTAATGAACTGCTGTATCGCCCGGAGGATCAGTTCTGGGTCCTCGTCCGGAAGGCCCCGGTACTCCCACAAAAACTCACAGTAGCTTGGGAGTATATTCACAGCCGTGCCCCCTTGAATCGTGCCAACCTGAACCGTGGTCCACGGTGGTTCAAAGCCGGACTCGCTCGCGTTTGCACGACGCGATCGACCAATACTATCTAGATGCTCGATGATCCGACCAGCGGCAATAATTGCTCCGGCTCCGCACTGCGGTTGGCTGGAGTGCGCGGCCTTTCCTTTGATGACCGTACGAAAACAGTTTATGGATTTATGCGCGCGCACGACGTGCATAGTGGTGGGCTCACCGATAATCGCAAAGTCCGCTTTCGGAAAGTGTGCGACCGCGTCGTCGACCATCCGGTCCACGCCGATGCAGCCGACCTCTTCATCGTAGGACAAGGCCAGGTAAAGCGGTCGCCTCATCTTCGAAACATCGAGCTCAGCAAGACGCGAGAGGAACACGGCCGAGAAGCCTTTCATGTCTGAGGTACCGCGTCCATAGAGCAGCCCATCGCGTTCCGTCAGCTGGAAGGGATCCGTATTCCAATCCTGCCCATCAACCGGTACGACGTCTGTATGACCCGACAGCACAACACCTCCCGGCGCGACCGGGCCTATTGCCGCAAACAGGTTGGCTTTATTGCGCTCACTGTTCCACGTGCGACGACAGCGCGGCGCAAAGGGCTGCAGATAATCTTCAACCCAATCTATAAGAGGTAGGTTTGAATCGCGAGAGACGCTGGGGAACGCGACCAGCCGTTCGAGCATGTCTACGCAGCTGAGTGTCTTTAAAGGGGTGATCGAATTCATGGCTCGCTCTCGTTATCTCTTCAGCTTGCAGTTGGCTCGATGTTTGGTGGGTTTAGGTAGGCCTCGATACAAGCTTGATCTTGCGCAGGTGTTAGTAGCGACACGGCAATCAGAACTGGTACATGGACCAGAATGCCAAACAGACCTTCATGGAGGGCTATTGGTTTTAGCTCCGGCATCGCAAATAGTAGCAGCGTGGTCGCGCCACCGGCCAGCAGACCGGCGATCGCTCCGCTCGTGGTTGCACGGCGCCAAAAGAGTGCTGCGATCACCGGCGGCGATAACTGCGCGATGATGCCGTAAGAAGATAGGAGTAGAACCACTAGCGACGTGTTCTCAGCCACCGCAAAGTAGTAGGCGACGGCGCCAGAGACTACGATTAGCCCGCGTATCAGCAGACGCTGCTGTGCCTCGTCGAGATTCATGAAGGGATGCATACCATCTTCCACCGCCACGGAGGCCGTAGCGTGCAATAGTGCATCCCCCGTCGACATGGACGCGGAGAGCGCCCCGGCGCAAAACAGACCAACCACGACCATGGGCAGGTCCACATGTAGCACCAGATAGGGCAGGATGAAGTCCGGCTGCTCCAACGAGTCTACGAACAACACGCCAGCAAAACCGATCAAAAAAACGGGTACCAGTAACAACTGAAAGGTCGGGAACCAGACCACCGTGCGGCGAATGATGCCCTCATCTCGCGCCGTAAAGGCTTTCATAAAAATCTGCGGCCACATCGTTATGCCAATGGCGCTAATCAGTATTGCGCTGCTGTAGCCTGCCCAATCCCAGGGTTCGCCGGAGGCGGTGAGCCCGGGTAAGACCAGCATCTCGGGCCTTTGGCTGTTGATTGCCTCAAACATCGGGCCGACGCCCCCGTATAGCGAGTAGGGCAGATAAAAACCAAGACTCCAGGCGATACCAATCATGAATACACCCTGGAGCGTATTGGTCCAGCCCACGGCGCTCACTCCACTGACCAGCACGTAAATTAGCACTACGCTATAGGCAATCGCCGCGCCCGCCCAAAGGGGAATCTGTTCTTCCGTGACCGCTTCAATAACGATGCCTGCGCCGCGTATTTGAAGAGTGATGTAAGGGATTAAAGCGGCGATACTTACTATGGCGATCAGCGCGGAAAGACCGCGAGACTGGAAGCGGCCGGTGATGAACTGAGCCTGAGTGACCTGTCCAAACCGGCGACCAATTCTTGCTACCCGGGGTCCAACCACATACCAAGGCAACATGCCGAGCGCACCATAGGAAAGAATATAGAAAGCGGCTGCACCCCTGGAATAAGCCCAGCCCGGTCCTCCAAGAAAGGCGAAGGCAGAAAAAACCGTTGCACCGGTAACGAAGTACATCACCAGAAAACCAAAATTCCGGTCCCCCGCCACAAACCCGTCTACGGTAGAAGAGGTACCACGCCCGGCGCGCAGACCGATCCAAAGGGTGAGGATGAGGTATGCCAGAATCATGGCAGACGTCACTTGCCACTGTTCCACTAGCCGTCCTCGTATCGTCTTTCGACGAGATCCAATACGAGTAAGGAAACACCGCTGATCACTATCCAAGCAATTGGCCAGACCATGGATAAGGGCAGACCGAAGGGAAAGGGTTCGGGAAATCGAAACAGCGCGAGCACCGGCCAGGTCACCGCCAGAAAGTTCAGCAGAAACATGGTGACGGTAAGCCGACGGACTATTGTGCGTTTCATTCCCAGGCTAGCCTCGACCTCACGGACATTATTATTTTCACGTGCTCAGGGTGTGACACACGTCATCTTTGGACTAAGGCAGTGTAGCGGATAATCGCAGCCAGTCTCTCGTCGGTGCTCTAAGAACTTCGGTTGCCATACAGACAGCTAAGGCTCAAGTGTGCGGCGATAACCTTCGTTAGCTCCTTCTCGAAAATCGAAAACAAAGAGCCATTGAACTCGCTGCTCGCCCTAAACGATTCTAATAGTCCCAGAACGCGGCGTTCTTAATACTTTCCCATTGCTGGGCATCCATCCACATTATCGCAATCCGAATCGATGCCACCTTTACTGGAATTGACCGACGGGGCTGGCCGCAACAGATATGCGGACTATTGCGCCCAGGAACGCTATTGACTTATTTGGGTGTATGCCCAAAAATAGGGTATTCACCCTAATATAAACCGTTTCTTTTCATTGATGAATTCTTCGCACCAATCGGTTTCGACCTCCCCGCAGTCCTTCGCGTTGTCGTGATAGTGATTTACCCACGTAACTATCGCCGTGAGAGCCGGTATGCAAACGCTAGAGTCATCGCCTCATCCAGTCAGATCACATTTACAAAGGAATCAGCTAAATGCCAACAAGTTCCAAAATTTCCAGCCAATGGGTCTGGCTTGGCGTGGCGTTGATCGCGGTCCTAGGCTTGGCGTGGTCCGTGGGGCCTCGCTTGCTGTTGATCCTGCTCGAGCGGGGAATGGATGGGATAGATATGCCTCATGAGTTTACGGTGCCGGAACCAACGAATTGGTCGCCAAAAGGACCGCGAGTGGTGGGTGAATATACCTACAGCGTTCTCCCGCAACCCGACGGATTCCGAACCATGCATGGGACTACACTGAACTCTGATAACGTTTGGATTGCTGCTGCTCCTATGTTCGAGTTTGATTGGGTTGCGGAAACGGACATGTATATTCCCGAGGGGCCGACCTACGATAACGAAGGTAACTTGTACTTTAGCCCTGCGTTCCCTCGAGAGGACGTATCCTTAGTTTCATTAGACGGTGAGACAGGGCACAGACGCTGGGCCATCACGGGCGATGGCCTAAATCGCGGTAGTGGCGCGCCACTTATTCTGAATGATCCCGATAATCCTGGCACACAAATTATCTATCACGCCGCGTACACCAACGTTATGGCACTCCATACCGACGGCACCGTTATATGGAAGTCTCCGACCGGGCTGAGCCTGCCGGATGTTCAGTTGGGGCAGCTTCCTTGGTCCAAATCTTACGCCTTCAATTATCTTCCTCAGCACGATTCGCTGGGTGCGGGTGACCGCAGATGGGCATGTGTTTGCGTTTTCAAGAGCGACTGGGGAATCGGTCGCTCCTACCATCAAGTTGCCGGGAGCCCCGGCTATCAGTGAGCTGCCATACACTCCACGATTCATCCAGAGGGCCAGCGACGCTTTGACTGACGACGTATTTGGCAAGGCCCCCGGTGGGCTCAGCTTCTACTCGGCGGTTGTCCAAGCTATTTATGGGGGAGGCGAGCAGGTGACCAACTTCTTCGGAATCGACCCCAATTCGGGGAGGATTTACATCGCTGCAACAGCGGCAGATCAATTGGATGGGACAATCGATCAAAAGTCCGAAATGGGGGCAGTTTATCTGCTTGGTCTGGTCAACGATGGTTTTGGCGCGCTGGAGTTTTCGATCCTTGGGCAGACAACGTTCGCTGGCGGCACAGGTTCTACTCCGACCATCAGCGAAGACGGTTCGCGCATCTATGTGTCCGACAATTTGGGCAATGTTCTGGTGCTCGACAGCGATCTGAATGAGATTTGGCGCATCAATGTTGGCGAGCCATTGGCAGCTTCTGTCGCTGTTTCGCCGGACAACGGAGAAATTTACGTCGTAACGCGAAACGATTTATTCAAGATCATCGATCATGGCAACGACGGTTCGCTGGCCTGGGCGGCAAATTTTGAAGCCCTGGGCGGCTATGCCAATGTAGCCGTTGAATTTAACGCGCTAACGCCTACGATCGCCGCAAACGGCATTGTTGCGTCAATCGCCGGCGGGCAGAGTTTGCGCGGTAGCAACGTTATGTTGAGGGTTGGCATGGGTCTACTGGATCGGGAGACCGGGGAATTGCGCTACTTTGCACCTGGTCGAGAGGAGTCGATATCTGTTACCAGCCTTGCGCCGGATGGCGGTGTTTATCTTGCGAACTCTCCTGTTCGTCGGGTGGCAGGTAAGGCGTTGTTCCCAGGGCAAACTGAAGACATCATCGGGGGGATTTCCAGATACAAGCCGATTAGGTTGGATGTGATGGCAAGAGACGCAATCTGCGCTGCAGCGTCGAGAGTCTCCAATGCGGCCTCTTTAGGTTTGGAACACACCGCGTCCGCGGAGGAGGATATACTGCAGGTAAAAGTCTTGCTCAAACAGGCAAGAACTGCATCTAAAGCGGCGGTCGCGGACGGCGACATGTCCCGGGAAATTCACTTAACGGTGAATGCGCTGATGGATCAAGCGGATGGCGACTTGTCGGTGCCAACGCTTACGCGCGCTACGGCGCCTCTCTCCAAGGCGTGCTCCACATTTCAGGGTTTAGCCCTTTAACCACGCGAAGTCATTCCAGTAGAGTCGGTAGTCGCAAACGGTTCCTTAAGGCGTCTATTTACCCAAGGAATTTGGGTTTTTTAAAAAAAGGGTTGCCTAAAGACAGGGACAACCCCTTCCAACGCTACGCGGTAAATCAGACCACCACAGCACCCAAACATATCCATGTCGATCGAAGGAGGGAGTTTGAGAAAAGCTCTCCGCCCATGATCACCGCAAGAGCTTCGCCAAGTGATGCTCTTTTTTCGGACCGTGACACGAATATCTTAGACGTACTCAATGTAAAAGGGGCAACGGCAAGGTACGCGGTTCGGACTGGCGACTTAGTAAAAGCCTATTGACATTTTTGGGTATTCACCCAAAATAGGGTATTCACCCAAATATATAGGCTTTCTCATGATCGAGCTGTTATCACCAATCGTTTCCGACCTGCCAGTAGCTCTTCGCGTAGCAGCGATTGCGCTTTTAGTCGCTCTAGTTTTCATGCTGCGCTACGGCGCGATAACGGGTATTGGTTTCGGCCTGGGGCAATTGGTCGGCAAATTTGCGCCGCAACGGCGTCTTCAGCCACAGCCCTTTACAAAGGCACAAATCAGCCGCGAAATTTTTGATTCCATGGTCAGCGTGTTGATGTTCACGCTTGTTGTGGGCGTCATCGTTCTCCTAAACAGAGCCGGATTGACTAAACTCTATGACGATCCTTACGCGTACGGCGAGCTTTGGTTTTGGCTACAGATTCCGTCGGCCTTGCTCATCCAAGATTTTTACTTCTACTGGATGCACCGAATTATTCATGCGCCATCTTTGTACAAACGCATCCATCGCACGCACCATCTCTCTGTAAATCCCAGTGCCTTTGCGGCCTTCGCTTTTCATCCTTTGGAGGCTATTCTTGAGGCTGGCATCTTTATCCTAATCGTGATGGTGATGCCGATGACCTTGTACGCATTGATCCTCGTCGGCCTGATCTCGCTGATCTTTAACGTATACGGGCATCTGGGCTACGAAGTCATGCCGCGATTCCTGGGGAAGAGCCCGCTTGGTTATCTTCTAAACACGTCCGCGTATCATAATCAGCACCATCGATCTCCTCGCTGCAACTACGGGCTGTACACCGTCATATGGGATCGTCTGTTCGGAACCTTGCATCCCCATGCGGAACGCATCTACGATGAAAAGACGATGCAACAATAGTTGAAAAAGCATCGTGAATATCACCCAAAGCAAGGATAGCAAGCGTAACCATGTCATCAGCAGCGCTCACAACGGCGGCGCAATCGGCATTTGGATCGAAAACCAAAGGTCGGATCCTTCTTGTCAGTCTCGATCTCTTCAACCGTTTCGGCTTTGAGCGGGTCACAACGGCGCAACTTGCCGAAGCCGCAGAGATTCTCGAGGGCACGCTTTGGTATCACTTCAAGGCAAAAAAGGACTTGCCGCTGGCCCACCTGGACGCGCTGGAAGCCACCTTAGAAAAGCACTTAGACCTATCGTCAATAAATGGGCCGGATGATATTGCCGAGCATATGATCGGTACTTTCGATTTGCTTTGGGATTTTCGCTATCTGTTGCGTGAACCAATTGCCGTCATCCAAGAAGAAGCAGACGGTCGCGCTCGCTTGAAGCGGATATATGAGTACGTCGAGAGACGCATCGAAGGGAGATTACTGCAGATCGAGGCGATGGGATGGATCGACCTTAGCAATGCTAATGTCAATACCTTAGCCGTGTCCTGCTTTCTTATCGGCAGGTATTGGCTGGACTATGCGACTATCCGGTTCGGAGACGATTTAGATGCGCGCGCATTTCGTAGAATCGGTATCCACCAGCTCGTTTCTCTCTTGACTCCCTATCTATTGGAAGAAGGCAAGAAGCGTGTTCCGGCAGCGCGCCAGCGGTGAGCCAATCAAAACATTTCATAGCGTCTCGATCACACTATACGAATGAGCTTTTCTGGCGCTGCCAGTTTTCTTAGCGGAGTGGGCTATGACAGAACCATGGATGGGACATCCTAAACTCGTTGCTTGGTTTGATGATCTGGAGCACGCGGTTACGACAGCCTTAGCGCTCACGGACGATCAGCGTGCCTCCGTGAAGGCGCTCAAAGCACCGCGAGCCGCTACTTGGGTGATGTTTGCAAAGGACGCGGATACCCGGGATGTTCTCAGAGCTCGCCTACGAGAAGTCCAATCCAGAAATCCCCTACCAGTCGCAAAGGACTGCAAAGTGTTGCTGGCGCAATCAGATTTTAACGCGCCGAAAGATAGCTTTGATCAAGAAAATGGATTTGCTTCCACCGATATTGACTATATTGAAGAGGGCAGTGCGGAGGCTATTCGAAGGGAGCTGCTCTCCGATGCAGACGATTATGCGGCGTCAAGCGATACGGGATGGTTTTACGCGTCCTCGGATCAGGATTCGGCAGATGACGTCGTCTCGAGTAACGATGACCAGGGCGAGCTTGGATAAGCGCTTATAAGAGTTCGGAAGTAGGAGCTCGGGAATAGGGGCTCGAAAAGAGAAGCTCGGAGCTTCGTCTCCTCCAATGGCGGTATCGCGATAGATTGAATGTCGGCAGGTTTCGCCGTCGGTCCTAGTTTTGCTAGGCTCTGCCGCCAAGTCGGAATCTTTTTGGGACGTCGAGTCATGCTACGAATCCTTATCGCCGTCATAGCCGGTCTTATTCTCGCGGCGCTTGCCAATGCGCAAGGGCCCACGGCCATCGTTATCCACGGAGGCGCCGGGACTATTTTGCGTCAAAACCTCACGGCGGAAGTAGAAGCTGCCTATCGGGCGAAGCTTTCCGAAGCTGCAAAGGCGGGACATGCGGTGTTGACCGCAGGTGGTAGTAGCCGCGATGCCGTTATCGCAGCGATCGCAATCATGGAAGACTCACCGCTGTTTAATGCGGGTCATGGTGCGGTGTTTACCCATCAAGGTCGTGTGGAGCTGGATGCATCGATCATGGATGGCAGCGACCTCAATGCCGGTGCGATTGCCAGCGTAACGCGCGTTCGCAACCCGATTCGTCTGGCCGACCGCGTACTGTCAGCATCGCCTCACGTCATGCTTGTGGGGGAGGGCGCGGAGGTTTTCGCCAAAGCTCAAAAGCTTGAGCTGGTCGATAACGCCTATTTCCATACAGAGCGTCGACGCTCGGCCTTACAGCGAGCCATCGAACAAGAGCGCGAAGCCTTGTCCGAAGATGCCAGCGACGTGCCGATTCTTGTAGACGACAAGCGTGGAACCGTTGGGGCTGTTGCCCTCGACCAGGAGGGTAACATCTCAGCGGGAACATCTACTGGCGGTATGACCAATAAGCGCTTCGGCCGCGTCGGCGATTCTCCCATCATCGGAGCAGGTACCTATGCTGATAACCGCGCCTGCGGTATCTCAGCGACCGGGCATGGCGAGTATTTTATCCGCGCCGCCGTTGCCCACGATATCTGTGCTCGGGCGCTATACAAGGGTATTGAATTGCAAACCGCGGCTGATGAGGTGGTCCTAGATCGCCTCGTCGCCATGGGTGCGGACGGTGGTGTGATAGGTCTGGCGCCGGACGGCAGCGTAGTCTATTCCTTCAATTCAGCGGGCATGTACCGCGCCGCAATTGATACCTCCGGTACCTTGTCGACGGGTATTTACGCGGACGAATGATGCCTGAGCGTCTCTGCGACTGGAAAACCAAGAGGAGCAGCCGGCAATGATCTTATCCAGTTCGCTTATCCGGTGCCGCGTAATTTGCGCAGCGCTGCGATAAGAAAGCTGACCAGCACCAAGACGACCGCAACTGCAAACAGGCCAAACTTCGCCGGCGTCAGGAAGTCCTTAAGACTGAGCAGTGCAGTGTTGTCTACGAGCGCAAGTGCCTGTACCAAATTCTCTGCGAAATCGACAAACATCACGGCCAAGGGCGCGATGATGAACCAATTGCGGAGCAATCCGGCAAAACGCCAGGTAAGTCCGAGCATCAAGCCACCATAGGCGAGGGGATAAGCTGTGTCGATGACGATGGTTGCAAGCAGATGTACGCGCTTTTGCCCCGCGCTCATTTCACCGAGACGGGCTAGTACCTCTTCGCTTGTAAAAAGCGTGTCGAGCAGCACTCCACCGACAGCCGGCATGACCAAGCTAAAGGAGTAGCCGATTGCTAGCATCGCGATAAAAAGCGTGATCAGAACCCAGGTTTTCGAAAGAAAATTCAACACTGGGAGTTTTGCTTCACCGAACACTTAAATGCCCCCTCCAATTTCTCCTGCTACGCGGCCTCTAAGAAACCTGGTTTGCTGGCGCTGTCCTGTGGATGCTCCTCGAGAACAGACTAACGGGTATCCTGCTAATCACAAGCGTCGGTTACTGGCAGCTGCAGGAGGCCGGAGCAGAGCTCAACTGTTCAGCCGCGTCTGGTGGCAGGCAGGCCGAGCCGGTGAAGGGAAGTTGAGTTGCTACGGCTTCGGCGCAGGAGCCGCAACAAGTGTAGGGACCGCCACATTCGCCGGCCCCACACTGGCGAGTACAGAAGCCCGCTCCAATCCCACTATTGAGGCAAGTGCCTATCCCTACACAGTCTGCATCGGACATACATACCTGGCCAACTCCTAGTTCGGTTACTGGTAGCGAGCCGACGCTATCACTGCTCGTGCCGCTGCCCTCCGGTACTCCAGGGACGATGTTCAAAGTTGGATAAGTGATCAGTGAATAGCTTCCGGCCAAAGCCGCTTGCCGATGAAAGAGCGCCTGCTGACGGGTCTCGTCCGCAGTTAGAGCTTCGAACGCCGCATTGCTTGGAAAGAAATCGATATCAATGGCATCCCAAGCTTGCGTGTCGCCGGAAAATACACCCTGCACCTGGAGCCGGACGCTTGGAACGGACCCAACCGCCGACTTAGCCTCGCTGCGAGCATCCACGAACAGGCTCCATGCTGCTTCGCCGCTGCGCTCCGGTTCCGTGGAACCCGCTTCGTACTGCGCCGTTTCGAAGTAATCGCGAAGGTGTATCCGCTCGAAAGCGGGATCTGCGTCGCTTGCTGGGAACGGACTCTCGGGAAATTGAAAGTCTTCGGGAAGCGCAGATGGCAGCAGATCGGTGACGATAACCCAAGTGGTTTCTACCCCTGCGTTCTTATGTATGAGACGGTCCTGGAATCCCGGGTTCAAAATCATCGCAAAAAACGCAACGGGGCATGGGTATTCCACTACCGCAATCTCCTCCCACAAGGGTTCTCCTCCTTCGATTTGCCGATCAACCGCGCTGAGAAATACCGGGCGAGCGCCGATGGCAGTGAGAAACTCAATTGGGTTATAGATGTCGTTCGCTTCCCGGCCTGTTAAGTCAGTTTCGCGTCCGTCTTCGTACACGGCCAACTCGCGAAAGCGAATAAAGTTAAACATGTAAAAAGGCCCCGCTGTGGGGTTTTCTACCATTCGCTGTATTTGTTCTGAGTTGTTGTCACCGCTTGTTGCAAAAACTGAGAAAACTGGAGACTCCAGAAGTGCATCCATATTGGCTGGGTCCTCACAGAGCCTATCGCTCAGAGGGAGTAAGCCGGAGTTCAGTGCGTCATCGATAGAGCCAAGCCCATCGCCTATCGTCAAGCTTACGGGACCCTGAAAGGAGTCTTGATTGTCTGTTCTTATGTTCAGTGTCGGATTCGGCAAGGTAAGTTCAAGCGGCTCATCGATCACTTGCTCTCGTATGCTCCAGCCCTCGGGCAGGCTAGGAGTGTCAGATGTTCGCCCTGCGTCTCGGGTGATCCTGAGGTACTCGTCACCGCTTGGAGCGACGAGAACGTAAAGCGTACTTCCAGCGTCGTAGCTGACTGTATGAAATTTCTCAATTGATGCGGCTTCCAGTAAACCTTCTTCATCTAGGGCGATGCCGGTTTCAACAATTGTGGCGTTGTGTTGCCAACGGAAGCCAAACAGATCCGCCGTTAGCAAAGGACCATCTTCCGTGGCGTCTGGCGAGCGGGAAAACGATCCGCCAGAGGCATCAACTTGGCGAACTTGATTCTTCGCCCAGCCCTCTGGGAGTTCCAGCCTGTCGAACTCCTCTTGCGTAATCTCTGAACTGGCCCAGACAATAACTTCATTGGCAGACTTGATCTCTAGAATTTCGAACCCGAGTTTTTCGTCTGTAATTTGTGGCGGCTCCGATGGAGTCTCTGAGGGATCCGAGGGAAAGGGCGCTGGATTTTCGTAAAAATCCACCAGTCTGCGGGCGATCTCTTCCCCTTGGTCGTCCTGTAAAAAGTGGCTCGAATCCGGCAAACGTGTGTGCGCCTGACCGACTGCACCTGGCACTAGATCAATCAGGGTCTGCTGAGCTTCACAGGAGCCGAGGTTGCCGGAATCATTCGACGCCCAAATCGTAAGAAATGGCTTTTCATATTGGGAGAGTCCGGCCAAGGCATCTTGAGTCTGGCCGCCGAGCTCATTGATTATCGACGGAAACTTTCGAATGCCCGCCATGTACTCCCGGCTGGGATAGGGAGCATCGTAGGCGGCTTCTTCCGCATCGGATAAGGGGAACCAGGTGAGCGCTTCAAGCACCTCGGAAGCTCGGAAGGACTCGGCCTTCATTGCGTACTCCATCCAGCTTCCGAAATCGAAACCATCCGACGAGTCCAGCAGCAGCTCGCACCCGTCGTAGACCGCGACTTGTTGCTCCGGTGCGTCGGCAAACGGTGAAGGAAGGTCGATAACATCGTTTGGATTTTCGACGGCGGGAACTGGCTCTACCCCAGCTGGAAGATTGGGCAGAGCACCGTCACTCACCGCAATACTTGCAAACCAGTCTGGATTCTCCCCTGCGACTTTTAAGCCAATCAAACTACCCCAATCCTGCACAAACAAATTGATGTCGGACAAGCCTAGCTCGGTGATGAAGCGAGCCAAACGGTCCGTGTGAACTAGATAGGTGTATTCGTCAAGGTCAGTGGGCTTGTCCGATCGTCCCGTACCCAGGTGATCCATGGCGATGACGCGATAGCCAGCCTCGGCGAGTACAGGAATCATTTTGCGATAAAGATAGGACCAGCTCGGCTGGCCGTGCAGCAGCAACACCGCCTTCCCATCCGCAGGTCCCGCCTCGACGTATGCCTGACGCAAGCCGTCGAGTTCTAGGTATCGAGCTTCTTGGGGGAAGTCTACGAGGCTTTCAAAACAGGAATCCGGTGTTCGAACAAACTCAACTCCGCTGGTGGAGAGCATACGCTCAACCGGTGCGTCACAGGCCAGAGTAGCACCGCCCACGCCTAAGTTCTCGTCCGCATCATTTGAGGACTGCGTATCGTTTGAACTGTCGCCGGAACAAGCGGTCAGCGCTATAGCCACAAGAGAGAAAAATAGGATCTTAAGAAGACTGGTGACACGTTCCATCTCGACTCCCGCCAGGCAAAGCCTGCTGGTTACTCAAAACCGGAGTCAAACACAGTGGAAAGACTGAATTAGCTCTTAGAGCAATATTTGTGTACGAACGGCACCGTACAGCGGTTGAATTGGCTAGCCTAGCCGTAGGTCAGCCAAGGTCCGACTCTGCCAATTGAGCAACCGCTTTACGGAGAATCCGCTCTGGCACACAATCGCGGCTCGCGAATATTGGAAACTCTCTTCACCTTACACTTATGGAAAACACTTTATCCGAAGGCGGGACGCTTAACGTTGATTTCTCGGGGATGATCCCCAACCCAAACGAGCCTAGCTATCTCCCGGACATCGAGTTCACTCCAGATGGGGAGCTGTTCGCCATAACGGCCAGAGATGACCATCGGGTTAGGCTCTACCGCACGCGAACACGCGAACTGGTTCGCGAGTTTGGTGCGGAAGGCCCTGCCCTCGACATGCCTCACGGACTTGCGTTGAGTAACTCTTACCTAGTAGTTAGCAGTAAAGGTACCAAGTCGCGCGGTCATACCTTTATTAGCTGTTACGATTTACAAGCACAGTCTGCCAAACCAGTTAGCGAAGCCGTAGCGCCCTCCGAATTGCTCTACGAGCCACATAGTTTGGCTCTCGATGGCAAGCACTTGTACGTGACCTACTGCGGTGGGAGGGAGAACGGACTCGCTATTTTCGCCTGGGATGAGCTTACCGGTGAGATTGGTGAGTGTTTACATCTCAACTCGGAGAGTTTTGACGCTTACGGCCACCCCAAGGGTGTAGCGATTGATGCAAAAACACGCAAGCTGTTTGTTAGCTTTACCACAGAAAAGCCGTTTCCGGTTTCACGCTCGAACTGGCGCCAAAAGCTCAGACGCGCCTGGACCGGTTCCGATAACGTTCTGCACTTTATGCGCAAGTGTCTTATCGAGATCAGAATTATCGCAGAACGGATCGGAAGCTCTGAAACACCGGTAAATAATGGAGTGATGATCTTCGATCTCCACAAGGGATTCCCCGACACACCAGAAAAGTTATTGCTGTCGAACGAGTACAACCGGTTCGAAAATATCGATGTTTGTCGCGGACTGCTGGCTATCGCCGACCCGCTGAATAACGCTATTGCGCTCTTCTCTCCTAATGACCTTTCGCTGACCTCGCCTCGCCTTATAATTTCCGAGCACCTCACCTTTCCTCACGATGTTGCGATTTCACCCATTACCGAAGAGTTGGTCGTGGCCAATTACGGTATAGAAACGCACGAAGACGAAGTCATGTGGCATTGCTTTGATGAGGATCGGTCAGACCGAATGGTGTTCTTTACTCTTACGGGTCAAGAAGCGGCTTGCTGATCGAGCGCAGTGTAAAGCTGCTTTGCTTCGCGGCTACCCCAAACGCTTAGCGAGGTAAGTTTCCCGCGCGTCCTGGCATTCTTTGTCTACGATTCCACTGATAAGACTGTCTGCGTCGGCCCAGGATCTACCCATCCCTAGCATATGGGCCGTGACTGCGTTGGTATGAGCCTTTGTCGCGAATACGGGCAAGGCTGGCTTAGCGGCTATATTTATGGCGAGTTGGTTAACCGTGTTCTCCAGTTCTTGTTCTGGTACTACCCTATTGAGAAATCCGGCTTCAAGAGCTTCGGCGGCGTCAAAGGGTCGACAGGTAGCAACCAGCTCTTTTGTGCGTGCGGGACCTATTTCTCTCACCAGCCGCGGAATGCCGCCCCAAGCTAGAGGGATTCCGAGATCGACTTCCGGTATGGAAAAGCGCGCCGAATCCGTTGCAATCCGCAGATCGCAAGCAGCCGCAAGTACAAGCCCGCCGCCAACACACCAGCCATGAATCTGCGCGAGCAGGAATGCCCGCATCCCTTCCAGAGCATCGGCCATTTGTCGGCCCGCGTCCGCCGCCGACCTTAAATCAGCGTCGTCCAATGTCGGAAAACCCTCAAGGTCGGCCCCGGCCGAAAAAGCACGGCCTCGTCCAGCGACAACGACGACGCGCACAGTATCCTGAGAATCAAACCACGCTGCCGCTTGCGTTAGCTCTTGCAACAAAGCTACAGACAAAGCGTTGAGACGATCTGGTCTGTTTAGCCAGATTCGCCCGATTCGTCCTTTCGTCTCGACTTCAATATGCCTATACACGCGTGATTCTCTTATGTTTTTAAGCTGATAGTGGTGTCAGTGCGGTGCCGAGCGCAGTTCAAAAGTAGCTATTAATTCCCCGTGCGCAGCTGCCCGAGGTAGTCCATTTTCCCCAGCGGCACGCCCTGCATTCGGAGCATGTCGTAAGCGGTTGTCGCGTGAAAATTAAAGTTAGGCACGGAGAAGGAAAGGATGAAGTTATTACTTACAAAGGGAATTTCTCTATCCGCAACTCGGAACAAGAGTGGTTTACCCGCGAGAACATTTATAGCTTCTGCCGATTCGCCGCTCAGCTCGCTGATCGCTTCGTCAATCAGGCCCTTGAGCTGGCCATAATCTAGGTCTCCAAGGCTAGGAGGCGGGGAAAAGGCCCCTGCCTTCAGTCCTTTGATTGCGCCTAGCGAATGATGCCAAACAGACACTAGCTGAAAGCGAAATGGTGCCATGTCGTCGCGAAGTCGGAATTCAACCAGTTTATTAAGATCCAGGTTCCCTTGCTGCGCTTGGTCCTCGCCTTTCTTGAGGACCTGCTTCATTGCGTTTAAGCCTTGCAGATAAGTCTTAACGCTGACGTCATAAAGTGAAATCTGCACGATTCTAATGCTCCTGGTGGCTAATTCTCCCAACTCTACCGCGAGTTTGTGGCTGAGCGCGATCTTTGCAAGCAAGCAGCGCTGAAAGATGGCGTGCTGAAGCATAATCCCTTCTCGCGGTATAGTCCGCCTACCCTAATAGAAAGTGAGGTTTCCCTTGAGCGCGTTGGTTTCCCTGAAGGAAGAGAAAGATTTTTTGCAAATCGTAATGGATGACGGCAAGCGAAATGCGGTGTCCTTTGAAATGGCTGCGGAGTTGAATGCTGCTCTCGACAACGCGGAAAAAGCCGACAAACCGGTTGTGCTCGCCGGTCGTTCAGGCACGTTTTCCGCAGGCTTTGATCTGGCGACGATGGCGCTACAGGATGAGCGTACGGTTCGTCTTGTGCGCGCAGGAGCGGATCTGGCCGAACGTATCGTCCGCTTTCCCCAGCCGATAGTACTCGCGGTAAGCGGACATGCGTTTGCGATGGGTGCGATTCTTTGCCTAGCGGCTGACTATCGAATTGGCGCCGTCGGTGACTTCAAAATCGGCCTTAACGAGGTAGCCATTGGAATGACTCTACCGTGGTTCGGAGTTGAACTCGCTCGGTCTCGCTTGGGACAGGAGTCTTTCCATAACGCAGTAGCCCTGGCAAGAGTGTACTCACCTGGCGAAGCAGCAGCCGTGGGTTTTCTCGACGAATGCGTACTGGAAGACGAGCTTACGAAACGGACCAGCGAGCTTGCTAGCCAACTTGCAGCCCTGGGCAGCAAGGCCCATCAACAAACGAAACTCCGTGTTCGGGAACAACTGCTCACGCGTTACAAGCAAGCGTTGGAGCGCGACTTTGCTGAGGGTCAAATCATGGCAACAATGGGAGTATGAGCACCACCCTCAGCGTTTTTGATCTATGATTGGCAGGGCTTAGAACCCGAGACTTCGAGTCTGCACAGAACGTGAGCGAAACCGATCATAAAGAGCGTACTGCTGACGTAACTTCCTTGTTGCGCGCCTGGTCCGCCGGTGACAGCGCTGCCGAGGCCGAGGTATTGCCTCTCATCTATGATGAGCTTCATCGTATCGCTCGCTCTGGCCTAAATGGCGATGCCGGTTCGATTACGCTACAAGCTACCGATATTGTAAGCGAGGCTTATCTACGCTTATCTGATCAGCGAAATACTGATTGGAAGGACCGGCAACATTTTTTTGCGATCACTGCGACGGTGGTTCGGCGTGTTTTACTAGACGCTGCCCGCAAGCGTCTTGCGGACAAGCGCGATAAGCGCAAAGAAGTCATTTCTTTAGACGCAGATCCCAATAGCACGCTCCCGATTCAGGCCATGACCCAGGCGCGCGCGGTTGAGCTGCTCGATTTGGATAAGGCGCTTGACTCACTCTCTGATGTTTATCCAAGGCAGGCCCGGTTGGTCGAACTCCGCTATTTCAGCGGGCTATCGATTGAGGATAGTGCCCACTATCTTGGTGTGTCTTTAGCTACGGCAAAGCGAGATTGGAGTCTGGCGAAAGCATGGCTGCACCGACGCTTGACGGCTCCCTCTTAGCTAGTGGTATGCGCCGCAGCGCTAATCTGCGTTTCTCTCTGAATGTCTAGTAATCAAATTCCGGATCTCTTCGAGAAAGCGCTTGCGATAAGCGATCAGATTGCTCGAGAAGCCTATGTCGTTCGAGAGTGCGGAAACGATGAAGATCTCGCGCAGGAGTTGCGATCTTTACTTACCGCGCATGAACAAGCCGGTGAATTTTTGGAAGACTCGGCCATCGAAGAAGCTGCAGCTATTCTACCTAGCGTACTTGGATCGAATCTCATTGGTCAGTTTATAGGCGCCTGGCGGGTAGACTCCTTAGTGCAGGCAGGCGGTATGGGAAGCGTCTTTCGAGCGACTCGAATCGAGGATGACTTCACCCAAGAAGGTGCTTTGAAACTGGTGCGTGTTGGTTTCGAGACCCCCGAACTCGTCGCTCGCTTTAGTCGTGAGCGCAGACTGTTAGCTACCGTTGAACACCCGAACATAGCCCGCCTATTGGATGGAGGTACAACGGAAGAGGGTCTCCCATGGTTGGCTATGGAGTTCGTAGATGGACTTCCGATCGATGTCTACGCCTCTACCAAAGAGCTGAGTCTGCGTGAAAGACTCGAACTGTTCGATGGTTTGACGGAAGCGATCGCCTATTTACACGAAAACCTGATCACCCATCGAGATATCAAAGCCAGCAATGTTTTGGTCGATAGAGCGGGGCGCCCACGAGTGCTCGATTTCGGGATAGCAAACCTGCTCGATGACGCCGCGCCTTCCCAACATACAAGCGCAGATAGGCGCTTGAGCTTGTCGACAACGTCCCCGGAACAGTTGCGTGGGCAGGCCATCAGTACCGCTACTGACGTCTATTCTCTGGGTGTTCTGCTCTATCAACTGCTAACTGGTGATTTGCCCTATCGACTAAGCGCATCGATGACTGCTCGTGAGATAGAAGAACTCATCTGCGAACGTGTTCCGCCCCTGGCGAGTCAGAGTATAGGGGCAGCGCCAGGTGTGCAGGAATCCGCAGGAGCCAAATTGCGTCCCGGCGCCCTGCGTGGCGACCTCGACACAATAGTTGCGACCTGCTTGCAAAAAGACCCTAACCGTCGCTATCGAACCGTCACGGAGTTGCGCGCCGACCTTCAGCGCTATCGCGAACATCGACCTATAAATGCACGACCTGATTCGACTGTTTATCAGGCAAGCAAATTCGTGCTCCGTCACTGGAGAGGACTTGCGGCTACTATCGCTACCATATTGGCTCTCGCAGTCGGACTAGCTATGGCTGTTTGGCAGGCTGATGAGGCACGCAGGCAACGAGACCGTGCGCAGGCCATGAATGAGTTTATGCAAGAAGTCTTGGCCGAAGCCGATCCTTATGAAGCCGATTTAAATAAAACCGTGCGCGAGGCACTCCAGGAAGCCAGCGAGCTGCTTGACGCACGTTTCCAAGGGCAGCCGCGCCTGGAGTCATCGCTTCGTACCAGTGTTGGCTCGGTGCAGCTCAGTCTGCTGGATCTAGAAACGGGGGAAGCCAATCTGCTCCGTGCGCGTGATCTTTTGCAACCTCTTGTATCTTCAGACAATGAGCAACTCTTAAACATAAACGCCAATTTAGCGTGGCTTTTCTTCGAACGAGAGCAATACCAAGATTCGATCGCAGCTTATGAAGCGATACTGAGTCAATTCAATGATGGGCACGAAGCTGACTTTCGCGCCACTACTTACAACGATTTGGGTCTAGTGCTGGCTGAAGAGGAGCGCTATCAAGAGGCGCTAGACAATTATGACCGGGCCCTCGTTTTGGCGCCAAAGTCCAAGGCCGTGCCGGCCACGCTCATCAATATGGGCTATGTTCACGATGGGCTGGGTAACCTGGAGGAAGCAAAGGACTACTACCAACAAGCGATCGATATTTTGCGTAGTCGTGGTGAGGATGGCGTTGGAGCTGATCTGGCTTATTCCCTTAACAACTACGGCAATATTCTCAGTCAACAAGATCGCGATGACGAAGCTCTTCCTTTCTATCTGGAATCATTGAGCGTGCGCTATCAGGTCTATGGTGAGGAAGCCGATGCGGTTGCATTTCAACATATGAATATCGGCCGTTTGCTGCTCGATATGGAGCGGCCCCAAGAGGCGCTGGCACATCTCGACACCGCCGTGCGAATGTTTCCGAAGTTTCGGGATGAAGACTCAATACGGCTGCGTGTCGCGCGCGCATCCCATGCGCGCGCCCTACTACTCACAACGAAAGACCTAGAGTTGCGCGCCGAGGCTATCGATTCGCTTGACAACGTCGTTACTGCGCTAAAGACAGACAGCACCGTGCGCTCGTCCAGGTTTCTCGGGCAATTTGTTGGCTGGCTGGAGGAAGCGCGCAGCCAGGGCAGCACTTATCAGCCACAAAAAAACCAGCTAGCGAACCAGAAACCAAAGCTTGTCGATGGCATCTGAGTTACGCATTTTGATCGAGGTCGTGCATCCGGCCCACGTGCACTTTTTCCGCGTGCCGATTGAGAGGCTTATCGCCAGGGGACATCGGGTACTGATAGCGTCCCGGGACAAAGACGTAACCTTGTCACTCTTGGACGACGCCGGCGCTGATCACCGCTGTATTTCCAGCGCGGGGCACGGATTATTTCAGTTGGCGATCGAGCTACTTCATCGGGACGTTGCTCTTTGGCGGCTTGCCCGCCGTTTTCGCCCCGACGTCATGTGCGGTTACGGGGGAGTCGCCATCTCTCACGTTGGCAAGGTTCTTGGTATACGGACCCTGGCGTTCTACGATACTGAGAAAGCCGTGCTCCAGCAGCGCCTTACCCTTCCGTTCATCGATAAACAGTATGTTCCTACGTGCTACGACGGTCTGACCGCGGCGGGGCGAACGGCGCGATTCCAAGGCCCAAAAGAGCTTTCGAATCTACATCCAGACAACTTTGCCGCCGATCGGAATATTGCGGTTCGAGCAGGTCTGGCCGAAAACCGGCCTAACTTTATGCTGAGAGTCGTGAATTGGGGCGCCAATCACGACCATGGCGCGAGCGGCTGGCGGCTAGAGACACTGCGAAAAATCGTTGCGAAATTTGCTCCGCGAGGAAAGGTGCATATCTCCGTAGAGGGGGAACTACCGCCAGATCTTGAGAACTTTGCCTATCAAGGTTCGGCAGAGGCCTTTCATCACCTGTTAGCTCACTGTGATCTCTATCTCGGTGAAAGCGCGACGATCGCTTGCGAAGCTCTTGTTCTGGGCGTTCCGTCTATCTACGGAGTTGCCGATCGACGAAGTTACATAGATGAGCTAGCCCAACTCGGTTTAATTTATTCGGTTGGCAGCAATAGTGAACAGGCGCTATTTGAACTCATTGACGAAGCACTCAGATCGGACCGATCGGGCTGGGAGTCGGCCAGAGAGACCTGGATAAAGACTGTGGGAAATCTAGGCGAGTTCGTTACCGACAAGATCTTAGAACATGGTCACAGCAGCCGTTGAGTCACAGGAAGAATCATGTCGACACATAAAGCAATTCAAACAGTGAGCGTCGCTGGCTAATCTCACTCTGTGATAAGAATCTTCTTATGAAAACGGCTGTACTCATAAGCTACTTCTGGCCACCAAGCGGAGGAGTGAGTGTGCAGCGCTGGCTGCGCATGGCCAAATATTTCGAGGAATTTGGTTGGGACTTGGTGGTCTTCACGCCTCAGAATCCAGAGAAGCCGGTCGTAGACAACTCGCTCTTCTCCCAGGTGAGAGCGAGTCAGCGAATAGTTAAGCATCCCATTTGGGAGCCTTACATGGCCTATCGTTTCATCGCTGGTCGTAAGCAAGAGTCCCGATTTTCGGCTTTTATTAACGAAAAGAAAAATCCCGGGTTCGCTCAGTCACTCGCTTTGCAGCTAAGAGCAAATGTGTTTATACCCGATCCGCGCCGTCTTTGGGTTAGACCGGCCAGTAGGCGATTAATTGCGGAACTGATGTCCTTAGAGGCCGATGCGCTTATCTCCACCGGACCACCGCATAGCATGCACCTGATCGGCATGAAGGTCGCTAAGAATCGCTCGCTGCCCTGGATCGCAGATTTCCGTGATCCTTGGACGGGTATCCACTACTTCTCGAAGCTTCCTCTTACTCGCGTCGCCAGAGCCCTACATAAACGTCTGGAGCGGCGCGTTCTATGCGATGCCAGCAAGGTCGTGACCGTTTCGACAACCTGGGCAAAGGAGCTGTCGGACCTCTCTGGCCGACCGGTAAGTGTCATACCCAACGGGTACGATCACAGTGACTTCCCTCCAGGAGTAAATGCGGTAGAGCCATTTCTCATCCGCTACTTTGGCTCAATGGTGCCGACGCGCAATCCCAGGGTTCTTTGGCAAGCTTTGGCAGAACTAAAGAGCGAAGGTCATGTTCTTGTGCCGGAGGTGCGCGTAGAGTTATACGGCTCTATCGATCGCAGCGTTGTGGACTCTGCCGCCGATTTTGGCGTGGGTGCCCAGGTGACAAAAAAAGACTACATACCAAACGCTGAAGCCCTCAAACTGATGAAAAAAAGTGATCTTCTATTGGTAACAATCAATCAAGGGCCTGGGGCGCGGGGCATGATCCCTGGCAAGCTATATGAGTGTATGGCCAGCAAGCGGCCAGTACTTCTTTTGGGTCCGGCCGATGGCGACGCTGCAGTTCTAGTTCAAAAGTTCGACGCCGGTTGGGTGGCTGACCATCAAGACGTGAAAAAGGTTAAGCAGGGTCTAGCCGATTGGTTGACGGGGCGCGCCTCGAAGTGGGACGAAGAGCAGAAATCGAATATGAGCAATCAGGCCTACCGATTCACCGGCGGCACCGAGCAGAGCCAGATAGCTTTTAAAAGTTACTCCCGTCGCGAATTGGCACGTAACTATTGCTCACTGCTCGATGAGCTTCATGAAAACACTCAGGTCTAAGACAAGAGGTCGAAAAAATGGAGCTCTCGGTGACTCGTCGGCGTAGCGGTAGCGACTTCTCTAGTTTTTTGATCGGGTTTGGGACGCTCACTGCCGTTTTCGCGGTTCTATTCCTCGGTTCTCATCTCTTCGCTTCAGTGGGTGTAGGCGCGAAGCTTGTCGACTTATCTGCGGCTCAAGGAGAGCCGCGTTTGAGGACTGTCACCAACGATTCCTTTTCCTTGAGACTCGACGCTGGCGGCACTGCAGTTATCGTTATTCCAGTCGCTGCCCTTACCACCGATCGCCTTTCCTGGCTTACCTTCGAAGCACAAACCGGCGACCCGACAATGCGCTTGAGCGTCCAGCAGAAGGTCGCAGGGACTTCTGCGGTGATCCCCTTGGCTGCGGTTCAGCTGGAGGGCTTGGCGCAGCGAGTATTCCTTGGAGGGTCCGCTTCTTTTGGACAGGGAATCGATGAACTCCACATAAAAGTGGAGGGCCGTCCGAGGTCGCCGCTAACACTGAGGAAATTACGCTTAGAACCCACCTATCCAGCATTCTTGGTGGCCGAATTCCTTAAGTCTGTGATGCTGAAAGAAGGATGGTCCGGCTTTTCCATCAATGCGTTCGTAAGTCCAGCCACTAAGTTTTTGCAGCCGGTAACCCCCTTCGCTATCGCATTCTTGGGAAGTCTGGTTTTCTTTCTGGTCGCGCTAATGGTAATGATTCTAGGCGTATTCCCCGTGCTTAGAAGAACGTCGTTGAGCACTGCAGCAGCCGCCTTCATCCTGCTCTGGATGTGCCTCGATGTGCACTGGGCGCGACAGCTTTGGTTAACCATGAGCAGTGCGCGAGGCCTCTATGAGGGTAAAGGCGAGGAAGAGCGACTTCTCGCAAGTGAGCACGCTGTGTTCCACAAGCTCTCGGAAAAAGTCAAAAAAGAACTAGAGAACTTTCCAGATACTCGTGTGTTTATCGCCGGCTCTAATGATTACGCGGGAATGCGTGTTAACTATCACCTCTATCCGCTAAATGTTTATTGGCGACGGCACCGAGAACTCCCCGATCCGGCGCACTTCCGCTCTGGCGATCACGTCCTAGTAATGAACCCGACTCGACACCGGTATCAAGATGATCGTATTGGCTACCCGGACGGTCGGCAATCGTCGACTGCAGAAGTGGTTTTTGTCTCGAAAAACGCTGCTCTGTTGAGGGTGCAATAGTGTCTTTGCTTTCCTCTTTTTTGATTTTACTGGCTCCGCTTGGAGCTGGACTATTGCTGACGCTAGTCGCCACCAACAAATCGGTAAAAGAGACGGATGCCTCGTTGCTGGGTTATGGTCTGCTGGTAGGGATGCTACTCGCTACGGCGATTCTTCGAGGATTCGGCGCGGCGAACCTGGCGTTGACTAGCTCCGCGTTCCTCCTTGCCGCGTTTTTGCTTCTTCTAGCTACGGGCGCGGTCTACAAACTGCGGTCTGCGCAGCATGCCAGCTATTCAAAGCAAGAAACGTCGGCGAACACCAGCCTATTAAGCCAATCCTTGTATGCGAGATTTGTCTTTCTACTTATGTTGGCGTTGATTGCCGCGCATATCGCGGTCCCGGCGCTGGAGGCGAGTTACCGGCCTCTTTATCCCTGGGATGCAGCGATGCATTGGGCTACAAAATCGAAAGTCTGGTTCGAGACGCGATCGCTAGTGCCCTTTGTAAGTAACAGCGATTGGTTGTTGCTGCCGTCCGATCGCATCTCCTACACAGACCATCACGCAAACTATCCGCCCACTATGCCGCTTCTACAGGTTTGGGTTTGCCTAGCCGTTGGAGCCTGGAACTCTTCGGCAATCTCAGCGCCCTGGATGATGTTTCTCGTTGCCTTGTCGTTAGTGTTTTACGGGCAGGCGGTAAACCTGGGCGTATCTCGCCTCTGTGCGATTTGCTTCACCTACTTAATGGTTTCCTTGCCCATGATAGGCACTCATACAGCGTTGGCGGGGTACGCAGACTTTCCTCTCGGTGTTGTGGTGCTGGCGGCGCTTGCGCTTCTTGTTGAAGCCGAACAAAAGAGCTCCCAGGGCCGCCTTGTCCTTGCCATTGTTCTGGCTGTCTGGGCCACACAAATCAAGAACGAAGGCTTTTTCTGGGCGCTCTCACTTCTGCCCTGCGCGCTTTTTCTCTATTGCCAGATCAAGGTAGCGACAGCGCTGACTGTCGCGGCGGGGCTTCTGGCGCTACTGATGTTCTTTCTAATCCCAACGGATCTTGTGATTGCTGGGCACAGTCTTGAATCGCTAAAAATAAGCTTTAATGGAGAGGCATTAGCGGCAGTGTTCACCCAGTTTACAGAGACCGATAGCTGGCATCTTATGCCCGTATTGCTTCTTGGGGCGTTTATCTTATGTGCCAATTACGTCGTGAGAGACAAGACTCTTATGGCCTTTCTAGCGGCGCTGGTGGCAGCCTTGATTCTCTATCTGCTCTTGTTTTCTGTGACTAAGTTCTCATTTGGTGCTTTGCGTAAAACCGCTTCGCTGCGCATTTTTCTGCATCTCACCCCGGCGCTGATGTTTTTTGCAATGCTGGTCTATCAGCAAGTTTCTGATTCTCTGAGCAAGCGTTGAGCTGCTCACTGCGTCGAATCCGTTCGAGTATGTCTTCCTGCAGCCTTCTATTTTGGGAAATCAAATCCGACAGCAGTCCGGTCACAAACACCATCATTCCCAGGATTAAAATGGCGCTACCCAGTACCAGAGACTGAAGGTGCCCGGTCCCATCTCCGTTAAAGAAGAAGTACAGAAATCGTAACATTGGGACAATGCCGATCATGCTGAGGATGGCGCCGATGATAAAAAAGAACCGCAAAGGACGGTACATGGCGTACATTCGAATCATCGTAATGCCCTGTTGAAGCACAAACGATGGCGTTGATTTAAAAAGCCGCGGTGGCCGCGTAACTCGATTCGTTCTTATCGGAACAGAAGTAACAGCCATTCGCTTATTGCCGGCCTGAATAATCATTTCCGTTGTGTAGCTGAAGTTAGAAATTATCGTTGTCTGCAGCGCGGCTGCTCTCGTCAGTGCGCGAAAACCAGAAACAGCGTCAGGAACGCGAAGGCCCGACAGGGAACTCACAACGCTGCTACCCAGTTTCTGTAGCATCGTTTTAACGGCCCCAAATTGGCGATTTTTTGCGAGCTGACGATCTCCGATCACGATGTCGGCCTCGCCCGCCAGCAGTGGTTTTACCAATAGCGCAATATCTTCTCCGCAATACTGATTATCGGCGTCGGTGTTGACAATCAGATCCGCCCCCATCGCAAGGGCGGCTTCTAAGCCGGACTGAAAACTCTTAGCAAGGCCACGGTTACGAGAATGGTGAACGATCTTATCTACCCCATGGGCGCGAGCGACCGCTACAGTGTCATCGGTGCTCCCATCGTCAATGACCAGTATTTGAATTTCATCAATGCCTCCAAGGCTTGTCGGCAAATCTTGGAGCGTTTTCGCTAGGGATTCCTCCTCATTGAGGCAAGGAATTTGTATAACGAGCTTCACTGGCTGCTGTGAGTGGTACTCGCTGATTGGTGCCTGCGAGATCCCATGAGCATATTTGCCAGGCGATTAACCGCTCCCTCTATCGGATAGAGCGTGTAGCGGAGGAAAGTAACGACACGCTCTTCACCCACATTACGCGCAAGCCAGCGAGTCGTTCGCGAGTACCAGGGCTCCAGAAACCTATAGCGCTGCTTCTTGGTCCAGGTCATCATGTGCGGTATTCGGCTCTTGTCCAAGTCCCACTTGTCGAAGAAGTGTTCCAAGGTTCGGCTGCTCCAGTCTTCAGACCAACGGAGGCTGTAATAGCGCAAATCACTCCAGGCGAAGGGAGGTGGTCGCGTATAGGTGAGCATACTTTTCGGCTCGATCATGATTTTCATGCCTTTTTCACGCATCGTCATGCACATATCGATATGTTCGCGTGAGCAAAGCAGCTTCTCATCCAAACCACCAATGCTTCGAAGATCTTCTGACTTAATGAGTACGCCATGAAACTCGATCTGCTCCGTTTCGCAGCGTTTGAGCTTTGGGAGCGCTTTGGCTAAGGGCACTCCTTGCATAATGTGCGTTGCTCGGAGTCGTCGTTCGCCGTCTCTAAGCTCTATGCGCGCGGCGCCACCGGCCATGTGTACTTCCGGTTCGTTCCTATCTCCTTGAAGGTAAAGGGGACCAACGACTGACGCGTCTTCTTCGGATGCGCATTCAACGAGATACTCCAGCCAGTTGTCTCTCACCCATACGTCATTATCAACAAACACTACATATGGGGTTGTTACCTGTGCAAAACCTAGGTTGCGAGCGTGGTTGGGTGACAAGTAGTGGGAAGACTCTACGAAACTAACGCGCTCGTCCGCCACCTCGCGAAGCCGTTTCTTAACCGGTTCTGGCGGGTGACCCTCCACGTAAACGAAGGGTACTTCCTTCGGAGTCATCTCTAGCACATGGGCTAAGGAATCCGGCGCAGTGCTAAAGCGCTCGCGCGGAACAACAACGACGGTGACGCGCTCGGAAAGATTCATAGCTTTCATATTCCTTGTCTGGGCCTAAGCTCTTGAGATAGGAGCTATCTTTAGAGCCGTAGCTATATTTTGGCGGCTCTAAGACAAAAGGGCCAGCTTGATTAGAGCCAAAAACCACGGGACAGCCACGGAGTGGTGAGCGACAGCTGGACTCGGGTCCAGGGTGTTAAGCCTTGCTATCGCCCTTGTTTCGGGATAACCAGTCCCGAAAATCTCTGAGGTTCATCGAGAATGGATATCTCAAGTCGTACCAGTGGCTGGAAAGGAACCGATATGAGCCTCGTTCGTCGGGCAGGTAGCCTGGCACACCGGTTGGCGGGAAGCTGCCACCTTCAAAGTGAGCCGTACCAAAAATCAGATCCCAAACCACGAGCCGGTCGCTAAAGTTTTTATCGACATGTTCCGGGAGCTTGGAATGGTGTATCCGATGATATTGGGGGGTCACGATCAAACGCTCAAGGGGGCCTAGGTTGACCCTTAGATTTGAATGAATGAAGTAATCCCATGCCGCATCCAGCACGAGGTAAAGATAGAAACCTTCAAAACTCAAACCTAGCATCGTCATCGGAATGAGAAGAAACACCGCTTTATGGAAGAGGTTTTCGAAGGGATGGAACTTCTTGGTTGTAAATGGGTTAAGGTTTTCTTGGCTATGGTGTACCGCATGGAAATGCCAAAGAGGCCGTACTACGTGTCGAATCCTGTGACTCCAGTAGGCAAGGAAGTCGTCCACAAGAATCAAAATAAGAAGTTTTGCCCAGGAAGGAAGCTGTTCCAAGGAACTGATCGTGAGTCCAGGGGCTGCCCTGTTGAGAGCCTCGGTCGCAAACTCCAAACAAATGGCAATAAGTGGAAAATAGACTACTGCGTAGAGCACGCCGTATAAGTAATCTTGAAAGGTCGCCGTCCAAAAGCTTGCGTTCAAAGGTTCCACTCGCCGTATGGCAGACAGACATAGCAGCAGACCCACTAGTCCGTACATGTACGGATTCAGCATCCAGCGTTCAACTTGCGACGCGGCGAGTTCTAGGTACATTAGCGTCGCCGGACCTTTACGGAGCTAGTCACGAGGCCCTTGGCACTCTTCACATACGCAACTTTTGCCTGCTTAAAGCTGCCTTTCATCGAACTGTGATTCTTGCACTATATGGCGACGTACGATTCAACAACATGATGACCCAAGAAAATCCACTATTAGCAGAGCCGAAATTTTAATAAGACGACATCGAAAATGCATGTCTCAGCCTTTAAGGATAAATCTGTGCGGAGCGCAAGTCTCTCTGCGCAATCGCGGTTCTGTACCCAGCGGCCACCGGTGTCCAAGTAATGATCCACGTCGTCATAGGTACGCGAGCGCAGCTCATCAAAATGGTGCCCATAATGAGGGCGTTTGTAGATCATGAGATTGAGTACAACTTTGTTTTTTTAAGCCAACACGTAGCCACAGTAAAGGAAATACTCGATCAATTTGGTCTAAAACAACCTGACTATGTTGTGGCTCATCGTTCTAACGATGTGGTCACCGCGCTGCAGATGATTGCCTGGAGTCTGCGGGCATTGCTCGAAGGTTTTCGAAGGCGCGGGCTCATCTTTCGTGGAGACAAGTCCGGGTGCGTATTGGTACACGGCGACGCGCCACCGGTTCTGCTTGGCGCCTTGCTTGCAAAGGCGCAGGGATTGCAGGTGGCGCAGATTGAAGCGGGTTTGCGTAGCCATGATTTTTTTCGTCCTTTCCCCGAGGAAATCACCCGATATGCAGTCGGTCGCGCGGGACTCATTGATCTGCACTTTTGTCAGGATCAGAGGGCCTTAGAAACTGCGCAACACTATCCGGGCACTGCGTTCCACACCCATGGTAATACGATCGTCGACACGGTCGAACTCGCCTTCAAAGAGTCTTCAAAGATCGACGAGGAGCCCGGATTCGCGCTGGTCTCTCTTCATCGCTTTGAACTTTTACGTAGCCGAGCTCGCCTGCAATGGGTCAGCGAGCTCTTGGGGGAACTGGCGGAGCGTAAACGTATAATCTTCATTCTCCATCCGCCCACGGAAAGCGCTCTTAAGCGCTATAAGCTGTTTGAAAAACTCGAGGCACACGGCAATCTCACCCTGAGCCCGCGCAAGCCTTTTATCGAATTTCAACAGCTCCTCGCAGCGGCAGACTTCGTGATAAGCGATGGCGGAAGTAACCAAGAAGAATGCGCGTTCTTGGGAATTCCGTGCCTTATTCTGCGTGAGTGCTCAGAACGTGAGGACGGTTTCGGAGAGAACATTGTGCTCAGCAAGTTCTGCAGAGCAGAAATAGATAGCTTTGTCGAGAATCCAGAGCGCTATCGAACTCCAAGGCAAGAAGACCGCCTGTCACCTACCAAAATTATTTTGCGTGAGTTGGAAAAGAGGGGGCTGGTCGATCCGTAGCGACGGCTAATTACCACTGATGTTCTTCGATGATTTTCCAGGTTGCTGTTCTCAGCGTTTGTGCAGATGTCCCAGCTAGAACTCGGAACCGCTATTTCGCAAAGTGCCGTGGTAGCGGCCTCAAGGTTGTATTACCTCGCTCTGCGCGGGATGTTTTTGTTTCTCTTCGTCAGTTTTCTTGGGGTGGGGAACTATGGAATCTTTAACTATGCGCAAAGCTGGTACCTATTGCTCATGCCGCTTGCTCTCTTGGGTACGAACGAGCTGATCATCTCGCAATTCCCGCTTGCTTCAAGCAACGATCGTAAAAAATTTTTGGCGACTTCCCTTGCACTCCGTCTTCTAAGCAGTTCATTCACTTCCTTACTTGTTATTCTGTTTGCACTCAGCTTGGAGACTGACGGATTACTGCAGCGCTTAATGATGATCTTTGCCCCTGCCGCTCTAATCCGGGGCTGTATAGGCTGGTTTTCATCGGTGTTCGTTGCTCAGAGTTTGGTTTTGCGCTGGACAACTTTCTCCACCTTTTTTGTAACGCTTGAAGTGGTCGCGGTACTGTTCGCAGCCAGCAGCGGCGCGAACTTGGTGGAGCTAGCACTGCTGCAAATTCTCTTATGGGTCGCCAAGCTGCTCGCCTGCTGGTATTACGCAGCTCGCCAAAAACTGCTGACTGGTTTTGATTGGGTCTGCGTTGTGCGCTGGGACAAAACGATGGCACAGCGATTGGCCCTTGATGGATTGCCTTTAGCGATAGGTAATTTCTTACTTCTATCTCTGGCGGTAGGGCTCCTGATCCCCTACCGACTTGCGACGCCTGACTTAACGAGTCTCGGTGTGGCAGCCGTGGTTCTTCAGGTATTTATGCTTGCGCAAGAACCGCTCACGCGAACTTTTAACGCTTTGCTTCCGGCTCTTCGATACCGGGAGAATGCGTTCCGATCCCGGGAGAGCCCTATGCAAACCCACTTAGGAATGTTCGCTATTTTTACCGGTTGCTGCTTGGCGATCGTGGCGAGGGAGCTCAGCCTCTATCTGGCGGGAACCGATCAACTTCTACAATTTCACCCGGCGCTGCTTTTAGTTTCACAATATTCCTGGCTGCTTGTGCCAATCATGACCTTCCATGCGCTACGCCCTTTGGTGATAGTGGACGGTCGCTACCTTATTTACCTAATGAGCATCCTGGTCGGGTTTGTCAGTGCGCTAGGCGTATTGGTGGCATACCGCTTTCAGGGCCCGCTAACCCCCGAGCATCTCTTGCTTGCTTTGGGAACCGGGTTTACTGTTTTGTCGCTTATGACCCTGAGCAACCTCTTACTGCAGAGTGACGATTGGTTTCAGGCAAGCTCGCGGCTAGTACTTTTGATTGGAGTTTTAGCGCTCGCTCTGGTTTACCCTAGCTATTTCGAGAATTCACCGAGTTATCTTCGATCTCTCAGCTTCTTGCTTGTGATGATTGGCAGCGTGTTTTTCTTTTTTCGACTAAAGAAGACCTATGTCCATTAGCGGCGTGTCTACCGATCAAAAATCGGCGTAACCACATCGCTCATCGCGTGCGCCATGCGCTCTCGGATTAGGGTAGCGATCGAGCTATAGAGCCTGCGCACCGGACTGTTTTGCCGATAGACAAGAGCGTGCTCCCGGTAGATGGCTGCACCTTCGATATGAATCACATCAAGCTCTTCAGGGCGGTGAATTTCTGAACGAATATAGAGCGCGGGTAGAAATGCTACGCCCATGCCCATCACCACCATCTGCCGAAGCGTGTCTAGACTGGTGCCCTCATAGTCGCGATTTAGCTTCGCGCCGGTGCGTTCGCAGATGCGCTGCACTTCCTGGTGCAACTGATGCCTCTCGTCGAGTCCCATGATGCTCATGCCGGACAATTGTTCTTCGCGCAGCTTTCCATCCCGTGCCAGGCCAGCCTCTTTCGGTGCGACAAGCATGAGCGGCTCCCGAAACAGTACGTCCACCGCCAGCTTATCCCCACGAAGCGGCAGGGGAAGTAGGGCGAGGTCGTAGCGCCCATCGAGTACACCGCCTTCAAGTTGAGTCGGCGGCTCTTCCCTCACGTAGAGCTTCAGTCGATCGAACCGCTCGTGAATGCTCGGTACGATGTTTGGAAGAAGGTACGGACCAAGCGTAGGAGGTACGCCCAGGCGGTGGGTCGTTGCCGCTGTGTCGGACAGGGTATTTGCAAGAGCTTCTAGCTCCCGCCATTGGGAGATGAGTTGAGCAGCAACAGGCAGCAGTTGACGACCCGCCGGTGTGAGTTGGGTAACTCGTCGGCTGCGCTCCAGCAGAGTCACACCTAGGTTCTTTTCCAAGGTGGCAAGCTGAGTCGACAAAGTGGGTTGTGCGATGCCCAGACGATCAGCTGCACTTCGAATCGACTGGGTTTCTGCAACCATCTGAAAGTATTGAATTTGTTTGAGTGTCGCCACAGCGTTGGCTGGTCTAGGGTATATAGGTAAAAACTATAACAAAAAAGCATTGGCATTGTTTCTACTTTTAATCGCAAGGTCCATAGTGGAGAGGGTGACGCTTTTTTGAGTGATCCTGCCGTCCTTTTTCCATTTCTGACGCTCCATTAGCAGTCGCTGAGTTAATCGATGGTGGGATCTTGCCCGGGCGCTAGAAGGACAGACCGAGGAACATGAAAGATTTATTTAAGTTTGATTTGAGTCATTTACGCGGCGATATATACGGCGGTCTAACCGCGGGTGTCGTCGCGATCCCGCTTGCCTTGGCCTTTGGAGTAGCCTCTGGTTTGGGTCCGATGGCAGGGATGTATGGCGCCATTTTCGTCGGATTTTTCGCGGCACTCTTTGGTGGTACACCGACCAACGTGTCTGGTCCTACCGGACCGATGGTTGTGGTTTTGGCAGGCTTGTTCGCTAGCCTTTCTGGTGACGTCAGCTTGATCCTGACCGCGGTTGTGCTCGCCGGTCTAATTCAACTCGCATTCGGACTTTTCGGCGTTGGTCAGTACATTCGGCTCGTGCCCTATCCCGTGGTATCCGGATTCATGAGCGGAATCGGGGTCATTATCATCATTTTGCAGTTTGATGCCTTCTTCGGTCACGAATCGCCGTCCGGAACCCTTTCCCATTTGGCCTACATTCCCACCGCCTTATCTGACATCAACTTCTCTGCGTTGATAGTAGGTGTTGTGACCTTGGTGGTTGCCTACAAGTGGCCTACCAAGTGGGGCACCTACGTGCCCGGTGCCCTAGCGGCTCTGATCATCGGAACGCTGTTGAGCCTCGTCATGCCAACAATGCCGATCCTGGGTCAGATACCGTCGGGGATACCGACGTTTCGAATGCCAGTGTTTGAACAATCGGCAATGATGCTGGTCGTTGAAGCAGCCTTTATTTTGGCTGTGCTTGGATCGATCGACAGCCTGCTGACTTCTCTGGTCGCGGATAACATGACCCGAACGCGCCACGACTCCAACAAGGAGCTCGTTGGTCAAGGTGTCGGTAACGCGATTGCCGGCTTGTTCGGCGGTATCGCCGGAGCCGGTGCGACGATGCGCACGGTGATCAATATTCGATCCGGCGGGGTTACTCGCCTCAGTGGGATGATTCACTCCCTAGTATTGATGGCAATCGTATTGGGTGTCGGACCGGTAGCCTCGGTAATTCCTCACGCGGCACTTGCCGGAGTACTGGTAAAGGTCGGCATGGACATCATTGATTTCAGCTATCTCAAGCGTGCGCACCGCGGTCCACGGTGGGACCTGCTGCTGATGGCACTGGTGCTCAGCCTCACGGTCTTCGTTGACTTAATCACCGCCGTTGGCGCAGGCGTGGTCTTGGCAGCTATCGCGTACGTCAAACAGGTCGCCAAGATCCAACTCGAAGAACTCGCCTCCCTACCGCAAAACAAAGCCTCCCCAGAAGAGAAAGCGATGCTTGAAAAGCTTGGGAATAAGGTCACTGTTTTCGAATTTGGTGGACCTCTTAGCTTTGGCGCAGCGGCTGATCTGGGTCACCACGTTCGCGAGCGCTACAAAGAAGTGACTCGATCAATTCTGCTCGACTTCAATCGAGTGCCGTTCCTAGATGTCTCAGCGGCCCGAGCCGTAGAAACGATCGCGGGCGACGCAGAGAAGGCCGGAAAACAGGTTTTAATTTGTGGTATGGCTGAGAACGTGAAAAACACGCTCGTAAATCTGGGCGCCGACGAAGCAATTTCGAGCGAAAACTACTATGCCGATCGTACTCAAGCGCTCAAGTCGCTTTTGGGCCAAGCAAACGGTGATGAGTCTGCGTCTCCATCGGGTCTTACTACCGCGACTGCTGGCGCTTAAATCGGCAAAAATCGCCGCGAATTGATCGCTCCCGTCGCTAACGATCCGCATGCCGCTTTCGTCCCGGCTGATCTCGCCAGATGACCGAAATTTTGCCTACTGGGCGCGACGCTCGTTGCTCTCTGCCCTACTGGGCAGTGTTTAACGCGCTGCAATTGAACTAGTCGTAAAGGGGAGCTAGCTCGCGTTTGCTTCCCGCACCACTAAGTTCTCGGGCTAGTTTTGGAACGAGATATCCCGGCCTACACTCGGCGAGCTCGCCGACAATTTTCTGGGCCTTTTCTTCCTCCACTTCAAAATGCACCGCGCCCGCTACCCGATCCAGCAAATGGATGTAATAGGGCAGAGCTCCGGCGGCAAAAAGGCGATCACTCAACTCAGCTAGTACTTTTGCGTCGTCATTGACCTTGGCCAGTAACACGGACTGGTTAAGCACCAGTACTCCCCGACTCTTCAGCGCTCCTATGGCTCGCGCGACCGAGCGGTCAATTTCCTGTGGGTGGTTAGCGTGGAGTACAAGCACAACTTTGAGCTTAGATTCGCCAACGAGCGCTAAAAATGAGTCGGTAATTCGGTCGGGAATGACTATTGGAAGCCGGCTGTGAATTCTTAACGTGACGTCAGGGCGACGCCTCTCTAGCAGTTGAAAGATTCCGGCAAGTGATTTGTCGGGTAAAACGAGTGGGTCACCACCGCTCAGGATTATTTCGTTCAGTGCCTCATCGTCTAGTAGCTTGTTGAGCGTCGCATCCCGCTCCCGAGTCGATTGCCGTTGATTATCGTAGGGATAGTGGCGGCGGAAGCAGTAGCGACAATTCACTGCGCATTGTCCCGTGAGGACTAGGAGCGCTCTACCGTGGTACTTCTTGATGACAGCTGTATCTCCACTATTTTGCTCAACCTCACCGACTGGATCGATGCCGAAGCCCTGCGCGACCAAGAGTTCGTCATTACTCGCGAGTACTTGTCTGAGCAGTGGGTCTTGCGGGTCACCTCGCTTCATACGCGCTGCGAAAGCATGAGGTACCAGCAATGGGAAGTCCTCCTGAGCACCGAGAGAGTAGGGCAGGTCTTTTAGCTCGACACCTATGTTCGCTGCTAGGGCAAGCGGAGTCTTTATCGCCTGTTGTAGCTGTTGTTGCCAGCTTACGGACACGCGATCAGCTACTTGTGTTACTTGCAATGTCATGGAGCTTGACCTTAGGTGCATCGAAGGCTTGGGGATTGTCTTTATATGCTAGCAGCTACGCTAATGAACTCAGAAGAGTAGTCGGCTAAGAGGTGATGGCCGCACTACTTTTTGGGTAGCAATTGGAGTGGGTGATCGCTTGCCGCTGCCTCAATTGCATTGAGATACTTATCGGCCACCCGTATCTGGCTGCCTGTATGAGTTCCGTTGATAACTCGCTGCGCGATTGGCTTGCGAAAAATCAGATTTCTGAAGTTGAGTGCCTAGTCCCTGACCTCACCGGAAATGCGCGCGGTAAATTCATTCCCGCGCATCAGTTTATCAGCCAGGGTGAGCCGAGACTTCCGGAAGGGATCTTGATCCAAACGGTTACCGGCGAATACAGTGACTTGCACTGGGAATTCGTGGAGCCAACCGATACGGATATGCTCCTGCGGCCGGGAGATTGTGCGCCGCGATTGGTGCCCTGGGCGCGTGAGCCTACCGCGCAAATCATTCACGATTGTTACACACAGCGGGGCGAACTCCATCCCCTCGCCTCAAGAACCGTGTTGAGGCGAATTCTGGATGCCTATGAAGAAGCGGGATTGACACCGGTAGTAGCTCCAGAAATGGAGTTCTACTTAGTCGGGCGGAACGAGGATGCGGAGTACGAGCTCCAGCCACCCATCGGTCGCAGCGGTCGCCGAGAGTCAGCGCGTTTGTCCTACAGTATGGATGCGGTGGCCGAATTTGAAGATTTCGTAGAGGACATGTACGACTTTGCCGAGGCAGAGGAATTAGATGTAGATACGCTGATTCATGAGCAGGGTGCCGCACAGATGGAGATCAACTTTCGCCACGGTGATCCGCTCGCCCTCGCTGATCAGGTGTTCCTGTTTAAGCGAGTCGTCCGTGAGGCTGCCTTAAAACATGATATGTATGCGACCTTTATGGCAAAGCCAATGCAGGAAGAGCCAGGAAGCGCAATGCATATTCACCAAAGTGTATTGGATCGCGACGGTAATAATATCTTTAGCGCTGAGGGCGGTGAGTACAGTGACGCGTTCATGGCTTACATTGGCGGCTTGCAGCGGTACACGCCAGAACTGATCAGCCTCTACGCACCGAATGTGAACTCCTACCGTCGCCTGGCACCGGACATTTCAGCACCCATAAACTTGAACTGGGGATTGGATAATCGGACGGTCGCGTTCCGCGTACCGCAAAGTGATGCGAAAGCGACCCGGGTTGAAAACCGGTTCCCGGGAGCGGATGCAAACCCCTACTTGGCCCTTGCAGCGACCCTGGCAAGCGGACTGTTGGGGATGCGAGAGTCGTTGAAGCCGTCGGAGCCGCATCTGGGCACGGCTAACGAAGACGCGGTCCAGGTGGCAAGAAGCCTCGAAGAAGCTTTGCGTAATCTACAAAGCTCTCCGGCGATAACTGACTTGTTCGGAGACTTGTTTTTACGAGCCTATGCCGCGGTCAAGCTCGATGAGTTCGAGGAGTTCAACCGAGTCATCAGCTCCTGGGAGCGAGAGCATCTCTTGCTGCAGGTATGAGTTGTGTTTTCATCATAGTTAGTACTCCGTCAATGTTGCCAGCGGAAATCCCATTTTGAATCAGTCACGAGTTCGCCCGGGTTTTCCAATCTTCACTGTGGTGAAGTATCTGACCTATTCGCTGCTGCTGTCGAACATCTATTTTTTCATGCAAGAGGAGCTTGGCTCGCTGAGTCATACCTTTAGCGGGCCTCTCTCTTTCGCTGAGTTTGTTCAGGTTTTTGCCGCGACCATCGACACCGCGGCCTGGGTTCTTGTGCTTCTCTTGTTCGAGTTAGAAACCTGCGTGCTTGAAGACGAGCAGTTGACGACATGGGTCAAACGGATGCTTCACGGCGTTCGTATGCTTTGTGGCGCGGCTGTGCTTTGGGCGTTTTTCGGCTATTGCTCCGAACTCATTACGATTTACGATACGGCGCCGCTAGCCGACTGGGACGCGTGTGCTCGGGTCGCTGAGCAGTGGTCAGTGCTACAGCGCTTAGACGAATATCTGCCGCTAACCGAGCGAAACTGTGAGGCGCTCCAGCCGCCATTGAGTCAAATTGGTGACTTCAGCATCGTTGCGGAGGGCACGGTGCTCCAAGCTAGCCGCTATCTTGCCTGGGCAGATGTGATCAACTCAGCCGCCTGGATATTGGTGGTACTCGTGCTTGAGATCGAAGTTCGACTCCAGCTGCAAGGGCGATTGACGGACAGCATTGTCGCAGGAACGCGATATGTGAAGTACGTGCTCTATGGCACTCTATTTGCGGCGGCCATTTACTGGGGATTCAAAGGGAAGTTTCTGGATTTCTGGGACGCGGCTCTTTGGTTATTCGCATTTATTTTTATTGAGCTAAACGTGTTTGATTGGCAGCAGGAAACTAGCGCGAACTGAACTATAGGATGCACTATATTCTGAAATACAGGCTGAACTACCGGCTGAACTACGGGAAGCTCAGCACGCAAAATCGAGAGTAAATACGACACTACACCGCTCGGTTCGCGGCAGATGGTAACTCCTTCCAATCGAGCAACCGGCGCTAAATCAGAAGTCGTCGAACTCCAGGTCGTAATCACCCAGCTCTTCGCGGAGACGAAGCTCTTCAAGCCGTTTTTCCGCACGTCGGCGTTTTTCAGCCAATTCGTGCTTCTCCGAAGATACCGTACTCAGGCCTTCATAAGCCTCTTCCGAGAACTCTCCGATCACTGGCTCAAACAGATCATCGCCACTTACCGGGGTGGAGTCTTTGTCTTGGTGCAGACTGCGATCTCCCATGAATCACCTCCTGATGATTACGGGCCATCCACGGCCTAAATATCATCCACATGCGCTCATTCGTCAATCGCCTTGTACGCTTTTTTTTGAGGGATTTTTTTGGACTTTCCGAGCGCTTAGAGTGTGATTTGTATAAAAGAGACGGGGCCGCGGCCTTCATCCATGAAGTAGTTGCGCAGCATCCCTGTTGGACATAAGTCCCTCGCAAGCCGAAACGGCCCCGTCCCGCATCTAGGCAGTTGATGCCACAGCAATTGAGCAAAGGCCATGCCAGCAGACAAAAAAACCAAGGAAGCGAGAAAAACCGCGGTTATTTGCGGACTTACAGGCCTTGCGAAAACTAAATACAAACGACGCCGTGTCCAGTGACGCGAACCGAACATGTTCGCGCCTCCAAGCTGGACACAGTGGTCAGTGGTTGGCTTTGATGAGGGTTTTCGCTATCGCTTGGGCGACCTCATCGGCGTTCTGGCTTGTCGCCGTCACCCTATGGTCTGCGTAAAGTTGGTACTTGGGCGCTCGCTCCGCATAGATATCTTCAAAAGTGAGCCCAGCGGCGCTAGCGATACCACGCTCTGGGTTGGTAGCCACGCGATTCTTCAGGGTCTCTACGTCTGCTTCCAAGTAAATCACGGTACCCGCGCCCTTGAGCCGCTGCATCGCGGCGTCGCTGTAGACAACGCTTCCACCCGTCGCTACTACCCGCCTCTTTATAGGTACTTCAAGGAGGACTGCTTCTTCAATTCGCCGCAGTTTCATATGGCCGTCGCTGTCTAAGATCTCTTGCAAGCTTCTTTGTTCCCGCGCCTGTATGCTGAGATCTGTATCCAAAAATTCGAGGCCGAGCAGCTTTGCGAGTATCACACCGACGGTACTTTTGCCCACGCCCGGCATGCCGATCAAGCTAACGGTTGAAAGAGCGTCTTTCGAATCGGGCGCTGTCATGAAAAGTGTCGGTGGCTTAGGTAGACCCCGCGATTATCCTCATAAGCTCGCTCGGGTACAAAGACACTTACGGCTCGCGTGCTGCCTAGCTCGTTTTTATAGCTCCAACGAGCTTAGATTCGTTAGACAAACCTTTTTAGACCCTGACGCGCGTAACCGATTGCCATGCTACAGTCGCGGCCCGCGCTAGCAGCAGTTCGGTATTAGAATCCAGCATGACTATTCGCACGACGCCCCTTCACGGCTTGCACCAGGAACTCGGTGCACGCATGGTTCCCTTTGCAGGTTATGACATGCCTGTGCAGTTTCCTTCCGGCGTGCTCTCCGAGCACCGGCATACGCGTGCTTCGGTTGGTTTGTTCGATGTATCCCATATGGGCCAGTTTCTCCTTGAAGGCCCTGGGATCACCGATAGCTTAGAAGCCCTGCTACCCGTCGATCTCCAGTCCCTCGCTGATAATCGAATGACCTATGCGCTACTCACTAACGAGCAAGGTGGTGTTCGAGATGATGTGATGATCACCCGCTTAGCAGCAGACAGATTTTTTATGGTCGTGAACGCAGCGTGCAAGGACGATGACCAGGCTTGGATCAGCACGAAGTTGTCCTCAGAGCAGTCGCTAACCGAATGGCCAGATCGTGGCCTCTTGGCTGTTCAGGGTCCGCAGGCGCGCGCCGTGCTTGGTTCCCTAATCCCCGATCTCGCGACGCTGCCCTTTATGCACACGCTTACCTGCGAGTTTGAAGGCATTGAAATTTTTGCGAGTTGTTCTGGTTATACCGGGGAAGATGGCTACGAGCTGTCCGTCGCTTCGGAGCACACAGAAACGGTTGCCAGATCCCTTCTCGACCAACCACAGATCCAGTCTATCGGTTTGGGTGCGCGGGATTCGTTGCGACTAGAAGTAGGCTTGTGCCTCTACGGCCACGAGCTGTCGGCGACAATCTCGCCCATAGAAGCTCGCCTGCTCTGGTCGATTCACAAACCGCGACGCCCCGGTGGCGCGCGCGCAGGTGGGTATCCGGGGGCTGAGATTATCGGTCGGCAGATTGAAGAAGGAGTCTCGCGAGTTCGCGTTGGCTTAGTCGCTGAGGGAAAGCGCCCCTTGCGAGAACAACAAGAACTGTTTTCCCTAGACGGGCGTTCCGTTGGAAGGATTAGCTCCGGTGCTCACTCACCCGCGCTAGATGCACCCGTCGCGATGGCTTTCGTCGATAAGGACCAAGCGGCAAGCGGCCAAGGGCTTCAAGTTTCAATTCGCGAAAAGCTGTATCCGGTTTCCGTGCACAAGCTACCGCTCGTACCCCAGCGCTACTTCCGAGGCTAGCGGGTGGTCGCTTGCCAATCGGCCAATTGACTCGCCGCTAACTTGCCCAATCGCGCTGAGCCTTAAACTGCTGGCTCAGGTATTCCATTTGGTCCACCAAAATTCGCTCTTTGGCGAGGAAGTGCCACTCGTAGGAGTTCGGCCGAAAGGGTACGGCCAGCAAAGGCATGTGAGCTTCCTCCGGTGTCTTATTATCCTTCTGCCAGTTGCACCGCTTACAAGCCGCAACCACATTCTCCCAGCGATCCGTACCGCCACGGGAAATGGGTAATACATGATCTCGGGTGAGTTCGGAGCGTGGATGCTGAGCGCCGCAGTAAAGACAGCGATGATCATCTCTTCGAAACAGGGTGCGATTACAAAGCGGGGGCGAAAAGCCTTGGCGCACGCGACCCTCAAGCGCAACGATGGGCTGTAAGTCAATGCGGGAGCGAATACCGGACAGGCGCTGGATCCCACCAAATACGGGTGGAAGGGGATCGCCTATGCCGTAGACCACATCGCCGCGAGCATAAGCGGAGACTGCTTCATAGAGGGTAAGCCAGCCGCGTGGCTGACCCGCTAAATCTAGCTTGAGAATCGCTTGCATGCGCTCCCGCCCGCTCAGGTTTCGTTTACGCTACTTTAATCAAAAGCTATGCACAATCCCCAGCAAGCGATTGATTGCATGAGGGTCCTCAGCCGCTACTAGATCGCGGGTTTCGCCTCAGATTTGCTGTCACCTTCATCCAGATTCTCCGAACTAACCGAGTTCCACACCAAGGCGATTAGGCGAGGTGGGGTTCCCGAGTCATCGATACCGTCTGCAGATTCGAGCACGCGGAGCTTGTTTTTATCGTCGAGTGAGAACAGTGGAAGGACGGAAGCCCTATTTCGCTGCTTGTACTCCTCGAGCCTTAGATCTTTTGATAGCTTAATCGTTTTGATCTGCGCTCCCTGGGCCAGAAGGCTGGCTATCTTTTTGAAGCTTACTTCAGGTCCAAACAGTCGTGGCGGCGCGTAGTCGTCCGCAAGTCGCGAGCGGTCGGATTCGTCGTTGTCTTCGCTATTACGCAGGCTAAAAACGCGCTGCGCGCCGAATTCGTGGCGGAATTTCATACAGGCGAGCGTGTTCCATCGCGAGCGGCGACTCACGCCAAATAAGCGTCCTATACCTGCGAGTTCCAAAAACTGATCCGCATGGGACGACAGCGGGTCTCCATAGTAAACATCAAGACCCGCCATGCGAGCGGTTCGGATCTCTTCGTAGGAGGTATCGGCTAGCTTCACGCGAAAACCGTGCACTTGAAGCGCATTCGCCAGCGCGCGTGCGACGCTGTTAGCGCCAACGAACAGAACTCCGTTGGGTTCGGCTTCGGCCAAGCCCAAGAGTTGCGTCATTGGTCGGGCTGTAAAGCTCTGCAGTAGTACTGTCGCAATAATAATTAAAAAGGTGAGGGCGACCAGCGCCGAAGCGCCGGATTGACCAGATTCTTCGAGGCGAAGCGCAAAGAGCGAGGACACAGCAGCGGCGACTATACCGCGCGGTGCGACCCAGGAAATCAAGGAACGCTGTTGCCAACGATAGCCGCTACCATTGGTGGACAGCCAAACGACGATGGGGCGCGCGGCAAGAACAATCAGAAGTATCGAAACACCCTGCCAACCGGTGTCCAGGATTTCTGCTGGATGTACACGCGCCCCAAGCACAACGAAGAGCACGGATATGATGATGATTGAGAGACTCTCTTTGAAACTGAGTATTTCGTGGACGGCGATATCTTTCATGTTGCCCAGCCAAACGCCCATGATGGTGACGGCAAGCAGCCCTGACTCATGAGAGAGTGCATCACTCAAGGCGAAGGTAAAGACCACCCAAGCGAGGGTGAGTACGTTCAGCAGATACTCGGGAACCCAATGCTTACGTAGCACCTGCCCCAGGCTCCACGCGCCCGCGAGGCCGGTTAAGGTTCCGGCAGTCACACTGCTCGCAAACAGCCAAAAGGAATTCTGGCCGGTTAGTAGATATTGGAAGACTAGCACCGCAAGGAGTGCGCCCACCGGATCGATCAGTATCCCTTCCCAACGTAATACCTGACTTACCGAATTCTCCGCACGCATCGTGCGCAGAAGTGGATTGATGACCGTCGGTCCAGTCACGATCACCAGGGCGGCAAACAGCATGGACAAATCTCCTGCCAGCCCGGCGATGAAATGGCAGCCCGCGGCAATCAGCAACCAGTTTAGCAGCGCACCCCAGCTGACGAGATTTGTGACCGCCGAGCCGTGGCCCTGCAAATCGCGAAAACGCAGCGTCATGCCTCCCTCAAAAAGAACCAGAGCGACACCCAGTGACACCATCGGAAAGAGTATGGGACCGAAAATTTCGTCCGGTTCTAGTAGTCCGGTAACCGGTCCGGCGACGATACCAAGGATCAGAAGGGGTAAAATCGACGGAAGCTTCAAGCGCCAGGCAAGCCATTGTGCGCCCACGCCCAGTACCAGCACCGCTGCGAGTGTGTAGAGTAGGTTTTCGGTCATAGCGTTCTCAATAAATAGGCTTGCGGGCGAACTGAATTGGCTATGCTACCAGTGGCCGGCGGAAACGTTTGCCTCCTGCACCAACTTCGAACTCAATCCAGTCGGGTTTTTTTGAAACCTAGTCAAGGTAGGAATTAGGCAGTCTAGGACGATACTCCGACTAGAACTGCCCTGAGCATTTCAGTGAACAAGCGACCAGCGCAATATGTTGCTGTATTGCTTTAATGTTTTTTCTTCTAAACCTCAGCAAATTCTCACGCTCACACAATCGCATTTAGGGTTAAGTTTGGAACGCTAATGACGCTATTATTACGAACCTACCCGTTCAGGCTGGTGGGCAGTCACGCAGAAGGTCCCGCAGAAGGTCCCGCAGCAGGACCCGCAAAGAGAGTTTCGAGAGTATTGCAGTTAGCCTGGGAGGCAAGCTCGTATACGTTCTTCCAGGCTGGCGCCAGCGATAGAGCAGCTACGATAAGAAAAAGCTCAAGAAGCTCGTATACGTGACTAGGTCGATGCAAAAACGTAAGTACCGACCCGGCTTGATTTTCATAGGAGTTCCAATGCAATTTCCGGTGGCTTCCGCTCATCACCAGGGCATATTTTTTGTGCGCGCTAGCGTAAAAAGAACTGGCGAGACCGCTCTTCTAATTGCAATTGCACTGATTAGCATGATCGGTGTCGCGCCTGCGCTGCAGGCGCAAAATGCCGACTTCGCGGTCATCGTAACCACGAGCCCTAACCCACCCAATAACTCCACCGTTGATCCAGGCGAGCAGACCACCCTTCGGATTACGCTCAGCAACAATTCGCCCACCAATCCGATTGTCAACGCCACCTACCCAGCTCCTGGAGCAACAAACCCCAACGCAGGCCTACTTCCATCTTCTGCCGTTGCGGCCCTGCTCGTCGACGGTGCGGTCACGGTCAGTCCCCCTGCCTGCCAAAGCGGAACTTTTTCGGTAACCGCGCCAATCGATGGCAACAGCATCAGCTTTACGGGGATCGATGTGCCTCCGGAAAACGCTGGACCGAACAGCGGAGAGTGCGCCATCGATATTCCCGTTCGCGCATCAGTCACCGATGGCAGCAGCGGCTCGCTTTCCTATGAAGTTGCCGTGGGCGACGTGGCGCCCAGTGGTGATGCCGGCGCGTTTAACAGCACCGGTGGCGTTCAAGCCATCACGATCCGTTCAGCAACACCACCGGAGTGGAGTAAGAGCTTTTCTCCAAACGATATTCTCGTCATTGGTGGAGATACGCGCACGCTCAGTATCGAAATCGATAACAGCGACTCTGCGGTCGCGATTAACAACGGCTCCTTCACCGACTTCTTTCCCACCAGCGGTGCTGCTGGGGCCACATTCCAGCCGGAGGGCACGGCGGCGACCGGTAGCTGTGTGACCGGTGGTGCTACGGTAAATCTTTTTCAAGGTAATGATGCTCGGGTCGAGGTAAGCGATCTTGATCTCGCGGCCGGCGCAACCTGCACCATTGATGTGGTGGTAGAAGGCCGGCAAACCAACGGTGTCTATCAGCGAAGCCTAGATAACGTCATCTCCGCTACGTCGTTTACCAGTGACTCGGGTTTGGCGCCTAGCGAAGACGCCGAGGCTCGATCGCGCGTGCGTTCACCGCTGGCGGTGCAGAAGAACTTCAATCCTACGGTTCTAGCGAGTGGGGAGCAGGCCACCACGACCATCGAGATTTTTAATGACGGCAACTCGCCTTTGGTTGTGACCGATTTCTTTGATGACCCCATTGGTGCCACATCAGAAACAGGATCGTTGACGATTGCTTCAACCGCCGATATCAACACGGCGGATTGTCCCGCCGCTACCGTGGCTCTGCTCGACGGTGCGGGCGTTGGTGCACCTGCAAACGAGGTGGCGAGCAACGGCCTAGGATTTCGCGCGGAGGATTTCACGATTCCTGCCGGAGACAGCTGCCAAATTATTGTGACTTTTACCGGAGTGAACGGTAGCCCCGACGAACCCATAACCTATACCAACACGATCCCGCAGGGGCGAGTGGTCATCGGTGCGGCACCAGACCTGGTGAGTCAAACCCGTTCGGCGACGGTGATTGTCGCTGACCGTCTTC
>JBCBZV010000046.1:0-29156 GCA_039815155.1 Pseudomonadota bacterium
ACGAACTCGGTTTGCTGGTACACCCCTTTACCTTGCGCGCGGATCAACTGCCGCCAGGCATAGAAAATTTTGACGAATTACATCGAGTGTTGTTCGATACGATCGGTGTTGATGGAGCTTTTACCGACTTCCCCGATCAGACCCTGACATTTTTTGGGCGCGCGCAGCGATGAACTACCAAGGCGCGAGAACGTACCTGCTAGCGAAACCGCATGCAATTGAGGATTTCCCCTTTGGGCCAGAAGTTGCGGTTATGAAAGTAGACAGCAAAATGTTTGCAACGCTTGCTTACGATCATGACGAAGGTCGAATGAATCTAAAATGTGATCCGGACGAAGCACTTATGCTCCGAGATATCTTCTCTGCGGTAAAGCCTGGGTATCACATGAACAAGCGCCACTGGAACACCATTGAGCTAAATGGCTCAATACCGGATTCAGAGCTAGAGAGAATGATCGACAACTCTTACGCGCTTGTAGTGCAAAAGCTACCGGCCGCCCGCAGGAAGATTCTCCTCAGCCAGGCAGAAGGCTAGCTCGTGCCACTACGAATAAACCGAAGGACAAAGATTGTCGCTACCATCGGTCCCGCAAGCCGCGACGAGAGTACGATAGGCGGACTAATCAAAGCAGGCGTTGATGTTTTTCGCCTGAACTTTAGTCATGGCTCCGCCGAAGAACACGCTCAAGTCGCAGGTGTTGTTCGTAAGCAAGCGGCAAACCAGGGACGCTACGTCGGGATTCTCGCCGACCTTCAAGGGCCTAAGATTCGAATCAGTAGCTTTCGTGGCAATGCCGTAGAGCTTCGGGCCGGCGATAGCTTCCGCCTTGACAGTAAGCTTTCCGACGATGGCGGCGACGGCCGAGGCGTCGGCTTCAGCTATCTTCCCCTTCTGGATTCACTGGACTGCGACGACATCGTTTTGCTCGATGATGGGCGAATTCGGCTTCGTGTCGAGAGCGTGAGCGACACCGCCTTAGACTGCTCAGTGCTTGTCGGAGGCCGTCTTAGCTCAAAAAAAGGGATAAACCGTCTAGGGGGCGGAATTGCGGCCCCGGCGATAACAGAAAAAGATCTGGCAGATATACGCGGCTTCAAGCAGCTGGACCCGGACTTCGTCGCGGTCTCCTTTGTCTCGAAAAGCTCAGATATCGAGGACGCGCGCAGCCATCTTGCGGCTCAAGAAGTAGATGCAGCAATCATCGCGAAGATCGAACGTGCGGAAGTCGTCGCCGATCAGCAAGTGCTAGAAGACATTCTTAGCGCGTCCGATGGTGTGATGGTGGCGCGTGGAGATCTCGGCGTCGAAGTGGGCGATGCAGCACTCATTGGCATTCAGAAGAATCTTATCTCCCTAGCTCGACAACGGGATCGTATCGTGATCACAGCGACGCAAATGATGGAGTCGATGATCAACAGCACCATGCCCACTCGGGCAGAAGTCTTTGATGTGGCTAACGCGGTACTCGATGGTACGGATGCAGTCATGCTTTCGGCAGAAACGGCCGTAGGGGCGTATCCGGTAAGTGTGGTCAGCGCTATGGCAGATGCGGCATTAGGAGCAGAGCGACATCCGGTCGCACGTACCTCTCGCTATCGCGTCGAGAGAGAATTTGATAACGCGCAGTTTGCGATTGCTATGTCGGCCATCTACGCCGCTAACCACTTTCAAAAAGTACGCGGTATAGCCTGCTTAACCGAGTCTGGGGGCACTCCGCTGTTGATGTCACGATTGAGCTCTGGGCTACCGATTTTTGGCTTGTCTCCTAACTCGAAAACGTTGGCCAAGCTGTCACTATGCAGGGGGGTGATTCCGCTTTATTTCGATGCGGGCTCGTTCTCCAACGAGAATATAGAGGCTAGCGCGATCGAGTACTTAATGGACAACGAGTTTTTAGAGAAGGGAGACTCTGTTCTCCTCACTAGAGGAGACGTGATGGGCGTTGCCGGTTCCACCAATGTTCTCAAGATACTAGCCGTAGACTGATTGCGACGAACGACCGTTTAAAGCGATTAAATCCATTTTTCTACCATAAAGCGTAACTACATTGTGCGACGCTGAAAGTGACGCATAAGCAGTGGGGTTTCAGCATCTTAGGTACGTGACCGGAGCCATAGTCTAGTCAGGTATCAGTTGTCTTTGAAACAGCGTGAGAAAAGCCAAATGAGCGAAAGGGCGTACCGAAAATACGCGCCGATACATTCGGTTAGGTAAAATTGCAAAGGTAAGAATATGTCTACAGTAACCGGCACCGTGAAGTGGTTTAACGAAACGAAGGGATACGGCTTTATTGAGCAGGAAGGCGGTCCTGACGTGTTTGTCCACTTTAGTGCCATAAAAGGTGAGGGGTTTCGCACCCTTAGCGACGGCCAGAAAGTCGAGTTCACGGTAGCCGACGGTCAAAAAGGTCCTCAAGCGGAGAACGTAGTCGCGGTCTGATGCAGTGAGTCATCTCAACTAGGGTCATAAGACCCCATGAAAAAGGGCGCTGTGGTGCCCTTTTTTCTTCGAAATCCTCTTAACGACAGCTGAGACTAATGGCAGCCTGCATCGCTCTAAAATTGGCGCAGGGGCAATCTTTTAAGTCCGCTCGATTTGCCTGACTTTCTAGGCCTGGGGCGACTGGGAGTCGCTCAAGCTGAAATGTCTCGATCAATGAGAATAGCGCTTCCAGATCCCGCAGCTCCCGCAGCAGCAACGACCCCGCGCCTTAGGTTCCGCCGCTCTAGCTCGTCCAGAAGCGTCATTGCCATAATCGCTCCAGTCGCTCCCATGGGATGGCCTAATGCAATTACACCACCATTTACGTTTAGCTTATCGTCCGAAAGAGCAAGCTCTCTTTTTGCAAGTACCGAAGTGGCTGCGAAAGCCTCATGAATTTCGAATAGATCAATATCGGCCGCGGACAGCTCGGTCTGGTTGAGAAGCGCCTTTGTGGCGGCAATGCAGCCCGTAAGCACCTGGAGTGGATCAGCCGCCGCGGTGACACTGGCTACTACCTGTGCTCTAGCCTTTACTGCTAGCGAACTTGTAAATTCCGGTGACCCGATCAGAAGCAGCCCCGCCGCGTCCGCCATGGCCGGAGAGTTGCCTGGCGTGTGGATATGGCTGATCTCTTGCACCTGTCCGTTATTTTCGATTTGAAAGGTATCTACTCCGCTTGCGCCCAACGCGGCAAAGGCCGGTACTAACGCCGCAAGACTCTCCATCGTGGTATCAGGCCGAATGCACTCGTCTGTTTCGGCAATGCTATCTGCCGTCTCAATAGGAACAATAGAGGGCTCGAAGTAGCCTTGCGCTTGAGACTGTGTCGCCCTTTGTTGGCTGAGTACGGCCACGTTATCGGCTTCGGCTCGACTGATCTCGTGAATACTTGCAATCAAATCCGCCCCGCTCCCCATCAGCAAGGTCCGACACTGTTTGGCAAAATCCGCATCGGTAAATATTCGGGCACCGTCGGAAAGCATGGGCACACGAGACATCATCTCTACACCCCCGGCGATGGTACATTGCATCATGCCCGTTTGAACTTTGAGTGCGGCAAGGGCGATAGCGTCAAGGCCGGAAGAGCAGAATCGGTGTACCGTGAGGCCGGGGATGTGCTCCGGCAAGTTTGCATAGAGAACCGAGCTTCTCGCTATGTTGGCCGCCTGCTCTCCCTGTTGGGTGACGCAGCCCAAGATAACTTCTTCGACCTTTGTCAGGTCGAGCCCGGACTTTGCTTGCAGAGCCCGATAGAGCTGTGAAAGTAGCTCCTGCGGCGAGACGCTATGGAGTGCGCCATTGGATTTCGCCCGCGCCCGTGGGCTACGTACCGCGCTGTAGATTATTGGTTTATGCACCGCGCAGACCTCTTGCATCCGGGTCGCGCAAGTTTACGCAGAATTCAATACCGAGGTCATCGATTAGAATCAAACACGCGATGAGTAAGGCCGCATGGTTAGTCCAAGCGGCGAGGTGAGATCAAAGGGAGGAGCAGCCGTTATAGCTGCTTCGGCTAAATGTCTTCCGATAGTTTTTTCTGGCGATCAAGTTCCGAATTCATGTACGAAATCCACTGATCGGCGTATTTCTTTGACCGTTTATCGCGACCAGCCGCTCGAAATGCATCTCTGGCTTTCGAGTATTGCTTCGTATTGAAGTACGCCATACCGAGCACTAGGCGGGCGTTATCGGGACGTTTCACACCACCGCGCTGCAAGCCTTTATTGATCGCCTCAATGGCTTGCTGATTGCTATCCGCGTCCAAATAAATGCTTCCGAGACGCGCATAGAGATCACCGGAATCAGACATTTCTGCGGCCTTAGCCATCGCCGGTATTGCGTCTTCCACCTCTTGGGCCTGACGCAAAGAGCCTGCGTAGAGCTCCCAATTCTTAGACGTATCCTCGACGATCTCATCGTCGAAACCGCGCTTTAGCACCTGAGACGCTTTGTAAGGCACATCTGCGTTCAGTAGCAGAGACGCCATAGTGCGATACTCGCCATCCTTCTCGAGCATGTCCTGTACATAGGCGGTGTCCATCGCCGCTAGCTGCTTGGGCTCTTGGTTTTGCTCAGAGAACATGAAACTGAGCTGCACCCAATACTGCTTTTTCGGGTAGTAAAGAATCAGATCTTCAAGAACGTCCGTCGCCTCAGCGAGCATGTTCTTTTCGGAGTACAAGAAGCGTGCGAGGTTGTACCACTGCTCCTTTGGAATACGCCCCTTGCCTTCATAATCAGCGATGGCGATTTTTATGTTTTTAAGCGCTTCGTCGTAATCCTTTAGCTGGTAGTAGCCCTGCGATAGCAGTACGTAAGCATTCGCGTTAGGCGTGGTGGTCATATCGAACCATCTCAGCAACGCGTTAATACCGTCACGCCAGCGCTCTTGCACGAAGTAAAGCTGAGCGATGGTATAACGGGTGTTGATTTCCATCGCGAGTGGGATATCGGGCTGCTTTACAACGTTCTCATAAGCCTGAAGCGCCGATACGAAGTCTTCACGAGAGTAGTGAATGAACGCATACAAGTTGTACACGTTGGCTAGCTCATAGCTGTTCAGCTCGTTATCGCGACGTCCCGCCAGCATCTTGTCGAGGACAGAAGCAGCCGTATTCAGATCTTTCGCCTCGGCGGCGGCCTGCGCTTCTGCGAGCCTTTCATAGACTTTGTTCCGCAGCGCCGGAGTACGACGAGTTTCTCGCTCTTCCGCACCAGATTCTTGCTGTGCAACAGCGAGATTCAGAGATACCGGCAGCATCCCAAAGGCGGCTGCCCCAAGCGCAAGCTGTGCGCTCAATAGTTGGGCAGTGGACCATCGCATAAGTTGCGTCTGCTTATCTCGCTTCATGGTATTCGCCCCCATTTACTGCTCGAAAGCTACTGCTCGAGAGTTACTGCTCGAGTTCGTAGGTGAATTTGTTTTGGACGCCCGCTACCTCGATCGGTTCACCGTCAACAACGCGGGGCTTGTACTTGAACTTTTCTGCGGCTTTGACAGATGCGCGCTCGAAAACTCCAGACGGTGAGCAATCAACCGGCACCGGATTGCGAATCGATCCACTCTTGGTCACCGTGTATTCAACGATACAGTAGCCGGTAATGCCGCGCGTTTGCGCTCGGCGCGGGTAGATCGGAGCAACCTTAACAATGGGCAGGTATTCGCCGTCGCCCGAGGACATACCCGAGCTAGAAATTTGAACGCTGACAGAGGCGGCAGGCGCCAAATTAGCTACATCCATGTCGGTGTCGAAATCGAGCTCAAGCGGCTCTAACTCTGGCGGCGGCTCTTCCGGATCTTCTACTTTGTCTGGCTTTACTTCTTTCGTATTGACTTCGATTTCCCGGTCGGGGGTGACGATGTCAGCAATCTTTCGTCCCTTGATGTCTTCCTGTTCAAAAGACTGGTTAATCAAACTTTGCATTATGAAGAACAAGCCGAATGCAACTGGGATGGCTACCAGTGCGCCTACCAACGATCTGACTATGCTATTTCCCATGCTTCATACCCTTGATTTAGGCCTCGTCGTCCGTCGAGATGCATGGCGGAGAGGACAACTGCGATCGAACCGAATCGTAGAGTTCCTCCACCGCATATGCCGGTGTGTCCTCGTCCACTTGAATCACCATATTTGCCTGCGGTGCTTCTTTTTTTGCTACTTCAAACAAGCGTGCAGCGCGTTCAAGCGGTACCTTATTCTTGTTGTAGTAGATGTCGCCGCGGCTATCAACTGCAAATATGATCGTTCCTCGGGCGCAGGGATCCGTGGTCGCAGCTTGGGGCTTGAACAGCTCGACACCAGGCTCTTTAACAAACGACGACGTGACGATGAAAAAAATGAGCATGATGAACACGACATCAAGCATCGGTGTTAGGTCAATCTTGCCAGCCTCGTCATCGGCACTCTTGCGGGCTTGTTTTCCAATCGCCATGTTACTGCTCCCCGCTCGCCCAGTTAACCGACGGCGCATTGGCTTCGCGTGCAGCGTCTGCAACGTCGACCACAGTTTTGGCTCTTGCCCCTTTATCGACCTTAATACTGACTGATTGTTCCGGATCTGCAGCGAGAAGGCGCTGGATATTCGCTCGGACGGCGCGTGCGTCAACGCGTCGATTTTCCATCCAGATCTGATCATCAGAGCGAATCTGGACAAGGATCCCCGATGAGTCATTATCTTGATTTTGGTTGTTGTCAGGTCGATTGACCTCGATGCCAGCCTCTTTGATGAATGAGGCGACAACGATGAAGAAGATCAACATGATAAAGACGACGTCCAACATGGGCGTCAAATCAATATCCGCTCCTTCTTCCTCTTGAACTTTCGCTATTTTGCGCATCTATAAAATTCCAAAGACCAGGACTGGATCGTACGATCAGTGGTCCGAGGTCAGTTGATCCTCTAGCAGTGCCTGCTCCCGATCGACGACCCGCTGCAAGTAGGAGTTGGCAAACAACCCAGACAATGCAGCAACCATGCCGGCCATAGTCGGGATCGTAGCCCGCTCAACACCACCAGCCATCGACTTAGCGTCGCCACCACCGGTAACCGCCATTACGTTAAAGACCTCGATCATGCCGGTCACCGTGCCCAGCAGTCCCAGCAGAGGACAAAGCGCTACGAGTGTCGCAATCGTTGGCATGTTTTCGTTAATGTCTTCCCGACTTATGGAAAGTAGGCGGGCGCGCACTTGCTTGGCGTTCCAAGACTTTCGCTCACCTCGCCCCTCCCAGGTACTGATCACGGTATACACTTCTTTTCGCCACACGAAGCTAAAGAACCACAGCCGTTCAAAAATCAGGGTCCACATAACGAACACCAGAATTGCAATCAGCCAGAGGACGTTTCCGCCTTTATCCATAAAGGCGAGAATGGTTTCTAGGAATCCTCCCATTACCTAATCGCTCCCCGACCGTTTACTGGTTACTGCCTTCCGAGTGCTCAGCAACGATGCCTGTGGCTTGTTCGTTGAGCACGTGGATGATCCGTTGAGCCCGCCCATTTACAAGGGTATGCAAGAGGACGGTCGGAATTGCTACCAGCAGGCCTAGAACGGTAGTCACCAGGGCACTAGAAATACCGCCGGCCATCGCCTTCGGGTCGCCGGCACCAAAAATGGTGATCGCCTGGAAGGTGATGATCATAACGGTCACGGTTCCGAGTAGGCCCATCAGGGGCGCAACGGCCGCGATGATCTTGAGTAAGGTCAGGCCAGACTCCAGCTTTGGTGTCTCACGCATGACCCCTTCGGCCATTTTCAACTCAAGCGTTTCTAGATCCATGCTCGGGTTGTCCTCATGAACTTTGAGCACGCGTCCAAGCGGATTGTTGTCCATCGCTTTGTCGGACTTGAGCTGCTTGCTCACCTTGCCGGATACGCCAGTGAGCACAATCACCCTGAACAGTGCCAGCAGCAGAGCGAACACACCGACAGCGGTAATTGCGTAGCCAACGGGGCCACCCTGGTGCCAGCGCTCTTCCAACGTTGGACTGTCGATGATCGCGGCGAGGAAGGAGCCACCGGTAGGACCGGTAGGGTCGATGCCGAACTGATGTACGCCAGAGCTCGCGTTCGCAAGCGTGGACGCCCAACCGGTGTAGGCACCTGAGGGCTGGCGAGGCAAAACGCTCAAGTGATCGTTATCGTACGAGAGGTAGTTACCTTCTGTGTCGATAACGTTGAATGCGCCGATACGAACTACATCACGTGGTGCGCGCTCGCCAGAAGCGGTGGCAACCTCGGTATTGTAGGACACGATTTTCCCAGTTTCGGTGATCTCGCGGAGCATTTCATACCAAACGCGCTCGATCTCTTCGATGCTAGGCAGCTTGTCTGACGTGCTCATTTTATCGATGAGGTCTTGCAAGAACTCGCCTCGGTTCGGGTACTCGGCCGATACCAGCGATACGTCAAGGTTGGACTTCAAGTCGCCGGATGCGGCGGTCAAGTGGCCAAACAGTTCCGTCAGCGCTCCAAGTCGCTCTTTTAACTGCTCCTGCTTGTCTGCTACGAGCAGTTCGTTGGCTTCGAATTCATCTTCTAGCTGCGCAGAACGACGCTCTTCTCTAGCGCGCTCGGCCTCAGCTTCCTGAAGCAGACGCTGCTGGTCGTTTTTCGCGGACTGGAAGCGCTGCTCACGCTCTCGATTAGCGCGAGCTTCAGTAACCTGACCTTGCTTCACAAAATCAAGAAGCTGCTGGATGTTGGCTGCGGCTTCTTCTCGGGGATCGGGTCCTGCCGGTACTTCCGCAGCCTCATCCTGGGCAAGCGATGCTCCGGAGAGCAATACCGCGCCGCTCAGCAGAAGCGCAGAAAAAGGTTTTGCAAATGTATTCATTACTGAGCCTCCGGTGCTGAGATCGGCATGTTCAAGAGTTCGATCGTCGCCTGTTTCTTGGCGATTCGAACGCCTTTACGAATCTCAGCTCCGTAGTCGCCTACAGGCAGAGGGTCCCAGGTTCGCGTTTCGTTATTCCAAACACCGGCCTCGGCGCCATCTGTGGTTTGGTAGACAAGGGCGATTCGACCGATGCGCAGGAAGTCCACATCACGTTCGCCGGAGCCTAAATCAATCGTGTCGCTGTAGGTTTCGAAACCCCGACCGTACTGAAGCTCAATGTTGTAAGCCTCTAGGACTTGCCGAAATTTCTCAGCGACCGTCAGATCGGAACGATCCACATTGGTGCGTAAGAACTCGACACGCTGACGACGCTCATCAATATTGAAGGGCACGTCCATCTCGACGAACTGCTCAAGGCCATCAATCATTCGAATAACCAGCGGCGTCATTTGACGCTGGATCACCGTAACCTGATCAATCGACGCATCGATATCAGCGATGCGCCGCAGCTGGTTATCGATCTGCCGTTGCAGCCGAGCGTTGTAGACGCGCAAGCCGTCGATCTGCTTGACCACTGTTTTGTAGTCGTTGAGAAGATCACGGGTTTCATCAGCGAGTCGATCAACCTTGGCCTGTGATGCTTTTGCGGCCTCAGTCTTATCGGAGCTCACCTCGAGAATATCGTCGAGTGTGCTTGCGTGAGTGCTCAATGTAGCCCCAAATAAGGCGGACAAGGAGACTACGACAGCCAGCACCTGCTTCAGTCGGTAGCTAATCATGGGAACTGTGCTTCCTGTTTCGAGAATTACTTGTTCGAGAGTTTCTTCGCGTTAACTGCTTTTACTCCGCGTGTAACAGGTGCTCTTCTGCACAAGTTCCCCGCGTGACTGCATATACCTTTAATACCTTTGGTACATGCATCCGGCCCGGTATCGGCTGGCACCGATCACCCAAAAAGTGAGACCGGGAAATGATGTAAACAGATAATATCTGTCATTTCAAACACCAATCGGCGCTATTGGGGGCATTATTTGAGTCTGAGTACTTAAGTAACGTTGCCGAAGAAAAAAGTAACACTGCGGGGTCGATAATTTTGGCCCAGCTCACTTGCGTCGCAGCCTGAGGAGGCTGTAGGCCGGTCTCTCTGCCTCTGCCGGAAAACGCTCGCTCCTCTCAATCGACCAATCGTCCTCAGGAATATCGATAAGAACGGCATCTCCTTCAGGACGTTCGTGTACTCGCGTGAGATAAATACGCTGTGCTAACGGTAGCGCCTGTCGATAGATCTCGGCGCCTCCAATAACCATAAGCTCTTCTGCTTCTGTGCCCAGCGCACGTTCATTTGCCAGACCGATCGCGGAATGTAGATCGCCCGCAGTCGAAACACCTTCAATTTTAAGGTTCTCATTACGGCTTACCACAATGTTCGGGCGACCAGGCAAAGGCCGACCGATCGAATCGAAAGTTTTCCGTCCCATGATCACAGGTTTGCCGAGCGTGGTGCGTTTGAAATGAGCGAGATCCGCCGGAAGATGCCAGGGAAGCTGGTTATCCCGGCCGATCACGTCGTTGTCTGCCGCGGCAACGATCATCGCTATAGGCAGCATTGTTAAATTGCCACCGGCGCCGCGATGTGTGGATGCGGATCGTAGTCAAGTAGCTCGAAATCCTCAAATGCGTAGCCGTCTATCGAAGCTGGTTTACGCTTTATTTTGAGCGTCGGTAATGGCCGCGGGGATCGGGAAAGCTGTTCTCGAACCTGCTCTTGATGATTCAAATAGATGTGCGAATCACCGGTGGTAACAATAATCTCGCCCGGATTGAGGTCTGTTTGCTGTGCCAGCATGTGCACAAGCACAGCCAGCGAGGCCATATTGAAAGGCAGGCCGAGGAAGCTATCGCTTGAGCGTATGTAGAGCTGTGCCGAAAGACGCTGGTCAGCAACGTAGAATTGATAGAGCAAGTGACAGGGCGGCAGCGCCATCCGCCCCGCTAGCGCATTTTCGCTCGGCGCGACTGTTTCATCGGGGAGATACTCCACGTTCCAAGCGTGGAACAAGATTCGGCGGCTGTCGGGCCGATTTTTGAGGCAATCGACTACATAGGCGATCTGATCGAAACTCTCGCCATCTTTACCGGGCCAAGCACGCCACTGTGCGCCGTAAACCGGTCCTAAATCTCCAGCCTCCGTCGCCCATTCGTTCCATATGCTCACTCCGTGCTCCTGCAACCAACGCACATTGGTATCGCCGTTTAGGAACCAGATTAATTCGTTAATGATGCTCTTTAGATGAAGCTTCTTCGTGGTTAGAAGCGGAAACCCCTCGGCTAGATCGTGGCGAAACTGGCGGCCAAAAACGGATAGCGTTCCGGTTCCAGTCCGATCTTCTTTTCGCACACCATGACTGAGGATATCTTCGAGAAGCTGGTGGTATTGATGCATCTTTTTCCTTCTACTGCCTGAAACCTTCCGTTGAAACTAGCGACCCGCGTTTTTATTTAGGCCGCTGCCGCTTTGCTGCCCTTCGAGTTAGGACCACCTGCCTTGCGGCCACCCTCGCGATAAGCCAACCACAGTAGGAAAACGCCAAGCATCATCATCGGTATACATAGGATTTGTCCGCGCGTAACCCATCCCAGCGCTTGAAAGCCCAAGTGCGCATCGGGCTCTCGAAAAAACTCAACAAAAAATCGGAGCACGCCGTAGCCGAGCGAGAAAACCCCGGAAGCGGCATAGGTTGGCCGGGGTTTCCGTGTAAACAACAGCAGAACGAGAAACAGCAACATGCCTTCCAAGGCAAACTGGTATAGCTGCGAAGGATGGCGAGCCAGTTGCAGCGGATCTTTAGGGAACACCATCGCCCACGGAACCTCTGCGGGCCGACCCCAAAGTTCCTGCCCAATAAAATTTCCAAGGCGTCCAAGACCTAAACCAAGGGGCGCGAGAGGCGCCACAAAGTCCATCAAAGGCCAAAACTTAATAGCATGCCTTCGCGCGTATAAATAAGTAGCGAATATGACGCCTAGCATGCCACCGTGAAAAGACATTCCACCCTCCCAAACTTTTAGAAGCCAGCTTGGGTCCGATAGCAGCCTGTCGCCACCATAAAAAAAGACGTAGCCAAAACGTCCGCCTAGAACCACACCCAGCGCACAGTAAAAGATCAGGTCGTCTATCTGTTTTGCTTGAATGGGCGAATGGTCACGGCGCGCACGAGTTGACGCCAACCACCAAGCGAACGCGAGACCGGCTAGATAGGTAAGGCCGTACCAGTGAATCTTAAGCGGGCCGATCGCAAGGGCGACAGGATCTATTTCAGGGTAAGCAAGCATTTGTCTTTGGCACTCGCGACGGAATACGCTGTCCTATTGGAGCCGATCTACGGCAGACTTGGAAAAAGTGTGGCCTAAGGAGGCCACCGCCGAGATATCGCGTGGAGAACTAGTCGAAGAGTTAAGCTGGATCAACATTAAGACTGCTCAAACATGTTGCTATTCGTATTATTGAAATCGTCCCGCGGACTCCCGTGGGTGCCAGAACAAGCTCCTAGTTCGCGCTGTCGCGTCCCAGAGATCAACGTGGCACTTGCCCACCGCACTTGCGAACGCATTATTATTGACCCCATCAGGATGTACAAACTCTACCTTCATCTATAGCCACTATAGCCACACGCTGATTCCACAAACCAAACGTCCGTATATTTATGTGCCTAATTGTTTTTGCCTGGCAGCAGCATCCCAATGCGTCACTGCTACTCGCTGCCAATCGTGATGAGTTCCACGCCCGACCCAGCGCCGAGCTGGCTTTCTGGGACGATGAACCCGCCGTGCTAGCCGGTCGCGATCTCGAAGCCCATGGTACCTGGCTGGGGGTTAATCGTTCCGGGCGCTTTGCAGCAGTCACCAATGTCCGCGACCCGAATGGCGCGAGGGCGAAATCTGCTCGCTCTCGGGGTGATTTGACCGGCAACTTCCTGCGCGGAGCCATTGAGCCTATGGCGTATCTCCGGCAGATCGCCGAGCTTGCGATGGAATACCAGGGCTTTAATTTGCTTGTGGGTGATGGTCGGACCTTGGCATACCTCAATAAAGACGAGGACCAAATTAGCCAGCCGCAAGCGCTGACGCCCGGTGTTTACGGTGTCAGCAATGCATCGATAGACACACCCTGGCCAAAGCTGGTTGCCGGCAAGGAGCAGTTAGCACGCTTGCTCGCAGGCGGTGAGACGATCCCGGGACACGAAGCGCTCCGCGACTGCATTCACGGACGGGAGCTGGCGCCTACGGATCAACTGCACAGTGTTGGTCTAAAAGGAGAAATGGCAAAGCAACTCTCAGCGCAATTCATCGTTACGCCAAACTATGGTACGCGCTGCAGCTCTACCGTCCGTATGTATCCCGACGGTAGCTTAGACATAGAAGAGCTGCGTTTCGACCCGATGGGTATGGTCTCCGGGTCTAGCCACTTCAGCCTGGAAGCGGAAAACTAGTTCAGACAACGGGCTCGGGAGCGATCGAGACAACGTCTCGGTCCCGCAAGAACACTTCCAAACGTTGCTGCACTGCAAGGCTGCTATCCAAGGATTGAACCTCCTCGAGAACCAGTTTCGCATCACTTGCTGTCAGCGATCGGATGGCCTGCTTAACCCTCGGCAAGCTGGTCGAATTCATCGATAAAACGGAATAGCCCATCGCGATCAGGAGGATGGCGGCTTGCGGATTGCCGGCAAGCTCACCACAAATGCTTACCTGCTTTCCCGCTGCGCGAGCGGTCACGGCTACATGCTCTAGTGCAGACAGCACCGCTGGATGAAAAGCATGGTACAGATCAGAAACCCGCGCATTGTTTCGGTCAACGGCCAATAAGTACTGGGTCAAATCGTTGCTACCGACTGAGAGAAAGTCGACACGTTCTGCCAGAGCCTTTGCCTGATATACGGCGGCTGGTACTTCCACCATCACGCCGATTGGCGGCATGGGTGTTTCTATGCCCTCCTGGGCCAATTCTTCATGGCTGCGTCGAATGAGCGCTAGGGCCTCTTCAAGCTCCGGGATGTTGGACACCATGGGCAGCATAATTCGAAGATTGCCCAAGCCCTCGTTGGCTTTGAACATTGCCCTTAGCTGAGCGAGGAGAATCTCAGGATGATCGAGGGTGACGCGAATGCCACGCCAGCCCAAAAATGGGTTCGCCTCGTCGATAGGAAAGTAGGGAAGGGCCTTATCGCCACCGATATCGAGAGTGCGCATAGTTACCGGATGCGGTGCGAAAGCCTCTAGTTGCTCGCGGTAGATCTGACGCTGTTCCTCTTCTGAAGGAAAGCGGTCGCGCATCAGAAACGGTACTTCGGTACGAAAAAGACCGACGCCTTGTGCGCCGCTTTCTAGCGAGCGTGCGACATCCGCCATCAAGCCCGTGTTCACCCACAGCTCAAAACGTTGCTTGTCGAGCGTCTCGCAAGGCAAGTCCCTCAGCGCCTCAAGATCTCTGCTGATCTCTTTATCCTGGTTGACGATCTCTGCAAAGCGAGCGCGAACCTCTTCCGTAGGATTGAGATGGACGTTGCCGTTGTATCCGTCAATGACCAGCGACATGCCACCGAGACGTGTGTAGGGAAGGTCTACCGCCCCCATCACCGTAGGGATACCCATCGCGCGGGCAAGTATTGCGACGTGCGAATTGCCCGACCCGCGGATCGAGACCATGCCGGCGAGACGCTCTCGCGGGATCTCACCGAGCATAGAAGCGGTCAGCTCCTCGCCTACAAGAATTGTTTGCTCTGGAAAAACACGGTTTTCCCGGTCTTCTTCCTGTAGATAGGAAAGAACGCGCTCACCCAGATCTTTGACATCAACCGCGCGCTCACGCAGATAGCTGTGCTCCATTGCCTCAAAATGCCGAATGTGTTCAATCATCACCTGCGCGAGGGCGCCCTGAGCCCAATAGCCTGCCTTTATGAGCGATGCCACTTCGCCACCGATTGCCGAGTCGTCGAGAATGCCGAGGTAGACATCGAACAAGGCCAAATCTTCTGGACTTAACTTATCGCGCAGGTTTTCCGCAACGGACTCGATATCAACTCGAACCTGCGATAACGCACGTTTAAAAGCACGTAACTCAGCTCGTCGATTGCCGGTTTGTTGGCGGGGAACGGTGTAGAGGTCTGCCACTGGCGATACAACCATCGCCGTTCCGATACCAACACCGGGCGCGCCGGCGACACCACTAATACGTGTATATACTCGATCACGCTCCGGACTGTTCTCGTCGAGAACATCGCCGGTCACCAAAGCGTGGGCGACTGCTCCGGCAAGTTGGGCGGACATGGTGACAAGAAACGCTTCCTCGCTTTCGTCGAAACGCCGGCGCTGTGCTTCCTGCACTACCAGGACACCGAGTACATCTCTTTGGTGAATAATCGGAACACCCAGAAAAGCGTTGAAAGGCTCTTCGCCAATATCGGGAAAGAACTGGAAGTTTGGGTGTTGGGCCGCATCGTCCAGGTTGATTGTCTCTTCCCGCTGCGCGACTAAGCCAACGAGTCCCTCACCAGCGTTTAGAAAGGTTTTGCCGACCTGATCTGCGTTGAGACCTTCGGTAGCGCGAAAGACATAGAGGTCCGTATCGCGGTCACGCAGATAGACACTGCATACCTCCGTACCCATTGCCATGCGGACTCGCGAGACGATTATGAGCAAAACCTCTTCTAAAGATTCTGCCGCATTGACCTCGAGGACGATATTTCGTAGCAGCGCTAGCACGTAACGATCAATCCGTGGCTCTGACGCTTGTCATTTTTGCGAGCGGCTCTGCCAGCTCCCTTAGGGCGCGCCGGTAAACATCGCGCTTGAAGTAGACGACCTGATTTAGCGGATACCAATAGGACACCCACTGCCAGTGGTCAAACTCTGGCTTGACATGCTCATCGAGACGAATCGCGCTATCGGCGGCGCGCATTTGTAATAGAAACCATTTTTGTTTCTGGCCCACACAAAGGGGTTTTTGTCCGCGTCGTTGGTACTGCTTCGGCAGTCGGTAGCGTAGCCATCCTTTTGTGCTCGCAACAAGCTCTACCTGTTCTTGTCCAAGACCAACCTCCTCCATCAGCTCGCGGTACAGCGCCTGCTCAGGTTTTTCGTCTCGGCGGATACCCCCTTGAGGAAACTGCCAGGCATCGCGACCACCAACGCGGCGCGCCCACAGGAGCCTGCCCTCGTCATTGGCGATCATAATGCCTACGTTGGGTCGAAACCCCTGGGAGTCGATCATTCTTATCTCTGTCTCGATCGAGAGAACGCTCGATTGTTCCACACTTTGTAAAAGCTGAGAAATGTAGCGCCAATCTGCTTCCGCGCTCATACTTCAGAAACACGAAAGTACAGATGTGCAAAACACCCCTTTTTTAGGACCGCTCTTCATGCCATTGGCGTTATTTGATCTAGACAACACCCTGATAGCGGGTGACAGCGACAATCTCTGGGGTGTGTTCCTGTGCGAGAAAGGTCTGGTCGATGTTGATAGCTTTCGCCACCAGAACGAGCAATTTTTTGAGGACTACAAGCGTGGCAAGCTGGATATTGAAGCTTACCTTCGTTTCGAGCTTGGGGTACTTGCCGGTAATGCGGTCAAAGACCTGCAACCGCTTGTCCTGGAATTCCTCGAAACCTATATAAAACCCATTCTGCTACCCAAAGCCTACGACCTTATCAAGCAACACCAAAAGCAGGGCGATCGACTCTTGATCATTACTGCGACGAACGAGTTCATCGCCAGACCGGTTGCCGAGTTGCTGGGCGTAGACGAGTTGCTTGGATGCGGCGTAGAAATTGTGGATGGGGTGATAAGCGGCAATTTCACAGGCACGTTAAGCTACCAGGAAGGGAAGGTGGCCCGCCTAAGAGAGTGGTTAAGCGAGCAGGGTAAGCCGTTTGGCACCACCGAGACAACGCTGAAAGCTGCGACGTTTTACAGCGATTCCCACAATGATCTTCCGCTACTGCAGTCGGTCGGGCACCCTATTGTGGTCGACGGTGACGAGGAACTCTTGCGCACTGCAAAGGAACGCAACTGGCGCTGCATTAGCCTAAGAGACTAAGGAAGCGCGGCGGTGAAAACAAAATCTGGCGAACGTTTCGCAGAGGTCGCGGATTAGGGGCTGAAACGAGTTGCCGCCTAAGCATCTTCCTCGCTGTGAGCCTGGTAGGCCTCCGAGTCTAGTAGCAGCGACTCCACCTCGTTCACATCCTGGGGCTGGAGACGAAAAAACCAACCATCATGGTAGGGGTCACCGTTTACCGTTTCCGGCGTATCCTCAAGCTCATTATTCACTGCCACAACGGTCCCGCTGACCGGCGCGTAGATATCGGACGCGGCTTTGACCGACTCGACCACACCCGCCTCATCACCGGCAGCCAGCTCCGCATCGAGGTCCGGGAGTTCCACAAACACGACGTCGCCCAGCGCCTCTTGCGCATGGTCGCTGATACCGACGGTTACCGTTCCGTCATCCTCGACGCGAGCCCATTCATGGCTTCGTGCATAGCGCAACTCTGGGAGCACCTGACTCATTTAATTGACCTCAAAAAGCTAAGGGTTTGCCGTCGGGCGATTCTAGCGAGGGTGGGGCAAATAACAACGGGGATGCGCTGTCTTTTCCATCGGAGCCGTGAAGTAAGGCAACGCAAGAGCTAGCATTGCGGCGGTTCCTGTCGGCTCGCAGCTGCAACTCCATTCCGATGAAGCACTACAGTCCAACGCCCATTGCTTGACGAATAATCCGACGTTTTACCGCAGGCACCGCCGCTACGCTCTGCATTCCAGCATTCCGCATCCAACGCAGCGCTGGCGCTTCTTGCTCGAATAATCTCTTGAATCCATCCATAGCCGCCATCATCAGCAAATTATCGCCCTTGCGTTTTCGCTGGTAGCGTTTCAGCAGCGCCTCGCTGCCAAAATCGAGGTTCCGTTCCTTTGCAACACCGAGTTCTTCGGCGAGCGCTTCAACATCGGCCAGCCCCAGATTAACTCCTTGCCCTGCTAAGGGGTGAATCGAATGGGCGGCGTCACCTACCAGCGCGACGCCCGGCTTCACATAGTCAATTGCGTGTCGCTGATAAAGCGGAAAAGACAAGCGCGGAGAACAGTGTTTTACAGAACCGAGTACGCGTTCACTGGCCAGGGTAAGCTCCGCGCTGAAGTGGGAGTCATCCATTTTCAGAAGTCGATTCGCCGCAGCCTCTTTGCAGGACCAAACGATAGAGCAAAGATGGGCTCGCGTATCCGCTAACGGCAATAAGGCCAGCGGCCCAGTCTGTAAAAAGCGCTGCCAGGCTGTAAAGCGGTGTGGATGTTCAAACTCTGCGGTAGTCACGATAGCGTGATGCTCATAGCTCCATTCTCGCGTCTCGAAGGCAAGTAGCTTACGCGTAGGAGAGAGGGCGCCATCGGCGACGATGAGCAAATCACAGTACAGTGCAGAATCTTTTCTGTCCGATTTTGTCCCACCTTGGCCGTCCTCAAGCGCTAGGCAGAAACGCTTCGGCTCGTCTTCGCTTGTTTCTTTGGCAGCCGCAAGTTTGGTGTTTTCCATCGCGGTGATGCTGCGGGCGTCCTCTAAGACCCGCGCTAGAGCCGTCACGATCACTCGATTTTCGACGATACTTCCTAAGCTGCTAGCGGATACTTCACGCGCATCGAACTCAATTTCCCCTGTGCCCTCCGCATCCCATACGGTCATGTGGGAATAAGGGCAGTGGCGCAGGTCTTCGATCCGTTCCCAGGCGTTCAGCCGGTCCAAAAAATCAATCGACTTAGGAGTCAGCGCACTCACGCGACTGTCGAAATCGTCAACCGTTAAAGCCGCGTCTCCTGGCGTATCGGGCAAAGATCGCGCCTCGAGGACAACGACATCGATGCCATAGCGACCTAGTGCCAGGGCCGCCGTTAGACCCGTAATACCACCGCCGACAATGACAATATCAGCGGTACGACGCATCTTTGCTCATCGCCGCCGTTGCTTCCAGAGGGGCGGTGCCCGCCGCTTCTCTAACAAACTGTCGGCGCGCTGCAGGAAAAAGATCTAATCCCGCTAGCGCCAGATCTCTGCCAACAGAAATTAGCGGGTCGGAACGCATGAATAACTTGGGGAGGCTGTCACTTGCCGCGATAGTTTGCACTTGATCGTCACTGCGCGAGCGAGAGTAAGCATTGAGCACCGCAAGACTTCCGATTGCGACTCCATCCTGCGCCGCGTCGGCGAGATGAGTCGCCAGAGCATTCGCATCGCGGATGGAGAGATTAAAGCCTTGGCCCGCAACCGGGTGAAGCGAATGTGCCGCATTACCTAAAATGACACAGCCAGACCGCACCTGCTCCCGCGTTTCAACTAACGATAGGGGATAGCTGGTCCGATTGCCGACGCGCCTGGGTCTCCCCAGACGCTGGCCAAAAGCATCAATAAGAGCGCTAGCAAAGTCCTCGTCCGATGCTTGCACGAGCTCGGCTGCCACAGATGGGGGCAGGGACCAAACCAAGGCCAAGCGGTTCTTTTCCTCCGCCGTCGGTGGCAGTGGGAGCAATGCCAAGGGGCCACTATTGGTAAAGCGCTCGTAAGCAATACCCTGCGCTTTTCCAGCGAATGCGAGATTAGCGACCAACGCGTGCTGCTTATAGTCTAGACGTTTATTACCGATGCCGAGAGCCTCGCGCAGCTGTGAGTTCGCGCCATCGGAAACAATTAACAGATCGGCGTATTCGGACCGATCGCCCAGCTGTAAAGAAAACCCAGAGGTCGCGGGGCTAAGGCTGCTTACCCGTTGCTCAAAGCGAAGGTCGATGCGTTCGTTCTCTGCAACGGCTGCGAGCAGGACTTGGCCTAGCCAATGATTTTCAACAACCCACCCCAGGGCTTCCCATCCTTGCTCCTTGGCGCTGAGCTCGCTACTGCCAAAGCGCTGGCGTGTCGAAACATGAATTCTGTCGATCGGGCTAAGCCCCGGTTCTAAAGCATCCCATAGCCCCAAACGCTGGAATACAAGCGCGGAACTATAGCTAAGCGCGGTTGACCGAGCATCGAAGGAAGGTGAATAGCTGCCACTCGTTGTTTTGCCCCCAGTGCTCTCTAAAACAGAGATAGAACAGTGCTTTGGAAGACACTCGGACAGTAGCAGAGCAATACTAAGACCAACCATTCCGCCGCCCGAGACAACGATATGCTCTCTTTCGGAGGACGCTTGTTCGCCGATCTCGCTCACCGCATCCACGCTTCTATTTCCGATGCTGTTCTTGGGAGATTCTTTGTGAGCAGCTCAAACCCAGCTTCTGTAATGACGACATTGTCTTCGATACGCACCCCCAAACCGCGCCAGGGGGCGGGGACCGTAACATCGTCCGCCCCTATGTATAGGCCTGGTTCAACAGTTAGCACCATACCCACCTCTAAGGCTCTCCACGTATTACCTATACGATAGTCGCCCACGTCGTGCACATCCAAGCCCAGCCAGTGGCCAACACGGTGCGCGTAGAACCGTCTATAAGCTTCTGCGGCGACAAGCGATGGAATATCACCCGCTAGCAGCCCGAGTTCGACCAGGCCCTCGGTGATCACTTCTACACTGGCTAGATGGGCTGCATTCCAATCTAGACCGGGGGCGAGTTTGGTGAAAGCCGCTTCCTGGGCCGCCAGGACTAACTCGTAAAGTTGCCGTTGTCGTTTGGTAAAACGACCACTGACGGGAAACGTCCTGGTAATGTCGGAGGCGTAGCTTCGGTACTCACAGCCCGCGTCGATAAGCACCAGATCACCCTTGCGCAAACGACCGCTGTTTTCGATGTAGTGCATAGTGCAGGCGTTGGCTCCCCCGGCGACAATGCTTGGATAGGCAGCTTCCCGCGCTCCTCGCGTTGCGAACTCGTGGGTCAGCTCCGCTTCCAGCTCATATTCCATCATGCCCGGACGGCACTGACGCATGGCACGGCGATGGGCGAGAACGGAAATCGCGGCTGCACGCCGTAGCTGTCTTAACTCTGCGGCCGATTTTAGAAGACGCTGATCATGGAGCAGGTGATCGAGATCCGTAAATTCTCCGGGCGGTGCCGCACCCGCAGCGACTTTGCTGCGAATACTAGCTACCCAGGCCATAATCTGTGCGTCGAACTCTTTGCTTCTGCCCATGGAATAGTAGACGCGGCCGCGGCCCTCGATGAGACCCGGAAGGATGTCGTCGATATCGGACAGCGGAAAAGCATCGTCCGCATTAAAGCTGCTGCAGGCGGCCTCTGTTCCAATGCGCGCACCGTTCCAGAGTTCTTCTTGTAAATCCTGATCGTGGCAGAAGAGCACGTACTCGCCGTGGGTGCGCCCAGGGATGAAAACCGCAACAGCGTCCGGCTCGGGAAACGCAGTCAAATAGTAAAAATCACTGTCTTGGCGAAAGCGGTAATGGGTATCTCTGCTTCGTACCGCTAGCGTCGCTGCGGGAACAATAGCAATGCTGTTCGCCTCGAACATACCCATGAGGCGACGGCGACGTTTTGCATACTCCGACCGCGGTATAGTAGCTACGCGCTGTTCCAGCACGGGTAGTGGGAATAGCTCCTGCTCAGTCATCGTCGGCTTCGGTTGGTGCGCCGCGCCCGTTTCGACTAACCGACGAGGGCGCGCTGACACCCGCATCCAAGAGCACATTCATTGCAGCTACGCGTGTGTATTCAACCAATTCGAAGTACTCGGCTTCGCTGCTGTCATCGCCATCTTCGTTTTCCGCTTGAGCTATGGCAGCAAAGTCGCGCAGGGCTTCGGCGCTATCTGGAGCCACGGCTTCGGCCTGCGTTTGTTCCTTGACCCGTGCTTGGGCAAACCCACTCAAGAATCCTTTGCACCACAACGCCAGGCTGTCCACCCGTTCATCCAGGTCGACGCTGTCATCGGGGAGTAAAGGGTTAAAGTCGAAATCGCCGCTTTCGAGACTTTCGACGACTCGAGCAAGGGCATTGCCAACTAAATCCGCCACCACTCCGTGCAGGCTGATTTTCAGCGTATCTTCTAGCGCAGCTAGCACTAACTCTGCCTGCGCATTCGCTCCACCTCCCAGCAAGCCACAAAGACATCCATGCAGTTCGGAGGGAGATAAGAGCTCTCCTTGTTCAAGGAGAGCGTTCGCCGCTTCGTCGAAGCCAAGGGCGTCGCCGTCGGAGGGATGGGGGTCGAGAAAATCCAATGGTATCTGGGGCCTATCTGCGCCGTTGACCTGCTAAGAACCGGACCCTATAGTGCCGACAATCCCGAGCGGCGCGCAAGTCGAGCTTATGCCCGAAGACTCCATGAAAGCACTGGAAGACAAGATCGATCAGCTGATTGAGCTGTGCGCCCAATTAAATCGGGAAAATCGAGCGCTCAAGGAGGAAAATCTGAACTTCCAACAGGAGCGACGTGACCTGATCGCAAAGAATGATCTGGCTAGGGCACGCGTAGAAGCGACACTCCAACGACTGCGTAGCATGGAGGCCGCGTCGTGAGTCGCAGCGACAACACCGTGACCGTAAGCATCTTAGATAAGGATTACCAGGTTGCGTGTCCGCAGGAACAACAAGCAGAGCTGCTTCTGTCGGCCAAACACCTGGATGAGCAAATGCGCTCAATCCGAGCTCACGGCAAAGTCATTGGCTTAGAACGCATCGCGGTAATGGCTGCACTCAACATTAGCCACGAGCTTTTGCAAACGCGAAATGGCGCTAGCCCTGCGAAAACCTCTAAAGCAGCGAATCCTAAGGCTGCGGCAAAAGAAAAACCGGTGGTGGCAAACGATGAATCACCGTCTGAGAGTGCGCCCGATGAGCGTTCGCTGTCTGGGCTTAACGCCAAGCTAGATCAGGCTCTTCACAAGTTAAGGCAGCTCGAAATAGGCTGAACGCTAGCGGGCCATACCCAGGCCATGCGATAGAAAGGCAAAGTATCTGCGCTATACTTTGGGTTCGGTCCCTGGCTCATTTGCCAGACTTACTGTCCTCGAGCCGATAAAGCGTTAATCGGAGGTGACCGTCATAGCTAGTGTGCAAGTCCGGCATGACCGGAAAGCCTGAGGCTATACGGGAGCCACCACCTTGAACCGTACGGTTCAAGGGCTGTGCTGTCAGCGGTGTGCCGGGTTCCGAGTTTCTTACCCATGAAAGTAAGCCGATAATTGTTTTTAACTCTCGACCCTCGACTCTTTACCGTCGACCCTCCACCCTCGATCCTCGACCATCGACCATCGATAATGCCCAGCCCCAAACGAGGGAAATTATGTGCTCCGAGGTAAGCTGACAAGCTACGAGTCGGAGCAGCAGGGAGCAGACTCACTAAGGCGGTGTAGCGAGAGATCGGGCTTTAGCACCAGAATCAAGTTTGAGTTAGAGAAAACCATCATTTCCGCCAAGCAAGTGTGATCGCAGTAAAAACCAAAAAGGAGCTTCGCAAAGAGCTTCGATTCAGACGCAGGATCATTGAACCCGCGGAATCCGAGGCAGCTGCGGAAGCCGCCGCCTCTCTTTTTACCGCACAGCAGGACTGGCAACAGCTACACCATATTGCTGTCTATCTGGCCGCTGATGGAGAGCTTGATTGTGCTCCGCTAGTCCGTCGAGCTCGTACCGCTCAGAAGACACTCTACCTACCTAATGTTGAGGACGGCCAACTTCTTTTTGTCCCTTGGGAACCGGAGGCGGCGCTCGAAATTGGCCGCTATGGGATAGCCACCGTCCGTGGGTCTGCAGTGGCACCACAGGTTCTCGACGCTGTTATTTCACCGCTGGTCGGTTTTAGCCGTTTCGGTTTTCGGCTGGGCATGGGCGGTGGGTTCTATGATCGGTTCTTCGAATCAGCACCGAAGTCGCTGCTGCGGATCGGTTGGGCTTTTGAGGCGCAGCATGAGGATGCGCTAGAGCACTGCCGCGAAGCTACGGATCAAGACCTCAATAAAGTGGTCACGGAAGTAGCGGTGCATAGCTTTGTCGATAAGCTCGGCGGAGAGGCAGCTAAGCCGAACCAGCCCGGACGGGAGCGGGTATAAGTGGGTTGGGCGGGTTAAGAGTGCAAGAGAATGAGGTATTTAGGGCGAAAAAACCACAGACGCTAGCGGTCGTTAATGATTCCAGCCTGTAGTGGGGAGGCCGGAGCGGCCACGGTCTTCCCAGACGACGCGGGCATCATCAAGGTCAGCAGGAGGCCTAACCCAAAAGCAGCAGTTAGGACAAAGAGCATATCTGGAGCACGTTTCACGATGTATCGACTTTTTATGGTGACGAATTACCGAATATCTCATGGAATACTTGACAGCGCAATACGTTAGTCAGGCTCTGTCTCCGGCAGTTAGTGGCTACTAAGGCCTGAAGATTCCTAAAAGAACCCCAAAAATGCGGCTAAGGATACGAATCTTCGTCCTTTCCTAGGTAGCGTAGATAGGCCAAATTTTCAGACTCATCCCAATAGCGATAACCGATATCTTCGAGCCGGGCTTCGATAGCGGTCTTCTCCTTACCGGAGGTCTGCAGGCCCACCATGATTCTTCCATAGGCCGCACCGTGGTTGCGATAGTGAAACAGCGATATGTTCCATTTGTGGCCAAACCCCGAGAGAAACTTCGCTAGTGCTCCGGGGCGCTCGGGAAACTCAACTCGATACACCCGCTCGTCGGTAAGATCGGCCGGGGCTTTGCCTCCGACCATGTAGCGAATGTGCAGCTTTGCCATCTCGTTTTCGGTGAGATCCTCGCATCCATAACCTAAGCCTTCCAAGCGTGCCATAAGCTCTTCGAGATCTTCGCCATCGGGATCAATTGTAAGCCCGACGAAAACCCGTGCCGTCTGCATGCCGTTATAGCGGTAGTTAAACTCCGTGATGTTGCGCTTGCCTATCGCCGCACAAAACTTACGAAAGGCACCGGGCTGCTCTGCCAACGTGACGCAAATCACCGCCTCGCGACGCTCCCCAATTTCCGTCCGTTCAGAAATATAGCGAAGCCGGTCGAAATTGGTGTTAGCGCCGCTTAGCACCGCCAACAGCTGCTGGCCCTCAATGCCCTCTCGTTGAACGTACTTCTTAAGACCGGCCAGTGCCAAAGCTCCGGCAGGTTCGGCGATACCTCGGGTATCTTCGAAGATGTCTTTGATGGCCGCGCATATTTCGTCGGTGCTTGCGGTAATCACCTCATCGACTGTGTCTCGAATGACCCGGAAGTTTTCTTTGCCTACTTGCGCAACCGCGCAACCGTCAGCGAAGAGTCCCACCTCCTTTAAGGTGACTCGACGCCCCTTCTCCAGCGCCGCCGCCAGGCAAGCAGCGTCCTCCGGTTCGACTCCAATGATCTGAGTTTGCGGCCAAACATAGCGAATATAGGCGGCCATTCCTGCTAACAGGCCACCACCGCCCACGGGAACGAACACTGCGTCGAGGGGCTCCTGATGCTGGCGCACCACCTCAAGCCCAACGGTGCCCTGACCGGCTATGATGTCCGGATCATCGAAGGGATGGACAAAGGTGAGCCCCTTTTCAGCGACCAAGTTGTGCGCGTGGACAACCGCCTCGTCAAAGTTGTCACCGCTCAGTACAACCTGCGCACCGCGGCGGCGAACGGCTTCCACTTTTATGCTGGGCGTAGTCCGCGGCATGACAATAGTAGCGGCAACCTTCATCCGCTGAGCGGCCATGGCCAGTCCCTGCGCATGATTGCCTGCCGATGCGGCAACCACTCCACGCGCGCGCTGGTCCTTAGACAAGCGCTGCATCTTATTGTGAGCGCCGCGTAGCTTGAAAGAGAAAACCGGCTGAAGGTCTTCACGCTTTAGCCATACGCGATTTAGCAAGCGCTCGGAAAGTAACACAGCTTCGTCAATTGGCGTTTCACGGGCGACGTCATAGACGCGCGCATCGAGGATTCGCTTTATGTAAGACTCGGGCATTGATTCGGTTTGAAAACAAAAGCAGCATAGTAATGTATGCGACACCCCTGTTGCAGCCGCGGTGACGAAACTCGTGCGCATTGCTGCTCCGCTGAAGCAAGAGACCTGCTAATGGATCAAGACTCCCTGAAGGCCGCAGTAGCGAAAGCTGCACTAGAGCTGGTGGAACCGATGCTGGAATCGGATTCGATCATAGGAATAGGCACTGGCAGCACCACCAACTACTTTATCGCTGCGCTAGGCGCGCTCGCTCATCGCTTTGACGGCGCTGTCGCAAGTTCGGAAGCAAGCGCCGAGAAACTCCGGGCCGTCGGCATCCCGGTCTACGACCTAAACTCCATCGACCGCCTTGCTGTCTACGTAGACGGTGCAGATGAATTCAACAAATCGCTTGAACTGATCAAGGGCGGAGGCGCGGCCCTAACTAGGGAAAAAATAGTAGCGGCCGTTGCAAAGGAATTTATTTGTATTGCCGATGAAAGCAAAAAGGTTGAGTTACTCGGCGCGTTTCCGCTTCCTGTAGAGGTCATACCGATGGCGAGAAGCTACGTCGCCCGTGAACTAGTGAAGCTTGGCGGCGATCCGATTCTTCGTGATGGGGTAAGGACCGACAATGGCAACTGGATTCTAGACGTCCACAATTTTTCGATTGCGCAACCGCTAGCGACAGAGGAAAAAATCAACAACATCACCGGCGTGGTTACTAATGGGCTATTTGCTCACCGACCAGCCGATCGCCTGTTGCTGGGGACGCAAACCGGAGTGGTAGAGCTTAAACGTCCAGAATCTTTCCGGGATTCATAATCCCCATTGGATCCAGTGAACGCTTTATAGCTTTCATTATGTGCAGTTCGCCCGGCCCGTGTGAGTAGTGGAGATAGGGCTTCTTTAGTAAGCCAACTCCATGCTCGGCGGATACGCTGCCGCCGTGCTTTTGCACCGCGGAAAAAACTGCCTGGCTGAGACCTCGACAGTGCTGGGCGAACTCATCTGGACTCATTGAGTCTGGTGCTAGTAAATTAAGATGGATGTTTCCGTCACCAATGTGACCAAACCAGACCGTAGTCAAGTCTGCCCCTGCATCATCAACCAGCTTCTGCAGTTCGTCGAGCAGTTCGGGCATCCTGGAAACCGTTGTGGAAATATCATGCTTTAACGGCTTCTGCGGCGCTATGGTTGCGGAAATTTCTTCACGATAACGCCAGAGTTTTCTGGCTTGGACTTCGGAGTGAGCGAGGACGCCATCAACAAGCCAGCCCGCTTCGGTGCACTTCTCAATGCAATCTTCTAGCTTTGCCTTTTCCTCCTGGGACGGACACTCTACTTCGACGAGCGCATAAAACTCGCAGGATTGATTCAACGGATTGGGTAGGCCCAAACTTGCAACGACTCGCTCTAGTCCTGACGCGGAGAAAAATTCAAATGCCAGCAACCGGAGCCGATCCTTAAAAGATCTGAGGATGCTCAAAATAGACACAAGACTTGATGCACCGAGGAGAAGAACGGCGCTGGCAGGCGGCCGGGAACAGAGTCGCATAGTCGCTTCGACAATAATTCCCAGCGTGCCTTCCGATCCTACAAACAAATGCCGTAGATCGTAGCCTGCATTGTTTTTCACTAATCCTCGATTCAAATCGAGAAGCTCCCCGGTCGCACTCACGACTCGAAGCCCCGCCACCCAATCCCGCGTCATCCCATAGCGTATGACCCGAATACCACCTGCGTTGGTGGCGATATTGCCGCCGATTTGCGAGGACCCACTAGAGGCGAAGTCAACCGGGTAGAGCCTATCTTTGTCGGTAGCGAAGGCCTGTAATTGTGCCGTTACCACGCCAGCACCGCACCGTACCGTGTTGTTGATAGGATCAAAGTCAGAAATGCTATTTAGCTTATCGAGCGAGACAACAAGCTGCCCTTCACTCGCTACAGCTCCGCCAGAGTAACCGGTGCGCCCCCCAGACGGCACCAGCGAAACAGCATGCTTCTGCGCCCATCGAACCACCTCTTGAACGGCCTTCACCGTCTCTGGGAAGACGACCGCGCAGGGGATAGAGTCAGCGCTGTTCGACCAATCATTGCCGTACAAAGTACGCACCTGCGGATCAACCGCTAGAGCTTCTTTCCCCAACAAGGAGCTCAGTTCCTCTAGCAAAGCTTGCGCAAGCAAACCCCTATAAAACACGTGGTTTTCCTAGTTGTGACGCCGAAAAGGGAGCAAAACGGTGGCCCCTAGGCATGCTAGCATGATGCTTTTAGCGCTAATCGAAAAAGCATCTAAAATTACAGTGGTGAGGCTCTCCCAAAGGGGCCAGACCACCGTGTATAAAGGCAACAACACCCTGGGCGTCGAACCTTAGGGAGGGAGTTAATTTATGTCGCGAGCGATCGCTGTTCATACAAGACTCTGTCTGAATGTGAGTATGGGATACCTGGTAGCGCAGCTGGCATTGGCCGCGAATGCCACAGTAGTGGACACAGGTCAGGCGCAGTGCTGCTCGTCTATTGTTCCCGAGCTGCCACCGGCAACCTACTACGGGGCAACCATGTACCGAGAGTCCGATCCAAGAAGTAGTTGGTCTCCCTACTTGGCCATTCCCGATGACGCTACGGAAAGCGTAGATGAGTTGCAAAAGAAACTCACTACCTTGGAATTACGTGGCGGCCCACTAAATCCGGTGCTTGTACCCACACTAGGCCAGCTCGGCGCGGCCTATATGGGAGAGAAACGCTACGCGGAGGCGATACGTTACTACCGCAGGGGCATTCACCTCGCGCGCGTCAATGACGGACTCAACGCTGCAAGCCAGGTGAGTATGCTGGAGCAAATGATCACCGCACTCGTCCGCCAAGAAAATTTCGCTGAGGCGGATAAACAGCAAGCGTATCTGTATCGAATAAAGCGCTGGCAGAAAGAGCGGGGGAAACCGGAATTGCTTGAGGCCACCCTTCGCTATGCGGATTGGATGCGCGGTGCCTATCTGGGGGATTTGGACGATGCACGCTACCCGCGCTTGGTTGGTCTTAATGATGTCTACGAAGACGCAATGGAAGAAATCGAGTCCGCCGACGGCGGAGACAGCCCGGAACTACTGCCCTACCTTCAAGGGCGTATTGAGCTCTCTTACTTAATTTCAGTGTACCCAGGAGAACAAGAAGCTGGCTTTACAGGGCGTGCAACTCCGGCAGGACAGTTTCAAGCTGCGGATGAAGCCCAACTAAGATTTTGGCGGATGCGAGACCACAATTTTCGCTATGGATTGAGGGCACTCAAAAGAAAAGAAGAGATCATTCGAATAGAAAAAGGCGAGGCGACTAAAGAGTCTATCGATGCTCGCATTGCGATTGCAGACTGGTACCAGTGGCATCGCCGTTATGCTGAGGCTATCAGAAATTA
>JBCBZV010000120.1:0-12342 GCA_039815155.1 Pseudomonadota bacterium
AGATCAGTAGCGCCAGAGCAAGCGTAAGAGTTCTCATAATGTTTAATTCCCTTCCAGCCAGGTTCGAACGGATCGCACAGGAGCTCTTCTAAAGTTCGGCCAACTCTTTAGGCAGCTGAGATGAGCTGCTCGTCCTAATATTCGCAAGCCACCGAGAAAGGAGAAATCATCAGAGTTGATGAAATACGAGGTGCGTAGACGGTTTTAGCTAAGAAAAAGGGTCAAATCGCTAACTCAGAGGTTCGAATCGGCTGATTCGGTCGAATACTCCTGGCTTTTTCACCACGCTGCTTTGCCAAACGGAGCGGAGAAAGCTATGGAAAAGCTCAAACTAAATAGAAAGCGAACTGTCTTGCTGATCTACGCTGTGTTGGCGCTCGGTGTTGCGGCCTATGCGATCGCGTTCCTGTTTGGAGATCCCAAGCTAGAGAATCGCTTCGATCGAAGTTTTGTTAGCGCTGAGACCTCGGCGATCCCTGGTCATTTCTTTTTTGGCGGGCTCGCTCTGCTACTGACACCGCTGCAGCTCAGTGCGAAAGTACGACTTCGCTGGCGGGCGACACATCGTTTCGCCGGATTACTCTATGCTGTCGCTGTCTTAATTGCAGGGGTTTCGGCGCTAGTGATCGCGCCAAGAGCACAGGGGGGGATGGTATCGGTAGTAGGCTTTACAACGCTTTCCCTGCTATGGATGGGAAGCACTGCGCTGGCGTGGCAAAGAGCGCTGGTACGGGACTTCACAGGCCACGCTCGCTGGATGTATCGAAGCGTCGCATTAACGTCCTCGGCCATCACTCTGCGAATAATTCTTGGACTTGGGGTGCCGGTAGCAAAGCTGCCACTTGATCTGGTCTACAGCACCGCCGCTTGGGCTGCCTGGATTATTAATTTGGCTGTATGCGAATCCCTTTTTGTGCGTCGCGCCGATAGGCGCTAGGTGTCATACCCTCGCTGCGCTTAAAGGCCGTATTAAAAGTCGACTTCGAAGTGAAACCAGCCGCATAGGCTATATCGAGAATGTTACTCGCGTTGTCTACCTTCTCCAGGTCGAGCTTGACAGCACCGATCCGCCACCGGCTTATGAACTCGTAAAACGACTCTTCACGACCATGATTGAGCGCCTCGGATACCAGATACTCCGGATAACCAGCTCTCTTTGCTAGCTCCCCAATCGTTAATGCGGGTTTACGATACAGCTCATGATCACCCATTAGGCCCTCGATACGCGCGAGGACCTCGGGGTATCGCTCATCATCCGATGTAAGCGTTCTCGCAGGCGATGAGGCAACGCTAGGGACGTTCGCTCGAAGGCTCTTGTAACCTAGAGTCCATAGCCAAAGAGATACGGCCCCATAAATTAACCACTGGGAGAACATGGGCGCCCGCGTAAGCGTTGTGAGCAAGACAACTACCCAGATGGCGATCTGCCAGTAGACGAGGTGTAGCAGCCAAGGTGCGCCAGTTCGATCTGCATCGGCTCGCTGCCCGACGAGGAGCCTGCGATAAACAAGCACGCTCTTTAGGGAAAAGCCAAGGTAACCAATCGATAGGACCACCATACTTGAATTTAGAGCCAGCAGGCGCCAGCTCGCCATTCTTTCCGGAAGAATACCTTTGCTCAGCAGCGGAGCTAACTCCTCGGCTGGTAAAAGGAGGAAATCGGAATGAAGCAGCATCACAACCGCCAAAGGTATAAGGTGAACGAGATCTGCGATCCTCACAGCACGGGTCGCTACAAGCACGCGAGTGAAAGTAAATAGAAAGCCTGCATAGGTGAAAGGTAAGAAATGCGTCACTCCGTAAAGCCCCAGCAGCACACCGGCCGTTGGCATCGAATTCAGGTAAGCAATGAGAACCACTAGATGGACGCTGAGAAGAGCGATCCAAAGAGACAGTATCTTAAATGCGTGTCCCTCACCCGGTTTACGCCATAAAGCCAGAGCAAGTAGCAAACCCTGCCCCGCACCCACGGCGTACACTATGCTCCAAAACCCACTACTCATAGGGTTCAGTTAGCCGGTAAGCGTTGAACATCATTCAAACCGATAAAGCCCTACTGCCGGAGTAAATCGCTAGTTCGTGGTCGCGACAGATGCGATTGCGCCGTCGATAAACTGCGCACCGAGGTGGGCCAAACGATCAACCGCCTGAAAGCTAGTTGGTTCCGAATCTTGCACTTGTGTCATTCTTACCAACGAAAGTTCACCTAATCCTAGTCGATAAGAGAATAGATAGGCCATAGCTGGCTTCAGAAGCCCCCAAGCACCGAGGACGGTCCGGCCTTACATATATCTTCATAAAAAGATATTAACTTTAAGTGCGTTCAACGCGAGGTTCGCCTATTTTTGGGGGCACCTGGGGTCGAACCAAAGGTTGGATGTGGCAACAGCACTACGCGCGCCGATCGCTATTGAAGTCGAGCAAACCTACAAAGAAGGCAAGCTGGTCTTCACTCTTGGGGCGGATCACGGCGGATAGCTTCTTTCTCCTCCTCCGCTGCAGTAGCACGCAAAAACTCACGCTGATCACCGTAGTAGTCATCGAGCGCATGTTCTGACGAAAGAGGGCTGAGGTAGTGTTTTGCGTCGAGCCCTTTTTCACGCATCGCGAGTCCTGTTAGGCAAGCTTTAACGACAAAGGCGCTATTCAGCGTTGTTGCGTACGTGGGGTCTAAAGCAGGGTGTAACTCCACCAAGTCGAAGCCGACCACGTTCGCTTCCGCACACAGCCGGCGGACAATCGCGATCGATTCGCGCATCGTGAGTCCACCGGATACGGGGGTACCGGTTGCCACCATAAAAGCAGGATCGACTACATCGATGTCGAAGGATATGTGCAGTTTGCGCCCTTCTTCACTCGCTTCTGCTACTACCCGATCAAGCACTTCGCTCCAGCCCCTTCGTTCGACTTCGGCCATCGTGTGGTAGCGCATACCCTGCTCGCGCATCCAACGAAAACCCGACTTATCTGGTCCACTGGCGCGCAAGCCAACCTGCAAATAGTCCGCAGCTCTTACATGCCCTTCCAAAATCAGGCGGTAAACCGGGGCTCCATGACTTATAAGGTCCGCCCGCCCCCACCAAGCATCGTAGTGGGAATCAAAGTGGATGACCGACACTTTCTCCTTGCCATAAACATCGGCTAAGGCGGCGACATTGGGGTACTCAAGCGAGTGATCGCCGCCGATGATCACCGGCACCGCTCCCGTCTCCGCTATTTCTCTGACGACGTCGCGCACGTGTTTCATTGAGCGTTCCGTGCTCGCGTTATCGATCGCGACGTCGCCATAGTCGACGATATTCAGGACCTTGGAGGCGTTTATTTGCACGTATTGATCCGCACTTCCCATCGGTCTTCCTAACAGCCGCATCTGCGTGGTCGCTGCCGGTCCGGAATCTCGCCAACCTGAGCCCATATTTAAAGGAGCCCCGACGATGGCTACATCCACCTCCCCCGCAATTAGATCTTCTGATGTCAGCGCCAGCGGATAGCCGCCAAAAGTGGGTGGACCACCGCGACCACCGTAACGACCGAGCGGAATTGGACCTGCCTCTCGCGGCGGATCCATGGATCGGGGGCGCCGCAGACGCCAGGCGTTAAACCTAGGCGAATCAGTGTTCAGCGGAATGTTGGCCTGATCTCGATCCGGCTTGTAAGCAGCTGCTTCAATCACAAGCATCATCGCCTGAACCCAGTCTTTTACTTCTTCGGCTGTTTTCCCTTTAAGAGTGTTGAGCGTTGAATCTAAGTCACCGGCGAAGCGACGCGCGGGAGGACTCTGCAGAAACGCTTTCTCTAGCTCCGTGAGCGCGCTTAGCTTATCGGCGAACTGTTCAGGAATCTCAATGGGTGAGCGCTCCTTACGCTCTTCTCTCGGATCGACCGTATCGAAGGGGTAAGGCTGTGTACCTACCACATGGCCCGACAAATCATAGCGTTTGCTAGCCTGTTCTGTGCCCCAGACCCGAGGCGTTACAGCAATGCAGAGCACTAGGACTGAATAGAGGACATAAGAGAACGATTCGGTGCTTGAACGTCGAAACGCCGACCCGGTGGAGGCTAGGCGCGCTTTAGCTGAGCAAGCACCTTCTCGAAAAAAGCGTGCACGCTCAATAGCGTCCATGACTTGCCGCCAGCGGATGAACATATTCTGGTCCCAACCCTTCGCGCCGCACGGCGATACCGACCAGGCAGGCATTTAACAGCGCGTTAGCATTGACGGTAGACAATCCAGACCGATCGAACATCGGTGCCATGTCGGTGATCTCAAAGCCGACGATATCTTGCGCAGCACAGAGGTATCTGACTGCGCGACTGAGCTCGGCGACGCGAAGCCCATTGGATGTCAGACGTCCGGCGCCAATCATTTCCGACGGCTCAATCACACTGACATCCACCGATAGGAATAACTGCTGTGGACCTTGCTGACTCTCTTTGATAACGCGCTTGAAAACTTCCGCGAATCCCTTCTCTGCGATTTCGGCCATCGTGTGGTAACGCACTTCCTTTTCGCGCAGCCAGGCAAGGGAGTCTTTGGTGACGGCAGGCCCGCGAAGTCCCACCTGAATCGTGTGTTCGCCGCGCACCACATTCTCATCCAGTAGTAGGAAAAGAACCTGCTCATCGGAGACGCTATGCACGGCGTGGCGATCCACATCCGGATGCGCACTAATATGCAGCAGGCCAAATTCTCCCTCCCCATGATGCCGGGCTACCCCTTTGACACCGGGATATAGCATTGACGTATCTCCACCAACGAGCATCGGGATCGCGCCGGTCGATGCGGTTTCAGCCACCATCAATTCCACGTGGGCAATTGTGCGCTCGGTGCTCATGTTATCTACGGCAAAATCACCGTAATCCACCACCGAGAGCGTTTGCATAGGGTCAACCAGTGATTGCGTATCCGGCATGCCAATGGTGTTCAACGCACGCATCACCCGTGGTCCATGCTCCGCATTTCGTCGACCACTGCCCATGTCGTTGGGAATACCCACAATCGCCACATCAACCTTTCCCGCAATCAGGTCCTCCGGCCAAATGGCCACCGGGGCCCCCGCGAATGTTGGCACACCCGAGGTGGGGAACAAATATCGATGCACGCTAAAGGGGCCCGGCTCGCGCTCCAGTTCTCTCAGAGCCTTCGGCGTGGTGACGTTATGCTCGTTGAATCTTTTTGAATTCAGATTGAGTGGGATGGCTCCCATATCTCGGCGGGCGTCGTACCCCATCTGTGCCGCCACTGCGAGCACCTCTTCCACCAGGCGAGCAAAGCCTTCCGGGTCGCGGCGGTCTGCTTCGTGCTCCAACTGGCGCCGGGGCATGTAATCAAATATCCCACCACTGTGAATGAACAATTGGGCGTCTGGCTCTAGTTCTAAGATCTGCGCTGCGAGCTTGGGTGGAAAATCATCATCGGCGTTCACGCCGGAAACGGCCGCCACTACTAGCGCCAGCGGTAATGCTCGCAGGAAAACGGCAGCGCAGGAGCGTAGCTTCACGGCTGACCTATACCTGCGAAGGTGTTTGTCAGCGCTCTTCTTGCCCGCAGCGGATCATTGAGCAGTAAGCGTCGCTGGGAACTCACCTCGGCTTCTGAGAAGGGCAGTATGTTGTTCTTGTCTGGATAGTAGGTCTGCATAATCCAGTTGAGGACCTCCGCTAAGCGCGCATCGGACAGGGGAACCTGTGATGCCCCTGGCACACGCATCAGATAGGAGCGACCCTCTGCGGAGAGTGCGATCCAATCGAGATCCACGCGCAAATCAGGCACATCAGGAGGGACACCCGCACCATTTTCCAAGTGACAGCCCCCACAGTGAAGTAGGTAGTCACTGCGGGGGTTGGCGATACTCGTAGCGGCGATGCCGATCGAGAGTCCAAGGGCTAGCCCGTACCACAAAGTGCGAATACAGGTCATAGCCCTCCGTGCTACACCCTGTGAGTTTTTAGGCGGGTATATCCGCACTGGCTTCTCCCACTACACGAGCAAGGGTGCAGTGGTAGGTATGGCTCTTAGAGCCGAAGCACCACAAAATGCTATTTGATTTTGGGGGAAAGTACACCGGCCTGTCTCCTTCGGAGCGGTGACAACCACAGCGACCGCAACTCGCCTTGCCACAACAGTCGTTGTAAGAAACCAGGTAGTCCTTGCCATCCGTGGGGTTATGACAAGTACCTATCCAGGCAACGCTTGCGGTTTCTGCCCCTGCGGGGCACTGCGTCATGCTTCCACCGCAGCAGCTACAAATCTGTCCGCTGTAGGCGCAGTAACGCCAGTAATCACAGCTCTGCTCGTCGCCCATCTCCGGGATTACTTTTTCAACAGAGTTTTCGGCAGGGACTTCAATCGGACTCTCCGCAGCCACTGCTTGTAACGACTCTGTTTCTGGTAAGGGCTCCGCGCTCGATGGAGAGGAGGCGTCAACCTCCCGAACGGCAGAAGCTCCCAAATCCATTGCTGGGCCAGAATCTCGTGCCATGGGAAGCAAAGGGAAAGCGCCAACTCCGGTCGCTACCGCCCCTAAGCGACCCAGAAAGGAGCGCCGGGAAGTGCGGTTTGCGAAAAAACGAACCGCGCCGGTTGTTACGGCATCGATGTCATTGAGCAGTTCGGCCATTAACTCGTTTGTCGATCTCATGAAACACGCTCCAACTGCTGCTCCTGCACGAGGTAGTCCTGAATGGATGGATACCCGCTAAGCATCGACTCAACCAAGCTCTCCAAGTGTTCGCGGCTATTCACCAAACCCCTTGAGCGCAAGATCCCGTCTGCACTAATAAGTGCAGCATTGGGCAGCTTGTCTACGGCAAACCTGATTCCAAGTTCAGGCGATAGAAGATAGGCGTAGTCTTCTAGCGCATGGCGAGACCGGTACGCTTGATGCTTCTCGGGGGTAGAGCCGTCGCTCGCAAAGAGCAGTTTGAGCGATTCTCTTTTGGCCAACGACTTCGCCACCGGTACCAATTCCTTACAGACCGGGCAGGTCGGTGAAACGAACAGGATCAGCATCCCAGTACTTTGCATACCACCGACCGTTATGGCTCTGCCTTCGATATCTAGCAGTTCAAGTAACGGAGCCGGCTGACCGACTTCTGGTCCCGCACTGTTCATCAAAGCACCCGCGGGAGCGAGGCGCGTATGTAAGATGCCGATTTGACGGGCAAGGGCGAACACGACAAGGACCAAGAGCGCCAACACAACGCTTTGAATCACTACCAGGACATTTAGCGTTTCAAGACTCATGCGATCCCCTCGGCTTCAGCGCAACCTGATTCACTAACAGCTGCTTGATCGTCAAATACAACAGCGATGCGACGGCTGTCGATAAACCCAGTGCAAGATACTCAGAAAGCTCTAAGGAGCGACTAGATCCCGGTAATAACAAAGCGCTTGCTGCGATGGCCAACAAAACATTCCGAAGAACAAGCCAGTAGGAAATAACTTGGCCGTCACCACCGCACCCACAGTCCAGATCATGACGACCACGCAGCAGATTCACGGTCATGGCCGTCGCATAAAGCAGCAGCAAGCCCGCAGCTGTGAACCCGGCCGCAGGTCGCAGCAGCGGTACTAGAAGTAGCAAACCTGTTAGAAGCTCAATCGCCGCCAGTAGCAGGCCTGCCGGAGCCAGCAGCGCCATCGGCAATAGCTCGTAAGCGGCGAGTTGGGTGCGAAATTCTCGATCCATTAGTTTGTGGCGACCCGCACTGAAGAAAAGTAGGGACAGGGGAATGGCGATAGCGAGTTGGAGCATGGAATCCATGGTCTACTCCAGCCGTTGCAGTGCGGATCCGGAAATCTCCGGCACGACGCGCAATAATCGGCCACTAAGGCCGTCCCGGATTTGCAACTCGTCGCCCTTCTCAGGGGCAACGATCAGCAACGGCTCTTGGTCCGCTGTCAGTTCGACAGAGCGCGCTTTGCTCTCTTCATCAAGATCAATGACGTAGGCGCGGCGTTGCGTCACCGTACTAAAGGCCCACAGCTGAGTCCCCGCATCTTCGAAGGTTTCTTGTCCCCCGCCTTCGTGCATTACGGTTACGAGCAAACCGGTCGCGGGGTTGAAGGCGAAAGCCTGTTTACCACCGATGCGCCATGCGTCGTCCGGATCGATCGGCACTCCATTTAAGTCCGTGCCATTAGGTTCATCTTTAGGATTGATAGACCAAGGCTCACTAAGAAAAATCTGCCCTTCGCTGACAGACGCCTCGTAAACCAGTCCTTCGAGAGTTAGGAACATCCAACCGGTAGCCGTCGGGACCGCGAAGTCAAAAACCGGGTCCTGATCGATTGTGAAGAACGAGTCGCTGCGCAAACGCTCGACCTCAGCGCCAGCGCTGTCCAGACGAATGAACTGCAAGCGTCCATCACCACAGGCCATCAGGAAGCCCGCGGCCACCGGGTAGACTCCAGCACATCCAGGGGTTGAGATCTCTCCTACAAAACGGTCTTCTAAGGTATCTACAACGCTGACCGACATGGCTGGCGTGATATTCCAAACCCCGACGAATCGGTCTTCGATAAGTCCGATCATGCCCCCGTGGCCAATACCTGCAGACTTAGGAGGAATAATGATTTCGCTTACTGGCCTAGCCGATGACACGTCGAAGGTGAGTACCGCGTCTGTACGCTCGCCGTAGTAGGTGCGCGTATAGAAACTTCCGTAGGAGTAGATTCGGCCCTTAGCTAAATGAGCTTCGATCGCGGGGGAGAACATGGATAGGGTCAGCGAACCTTCGACACTGCCCGCATCACCATCGATGAGCACCGCCTGATCATCGCCAACAACGGCAAACCAATGTGAACCGGGTTCGGCGATGCTTAGCGCGTCACCGAGAATCGAATCATAGCTTTGAGCTTGCGCCGTGATCCCAAAGAAAGGGAACAGGCACACCGCTGAAGCCACCCAAAAGTGCTTCATGCTACCTCCAAAGGAAGTTCCACCGGATATCCGGATGTGGCGGTCGGTAGCTTGCGGTGTTTTTTTGATTTAGACCTTGCGACCGCGCAAAGTTAGTAAAGAAGATATACGAAAGTGCACAGACTGCCAAATGTGCTGTGTAAATAGGTCAATTCAGGTTTCAAGCCTGAACGCGATGCAACGAACGAAACAATGCGTGCATTGCTTACCTAGCGACAAGCCGACAATATGCTGTGATCCATGTCGACCGAGTTAAAGCTAAGCACTACTCCCGCGTAGTCGGCATTGTTAACTCTGCGATGTTTTTTCAATATGGAAACCCAGAATGAACACAAATCACGCCGCTAGTACTCGTAGCACCTCTGGATTTCTCGGCTGGGTTGAGCGAACAGGTAATGCTCTGCCGGATCCAGTGTTCCTATTCCTGTATTTGATTGGCATCATCACTGCGCTCTCCGTACTGGCCCAGGTCCTGGGGTTATCCGAGACCCTCGCTCCAGAGATCCTCGCCGGAATGCCAGATGCACAAAAGGCGCGTTTTGGCATTGGCATCGATGGCGTCGTCTCAGCCAAGAGCTTGCTGTCGGGTGAAAACTTGGCACGCTTGTTTGTCTACATGCCTGAGACCTTCGCGCACTTTCATCCGTTGGGATTGGTACTCACGGTCATGCTCGGTGCAGGCGTCGCAGAGCGTTCCGGATTGTTCGGAACGGCAATGCGAGCCGCTGTAGGCGATGCACCCAAATATCTGTTGTCACCTCTTATTGCTTTGATCGCAATGCTAGGCAATCTCGCTGCCGACGCGGCCTACGTCGTTCTTATTCCTCTGGCAGGAATCGTCTTTGCAGCCGCCGGTCGGCACCCGATCGCGGGCATCGCCGCCGCATTCGCGGGTGTATCCGGGGGATTCTCGGCAAACTTAGTCATGGGCCAGCTCGACGCGCTGCTCCTGGGCATAACCTCCGAAGCGGCCGGAATCCTGGTTTCTGGATTCCCAACCAACATTGCTGGGAACTGGTATTTCATTGTAGGAATGCTGTTCATCTACCTGCCTATTATCTGGTACGTAACGGACGCTTGGATCGAACCAAGACTCGGTCAATGGCAAGCAAAAACAGCAGGCGAAGACGTACCAATGGCGGACGTGGACCGGGAAATCAGTGCCGAGGAAAGTCGAGGTTTGCGGAATGCCGGGATCGCTCTTCTAGGAGTGACGCTCTTCTGGCTATTCCTAGTGTTCGGACCGGACACACCTTTAATCAATGAAGCAGCTTGTAGTACCGATGCTCTCGAAGCCGGCGACTGTTCGATACAAGCGCGACTCACACCCTTTTACAACTCCTTGATCGCTGGCTTTTTCGTTCTCTTTCTCTCAACCGCCTGGGCCTATGGCTCGGCGGCCGGAACGATCCGCTCCCATCGAGACGTCGTGGACATGATGAGCGGCGGCATGCGCGATATGGGCTACTACTTGGTACTCGCGTTTATGGCCGCGCACTTCGTCGCAATGTTTAACTGGTCCAATCTCGGATTGATCCTTGCGATAAAAGGCGCCGCCCTAATCGAAGCCTCTGCACTGCCGCTATGGGGAATCCTGGGTTCGGTTGTGCTATTTGCTGCCTTTTTAAATCTTTTCGTAGGATCAGCGAGTGCGAAATGGGCCTTCCTCGCCCCGGTAGTCGTGCCGATGCTAATGCTGTCCCAGGTCAGCCCAGAAATGGCCACCGCTGCCTATCGAGCCGGTGACGGAGCGACGAACATCATTACCCCGCTCATGCCCTACTTCCCACTAGTCCTTACCTTCGCCCGACGCTGGGACAAGAACTTCGGATTGGGAAGCCTAACAGCGACCATGCTGCCCTACTCCATGATGATGCTGGCATTTGGCCTAGTGATGACCATGCTGTGGGCCGCGTTCGGTTGGCCATTAGGTGGCGGCGTTACGGTGGAATATACGCTGCCTGTGCTGCGCTAATGGAAGCTCTCAACTTTGCCTCTTAAGGCTACGCGATGCCCCCCGCGAGTACCATCGGACCATCATTAGCTGATGCGGTGAAGAGTGTTCTCTCTGAGAGCAGGTACGATTATGGGAAAGCAAAAGGCCCAAATGGACTTGTACGCTCTCTGGCCGGTCATTCCGCTGTGCCGTGAACCCATTAAATTGTGTTTTTGGATGCATGGATACAATCGATTTAGAGGCGAAGGATGAAAGATTGGAAGAACAGTTTATTTGCGATGCTATTCGCAAGCAGCCATTCGTTGGCATGCGATCCAGATTCGGTCGCGCTACGTTATCTTTCGGCCATAGATGCAATAAATTGGGAAGAAATGCGCTCGTTTCTCGCGAAAGATGCGATCTACACAGATGCGACAACGGTTCACTATGGCCGCGATGAATTCAATCTGCACGGTACAGCGAACGTCGTTGAGTTTTGGAAAAATTCATTCAATGGGTCCGGCACCAGAGACATCGGCTATACCGTCACTTCCTGTTTAAAAACTGCTGGCAACCATGTCGTGGGTCTTTCGATAGCCGTGGCCGTTTCCGGCGAGTTTTGGAACGTCGCAAAAGACGTGATCGATATATCGGGCCGCGTGGTTTCAGTTATCCGTGTTGAGGATGATTTAGTAACGCAACAACAGGTCTTCTTAGAATATGAGGCAGCGGATCGTGTAGTTGCCGATCTCCGCAAACGGTACGGAGAGTTCGAAGCCTCGCGAGGCCTGTAGACCAAAATTCACGGCTCCATCACGGGAGAAAGGTGGTTGGGTGTGGACACTTTACTGATATATAATTTTATATTGAACGATAAGTATATAATTGATAGAAAAACATTTTTCGAATGACAGCTGCTGCATACACAAGTCAACGATCTATTGACGGCAAGCAATTCTCTTTAAGAAATTTTGGTCGAGCGCAAAAATGAATTCTGCAACCGCTGCCCTCCTTTTGATTTTGACATCACCATTTGTATTTGAGCTTACTAATGTTGTCTCTTCTCTTGATGAACCAAGCTCCATAGTGATTCAGGGCAATGACTTGTATATTGCCGAACGAAGAAGAGTCATCAAAGTAGATCTGTCTGATACAAATGAGGCGCCGTCCGTGATCTTCGCTGAAGTGTCTAACGGAGCCTATTTATTACTCGATGAGAATGACCTCTACATTGCGCTGTTTGCGGACCAGGCGGTTATGAAAATAGACACAACACAAACGAACGCGATACCGGAGACCGTTGTAACAGGGGTATTTGGTGCAAATGGATTAGCTATCAGAGATAACGTCTTATACATTGCTGAATCTACCGAGGCCGGAGCATTGGGCGCCGCATCGGCCCGATCGCGCCTGGGACAAGCTCGAGGGCGGGCGCCGCTTCAAGCTGAGCGCGCCCTATGAGCCCGCAGGCGATCAGCGCAC